>CAYXEK010000131.1:0-10035 GCA_964463985.1 uncultured Verrucomicrobiota bacterium
CGGCGTCATTTATTTGTCCGCTATAAAGCCAACCATGTAAATTTCCAGAACAGACATCATTTGATTTTCCGGATGGCCGGCGACATGGCGCAGATCGCCAAGGTCAATGCAATACAGGCCAGGGCGAGGATGGCCAGGCCGATCAGCGGGCCGCAAGCTTGAGCCAGGCCGCCGGCGATCACCGCGCCCAGCGATACCAATCCCCGGTCCAGGCTGAGCAGGCTCAACACCCGTCCGTGATATTCCGCCGCTGAATTTTCCACCAGCAGCGAAATGTTCAATGAATTATAGGCGGTCGTCATCATGCCGGCAATGATCAGCGCCGCGGCGGAGAGCATTACCGACCGGCTGAACGCCAGCAGCAGCAGCGCCAGGCCGAACAATACGATGCAGGCCATCAAAGTCAGGCCGCGCCGCGGCAATTTCTGGAGCGAGGCAATCGCCAGCGAGCCGATCAGGGATCCCACGCCTGAGCAGGCCAGCAATCCGCCGGCGCCCGCCCGCCCGATTTTGAGCACATCCAAAGCCAGCAATGGTACGAATACCTGCTGGTAAGGGGACCCGACGACAAAGATCACCAGCCCTAAACCCACCAGGTACAGGACCACGGAATTGGCCTGCATGTAACGGAATCCTGCGAGCAGGCCCCGCGCCAGGCCGGCCGCATGTCCGGCGGGAGCCGCAGAGTCCGGTGCGTTTCGCGCTGATTCCTTGAAAGCGATTTTCCCGGTGGCCCAGATCACATACAGGAAGATAACGGCATTCATGAGGTAAACCTGGCCGTAATCCATGAATATCAGCAGCACCCCGGCCAGGCTGGCGCCCAGAACGCGCATGATGTTGATGGCCGCGGTGTTCAGGGCGATCGCGTTGAGCAGGGCATCGGGCGGTACCAGGCGCGGGATCATGGATTGCCGGGCCGGCTGGTTGAAGGCCATCGAGGCACCGGCGATGAAAGCCGTGATGAAAACATGCCAGATTTGAAGGTTGCCGGTCAGGATCAGCACGGCGAGGACCAGGTGCATGGAGAGGGTGATCCATTGCGTGGCCAGCAATATCCGGCGTTTGTCGTACCGGTCGGCCGCCGCGCCGGCCAGCAGGCCGAAAAGCAGTTGGGGCGCCATCCGCACCGCCACCACCAGTCCGACCTGGAGCGGCGCGCCGGTTAATTCCAGCACCAGCAAAGGGCGCACAACCTGCTCCATCCATACGGCGGCCGAGTGGCCTAACTGGCCCAGCCACATGTAACGGTAGTTTGGAAAGCGGAGCGCCCGGAACGTAGCGGCGATTTTAAAAATCCGCCGGGGACGATGCGTTTGGGAATCGGACGCGGTCATGGGGGCGGGCGGTTAGAAGGAGATATGGCAGTCATGGGTTAAACCTGGCGCTGAATTTATAAATGGCACACTGCCACAATGCTTTGAAAACATACGCCATTTAATCGGCAGGGTCAAGCATGGCCGGACGCCGATATCAGCCTGATCCGCAACACCCACCGGTCGGAGGGGCGGACCGCCCAGTCGCGGGCAATGCGGTATCCCGGCACCCAGACGATTTCGCCCCGGCAGACAAGTATGGGCAGTTGCCGCCGCCGGCTGGCCGGCACTTTCAAGTCGCTGAAGATGTCCTGGATTTTGCGCGTGCCCATCATGCCGAACGGCTGCATGCGGTCGCCCGGCCGCCAGTTCCGGGCGGTA
This sequence comes from uncultured Verrucomicrobiota bacterium, assembly GCA_964463985.1. GTDB lineage: Bacteria > Verrucomicrobiota > Kiritimatiellia > JAAZAB01 > JAAZAB01 > JAXGPF01. The sequence goes on from CAYXEK010000131.1 coordinate 1,698, forward strand.
ATCCGCCCGCGCCGCCAGCGGGCGGCCGATACCAGGGCGCAATCGGGCGCGCCTGCAATCGCGGCCGGTTTGGGTTCCAGGGCGCAGTCAATCCGCCAGGCTTGATCGCGCGGGGCGGTGCGGCCGGGGATTTTTAAAACCACCTCGAAGCCGCCGTCGGCCATGGCCGGCCTGGAGGGCGAACCTGTGGTGAGCCGTTCCGTCCGGCGGGCTGCGGCCCGGCGGGCGTCCGCCGGCGGGTTGATGCGGAGCAGGGAATATTCGCGGCGCACGCAAAATCCGCCGGGCAGATGCGCTGCGCGGCCGCTGCGGCCTGCCGGCAGAAGTTTTTCCAGCCGCTGCACGGCCTCGAAATTGAGGGCTTCGGGCGGTATGCCCGCTTCGGCCAGCCAGAGCCGCAGGACGCGGCGCCGCGCCGCCAGGGGATACGCTTTCAGCAAATCGCAGTTCAGGATTGGAGTTTGACCCGGGAGGCGGCACTGGCGGTAAATCGGCCCGGCCAGTTCGGCGAGCCAGGCGTTTTCCTGTTCCATGATTTCACCGGTGCGCCAGAGCGCCTGGCGCAGGCGCGGGTTCAGTTGCCGCATCAGCATGGGCAATACCGCATGGCGCACGCGGTTGCGCAGGAAGGCGGTATCGGCGTTGCTGGCATCTTCGCGCCAGCCCAGCCGCCGGCGGCGCAGGTATGCCAGCAATTCGCGCCGCCAGATGTCGCGGAGGGGACGGATGATGCTGACGCCGCGATGTTCCGCCAGGCGGCTGATGCCGCACAAACCCTGCGGCCCGGCGCCGCGGGCCAGTTTCAGCAGCATGGTTTCCACATGGTCGTCGGCGGTATGGGCGGTGGCCACGGCGTCGCAATGCAGGCGGCGGGCGGTTTTGACGAGAAAATCATAGCGGGCGGCGCGGCCGGCCATTTCCAGGGAAACGTGTTGCCGCCGGGCGCGCCGCCGGATATCGGCGCGGGCGAAGACGCCGGGGCAGTTCAGGCGGCGCGCGGCCTCGCGCACAAAAGCGGCATCGGTATCCGCATCCGCTCCGCGCAGGCCGTGGTGGAGATGCGCGACTGTCAGGCGCAATCCCAGCTCCGGCGCCAGGGAATGCAGCAGGTGCAGCATGGCGATGGAGTCCGCGCCGCCGGAGACGGCGGCCAGGATATGCGCGCCGTTCCGGCAGAGCTTGTGTGACAGCAGCGCGATTTTGATCTTACTTTGCAGCATGGGTTTCTTTTTTCAGGCGTTGGATAATGGCGCGCATGTCTTCCGGCAGCGGTGCGGCAAATGACATCAGGCGTCCGTCGGCCGGGTGCCGGAATTCCAGCCGCGCGGCGTGCAGCATCTGGCGCGGTGCGGAAAGCAGGCCGGCGCGTTGCCGGCCATAAACCTGGTCGCCCAGCACGGGATGGCCCAGGTGCGCCATGTGCACGCGGATCTGATGGGTGCGGCCGGTGTGGATGCGCAACCTGACCAGGGCGGCCTGCGGGTAAACAGCCAGGCATTGGAAGGAAGTCAGCGCGGCGCGGCCGCGTTCGGACAAAGCCATTTTTTTGCGCTGCACGGGATGCCGGCCGATGGCGGCGTTGATGGATCCTGCCACGGGCGGCGCGCCCCGCACCAGCGCCAGGTATTCCTTGCGGACCTGGCGTTTTTTGAATTGGTCGGCCAGGCTGCGCAGGGCGGCTTCATGCTTGGCGGCCACCAGCAGGCCGCTCGTATCGCGGTCCAGGCGATGGACAATCCCCGGGCGCAATTCGCCGCCGATGCCGGCGAGGTCCGGGCAATGGTGCAGCAAGGCGTTGACCAGGGTGCCGGAAGCATGGCCCGGGGCCGGGTGCACCACCATGCCGGCGGGTTTGTTGACGACGATGAGATCGGCGTCCTGGTAGATTATATCAAGCGGGATATCCTGCGCGGCGGGTTTGGCCGGCTGCGGGGCCGGGATGCCGACCCGGACGCATTGGCCGGCTCTCAACCGGCGATGCCCGTTTGCCGCCCGGCCATCAACGGTAATATTGCCGGCGCGGATCAGCGCCTGGAGGCGCGCGCGCGACAGGCCGGGCAGCCGCCCGGCCAGCCAGACGTCAAGGCGTTCCGCCGCGTCATGTTCCGCGGTAAAATTTAACTCCCGGCCGCCTTCAGCGCCGGCGGCGGGGGTGTGCGATGATCCGGGCATATTCCAGGACTGCGGGAATGATTTCAATGTTGCGGTCTTTGCCGGCCTCCGCCATGCCGATAGCCGCGTTTTTTCATCCGGCCGGCTGATCCGGCGGCCGGATGAATTTATTGCGCCGGAATGCAAAGGGTTGAATGGCATCCAGCATTTGCAGCAGCAGGCAGAACAGGTAACCGTACAGCACGATCAGCACCATGCCGGCAACCGGCAGGCCGGCGCGGGAGCCGGCCAGGAAGGCCAACGCCGCATGCCACAGGATGCGGAAGCCGGCAAATGCCAGACCGCACAGCAGGGCCCAGCGCTTGAAAAACCAGGCGCCGGCCAGGAGGACGCCGAGCAGCAGCAGCGGCGTGTAAAAAGCGGCATGATCCTGCAGGGTGGGGCGCCGTCCGAAAGCCGCCTTCCAATAATCGTCGTATTGCTCCACCGTGCGTATGCCCTGGCGCTGGAAGAAGGGTGATTCCATCTGCTCTAATTTTTTTTCGGCGGGCTGGGCCAGTTTTTCGTTCAGCAAGCCGCGCAAACCGAGTATGGATACCGGAACCATGACGGCCGGGACGATGACCATTAAAATTGCCATGACCAGCAGCCGGCGCCGGAGTTGGCGGGGAGTCATTTTGCCTGTATTCATTGCATTGCCTTTTACAGCTTCCGCCGCGGCGGCGCAGTTTTGCCGGGGAGTTCAGGTTTCAGGCGGCGGCCGGCGGAGCAGGCATTTCAAGCCCAGCGCCGCGCCGGCCGCGATCAATGCCAGGCTGAACCACTGGGCGATATGCATTCCCCACAACAACTGGCGCGGATCGCCCCGCCAGAATTCCAGCAGGAACCGTCCGGCGGGGTAAAGCATCAGGTAGGACGCAAATACCACCCCATCGGTCCGGCGGCGCAGGAACAACCGGGTCAGCGCCAGGTACACCGCCAGATTCCATACGGCTTCGTATAATTGAACGGGGTGCCGCGGCGTGCCGTTCAGCGGGAAGCACCAGGGCGCGGCGCCCGGCGCCCCGTAACAGCATCCATTAAGGAAACATCCGATGCGTCCGAAGAAGTGGCCGAGCGGGATGGCGGTGATGGCAAAGTCGGCCAGCCACCACAGGCGTTCGCGGCGGACGCGGGCGAATATGACGGCCGCCAGCGCCGCGCCGACGAAGCCGCCGTAGTAAATCAAACCGCCCTGGTCAATCCGCACCACGGTCCAGGGAGCGGCGCGGAAGTCGGTCGGGTTGGCCAGGACGTAATTCACCCGGGCGCCTATGATGCCCGCTAACATCAGCCAGAAAGCCAGGTCGTAGCCATAGGCCGCCGGTCGGCCGGCGCGCCGTGCCAGCCAGGCCCAATGCGCGATGGCGGCCAGGAAGGCGGCGGCCATCATCACGCCGTACCAGTAAATCGGGCGGGATCCGATATAAAAACAGATGGGATGCATAATTTTTGCCGTATCGCCGGTGTAACCACAGGACACCCGTTCCGGCCCCGGGCGCCGTCCGTCAGGATTGCATGCGACGCGCTCCCGAAAAACTAATAATTCCAGCATTGATATTTCCAACAAGGTAGTATATCATGCCGATTAATTATGCAAATTAAAAATTGCGTCCGCCGGGAAGGCGGGCGGCAATTTTGGCGTGCTGGGTGAAATGAGGCGTGCATCGTGAGCAAGGACGGTTCCGTCGGAATTGAAGCGGATCGGGTATCGCGCTTGACATGCGCCGGTTGTCAGAAGACTCTGGATGTTTCCCATCTGCCGTCTTTTTCGGAAATCAATTGCCCGGAATGCGGGATGCGGCAGATTGTGCCGGCGCAGTTTGGCGGATTTTTGCTGATCAACAAGCTCGGGTCCGGCGGCATGGGGGTGATTTACCATGCCGTGGACAAGGAGTTGGGTCGCCAGGTGGCCTTGAAGGTCATGAAAAAATCGCTGGGCGATGATGCCGAATTCGTCCAGTCATTCAAGCATGAAGCCCAGGCGGCGGCGGCGTTGAATCACCGGAACGTGGTTCAGATTTATTCCTTCGGCCAGGTCAAGGGCCAGCCTTATATTGTGATGGAACTGGTGGCCGGCGGCCGGCTGGACGAGATGATCGCCGGCGGCAAGCAGATGCCGGAAGATCGCGCGCTGGAGATTCACCTGGAGGTAACCGAAGGGCTGAAGGCGGCCAGCGATGTGGGTTTGATCCACAGCGACATCAAGCCGGCCAATATCCTGTTCGGCCAGAGCGGCGAGGCCAAGGTGGTGGATTTCGGGCTGGCGAGTTTTATCGGGCAGCATCAGCAGGGCGGGCAGATCTGGGGCACGCCCTACTACATTGCCCCCGAAAAAGCGCGGGGCAAGAAAGTTGATTTCCGGTCGGATATCTACAGCCTGGGCGCGACTTTGTTTCACGCCCTGGCCGGCCAGCCGCCGTTTGACGGCGCCACTCCGACGGATGTGGTTCTGGCGCGATTGAACAATCCGGCGCCGAGCCTGCGCGATTTCCGCGACGATATTCATCCCGAGACCGTGGCGCTGGTCGCGCGCATGCTGGAGCCGGACCCTTCCATGCGTTATCCATCCTATCCCGCGCTTTTGCTGGACATGCGCGCGGCGCACAAGGCCGCGCGGATCCCGCTCAAGAAAAACAAGGGAAGCAAGTCGGGCGTCATGAAAACCATGTCCTCCGTGCTTCCGGCGTCCGGCCAGCGCGATTTCCGCAAATTCATCAAAATCGCGGGCGCGGCGGCGGCCGCCTTGATCCTTCTGGCCGGCGGCGCGTCCGGCTGGATCTGGCACCAGAAAAAACAGGCCCGCCTGGCGGAAGAGTTGGCTGCGAAGCAACGCCTGGAAGCAGCGGTGCAGGAAGGCGAAACCGCCTGGGACCGCATAGGCGCGCTGATGCAGCATATTGCCCGCAATTCCGGCGAGATGGCGGAATTGGATCAGAAAATATGGACGCAGGCGCCGGTCATCATGGACCGTCATCCTTCGGCTACGCTGGCGGTGATGGCCATGGATCGTTACCAGGAACAGTTCAACGAAGCGGAAGATCTTTTCGCCATGGCTTTTATCCGCCAGCAGGATTTGCCTAAAAAAGATGAGATTGCGAAATCCGCGCCCGGGTCCATCAATCCGGACGAAGCCGAAGCCTGCTCCGCCCAGTTGGAAGATATAGCCGATCAACTGGCGCTGATCTACCAGATGATTGATATTCCATGGGAGACGGTCCAGCAGCAAGTCAAGGAAATGGGCAAGTACCACAGTCGTTTGCAGACGGCGGAACGTCAGGCCCGGCAGCGCGCCGCGGAGGCGGAAGCCCGCCGGCGCGCGGAATTGGAAGCCAAAAAGAAAGCCGAGGAGGAAGCGCGCGAAGCGGAAAAACGCCGGCCGATTATCTTGCAGCAGGAATATGACGCGGCTGAGGCCGCCCGCGGCGATAATGCCGCCCTGGTGGCCCGGCGCCAGTTCCAGGCCGCAGCGCAGGCCATGGAGAAGACGCAGGCCGCCCTGACGCTGCCCGAAACCAAGGAATATTGCCAGAACGTGATTGATGCTTACCGGCAATTGGACGGATTGATGGCCCGTTTGATCGAGATTATCAGGAAAACGCCTTATCCCCAGGGTTGGAGCACCACCGGCGGCGCGCGCGACATTGTCGGCGCCGACGCCGCCGGGTTGACAGTTGCGCTGGGACGGGATGTGACGATCAACATCAAATGGGAGCAGGTCAGTGTTCAGCAGATGTTGAACATCGTGATTTATTACTTGAAGACACTCAGGCTGCCCGATGCCGAACGGGCGGACCTGATGCTGGCCGCGGCTTTGCTTTGCTATGAAAGCGGCGCCTTCAAGCCGGCGGAAACTTTGATCGCGGAAATTGTCAAGATTGATCCAGGCCGCCGGGAAACAATAGACCAATTCATGCCGGGTCTTGCCGAATAGGGGTGGGAGATGAATTTGCTGGAAGAAGGCGCGGAGCTTTCATTGGATTTTCACAAATTGGCCAAGGCGGCGGCCGGCAGTCCGGACGTGTTGCCGGTAGCGGTGCAGGATGCCGATACGCAGGCGGTGATCCTGGTAGCCTATACCAACGAACAGGCCTTCCGCCTGGCCTTGCGTGAACGCCGTCTGATTCTCTGGAGCACCTCGCGCAACGCCTTGTGGGAAAAAGGCAAGACGTCCGGCGAAACTTTCGACCTGGTCGAAGCATTTGTCAATTGCGAGCAGAATTCGCTGCTGTACCGCGTCCGGCCGCGCCGCGGCGGCATTTGCCACACGCGCAACCGGGCCGGGCGGCCGCGCAATTGTTTTTACCGGCGGATCAACCTGGATACGCTGCGGTTGGAAAATCTGGATCCCTAGCTTGCCATGGGGGTAAGTCAAAAAAGTTGATTTAAATTCAGGGCCCCGGCAGTCTTAGACGGCTGCTTGTGCATATAACGCCGGCAAGGCTCAGCACAGCTTCGCCCTCCCGTGGAATAAACGGATGCGTGAAATCTTATTGGAGGGCGAGACTTGGCTGACCCGCCCCCGGTTTGTTGGCATGCAGCCCAGAGCACCAAAAAAACAGACTTACACTCGCTTGCAATTATTGCTTGCATTGCTGGCTTGTTTTTGTCAGCGTATGAATGAAGGTTTCGAAACCGCCCCGGTTTCGGAAACGGGCCGGCAGGAAAAGAAACGCCGGCGCGGGATGTGTTCCGCCATGGGGAAAATTGGATCAAGCCGTCCGCCGGGCGGTTTGATCCCAGCAAAGGAGCAGGTAGGTATGGCAAAATCACAAACGAAAAGTGAGATTATTGCCGGTATGGCCGAGGCGGCTGGAATTGCCAAAAAAGATGCCGCCGCTGCTTTGGAAGCATTGGTCAGCATGGCCTACAAGGGAGCGCGCGACGGGTTTACCATTCCCGGCCTGGGGAAATTGGTCATGGCGGAACGGAACGCGCGCAAGGGACGCAATCCGGCCACCGGGGAGATAATTGACATCCCTGCCAAGAAGGTGGTCAAGTTCCGTGTGGCGAAAATCGCCAAAGAAACGATCCTCTCCATGTGATATGGCGGTGTTTAAATTCTGGAAAATGCACGGCGCCGGCAATGACTTCATCGTCATTCCGGACTTGGAACAAAAGTTCCCCGTCGCCGCCGGCGCCGGCATCCGGAATTTGTGCCGCCGGCCGGACGGGATCGGCAGCGAAGGATTGATCCTGTTGCAATCCGCCGGATCGTTTGCGCCCTACGCCGATTTGCGCATGCGGTTTTTCAATCCGGACGGGCAGGAAGCCTCCATGTGCGGCAATGGCGCGCGCTGCGCCGCGCGCCTGGCGGCGGACCTGGGATTAACCGGCAAAAGCCTGGCGCTGGCTACCGGCGCCGGACGCGTGCGGGCGGAATGCCTGGAAGGCGGCGCGGTGCGCATTTACCTGCCCCCGCCATCCGGCTGGACCATGCGCTGCCGGCTGCGTTTGGGCAGGCATACGCTCGTATGCCACTGTGTCAATACCGGGGTTCCCCATGCAGTTGTGCCTGTTGGCGATGTGGCGCGTACGGATGTAAAAAAATTGGGCGCGGCCATTCGTTATCACCCCCGTTTTGCGCCGCAAGGCACGAATGTGGATTTCATGGAGGCCGGCGGCGCCGGCGATGCGAAAGCGCTCCGCGTCCGCACATACGAGCGGGGTGTGGAGGATGAGACCGGCGCCTGCGGTACGGGAATGGCAGCCAGCGCCCTGGTGGCCGGCCGTTTAAAGCTGATCCAACCGCCGGTGACGGTGATCTGCGCTCATGGCGACCGGCTGGTTGTGGATTACCGGTTGACCCCGCGCGGCGCCAAAATGGTTTCGCTGACCGGACCGGCCGTGCATGTCTTCGAAGGACGTATCAGGATTTAACCGCGCGGACAGGCGGTTAAAGCGTCCAGGCCACCATCTTTTTACCGGTTTTGCGGTCTGATTCCCACGGCCAGGTTTTTTCCTCCAGCGCCGCGCGGCCCTGGCGGCCGGGCGGAAAGTGTTCCAGCAGGCGCGGAAGATGTTTGCGCCCTAAAATTACAATGCGGCCTGGCTCGCCTTGCAGGTAGGCGTAAACTTCCGCCGGACCTTCAATCACCCGGTGATCGGCCGGCGTCATGTCCATGTAAAACACGACATTTTCGAGGTAATCCTCGAAGAATGCCGTCTGGGCGGCGTTGCGGCCGGT
>CAYXEK010000132.1:0-9902 GCA_964463985.1 uncultured Verrucomicrobiota bacterium
CCATTAATGATTGACATACCGCGCCGGTTTAACGATACTTTTCCGGCATGACAGCCAATCCCTGGAATGTCTGATTGACCTGAAAATGCCTGAAAAAACCGTCAAGTCAGAGCGGATTTTCGCCGGACGACTGTTGCAGTTGGATGTCCTGGAGGTGGCGCTGGAAGGCGGCCGGACCGGACGCCGTGAAATAGTCCGCCACCCCGGCGCCGTGGCGGTCTGGCTGATCGCGCCGGACGGCCGGGTAGTCCTGGTGCGGCAATACCGCAAGGCGGCCGGCCGTTACCTGCTGGAAGCGGTGGCCGGCACCCGCGAACCGGGCGAGTCCGCCGCAGCCTGTGCCATCCGCGAAGTGCGCGAGGAAACCGGCTATGCGATTTCTTCGGTCGTCTCCCTGGGGCGTATATATACCGCGCCGGGATTCTGCACCGAAGCAATTGACTTGTTTTACGCGCAGGCCGCCCGGCCGCCGCGCGCCGGCCGGCCGGATTTCGATGAAAAAATAACCGTGCGGCATGTAACGATGGCGCAATTCGCCGGCATGGCCGCCCGGGGCGCGGTGCAGGATGCCAAGACCCTGGCCGCCTGGAGCCTGGCGCGGGCGCGCATGCAGCTGCGGGAATGCGGCAAGGGAGGCAGACGGCTATGAATTTATTAAAACGCATTTACCGTTTCTTTTCCGAGGGCATCTGGGATATCGAACTGAGTTCGCTGCCGCTGGTGCCGCGCTGGGGCGTCAACATCGTGCGGGTGCTGCACCTGGTTTACAACGGTTTCCGCGACAATGAATGCCCGTTGCACGCCTCCGCGCTGACCTACAGTTCCCTGATGGCGGTGGTGCCGACGATGGCTCTGGCCCTGTCGGTCCTGCGGGGGCTGGGCGCGGGCGAATGGGCGGAAAATTACATCGTCTCCGCCATCAGTGCCATGCCGGCGCAGTTCAAGGAATTCGTGGTAAACGTTTTGAGCTATGTGCGCAACACCAATTTTGCCACGCTCGGCGGCATCGGCCTGGCCTTGCTGCTCTGGATCGTCGTCCAGGTCATCGGCCAGGTGGAGATGTCCTTCAACCGCGTCTGGGGCGTCCACACCCCGCGCCCACTGCTGCGCAAATTCTCCGATTACCTGAGCGTGCTGATGGTGGTGCCGGTGCTGATGATCACCGCCACGACGATCAACACCACCTTAAACAGCTCCACAATCGCCGAGTTGCTCCAAAGCCGGCTGGGGATGATACATATCTGGTACCTGCGCGCCATGGAGTTGACGCCGCTGGCGGCCATCTGCCTGGCCTTCACCTTCATGTACAAATTCATGCCCAACACGCGGGTGCGGATCGGCCCGGCGCTGGTCAGCGGCATCATCGGCGGTTCGCTCTGGGTAGGTTGGCAGCGGATTTACATCGCCACGCAACTTGGCGTCAGCAATTATAATAAAATCTATGCGGCTTTCGCCTCGGTGCCGATTTTCCTGTTCTGGCTGTATGTCTCATGGCAGATCGTGTTGCTGGGCGCGGAAATCGGCTTTGCCCTGCAGAATTACGCAACTTACAAACTGGAGCAACGCGCCCACGACGCCAGCATGCTTTCGCGCATCATGCTGGCGATGTCCGTTATTTCCCACGCCGCGCAGGCCATGATGGTGAATATGCCGCATTTCGAAGTGTCTGCTTACGCCCGCCAGCACCGTGTGCCGGTGCGCCTGATCAACGAAGTGCTGGACGCGCTGGTGGCCGCCGGGCTGATGGCCGAAATCGCCGGCGGCGACGGCAAATACGTGCTTTTGAAATCGCCCGAATCCATCCGCGTACGGGAAATCTTCTATACCATGCTCCACGCGGGCGCTACCCCGCAGAGCCTGGGCTTGGAGCGGCTGAACCCGGCCATCCGGCACGTCCTGGGCAAGTTGGACAACGGCACGGCGGAAGCATTGAAGGATTTTAATGTGCCTGACCTGCTGCAGCTGCATTCCCGGCTGGCCCAGCAGGAAACGCCGGAAGCTTGACTGATTTGCTCTGGATGTATTAGCCGAACGGGGTTCGGCACTCCGGATGCGCCACGCCGTGGCGCTACTACAACCGGATTTATGTAGAGTCTCTTTCAAAATTGTTCTGAATTCTGACTTCTGACTCCTGAATTCTTTCAAAACGTGACTTTTGAAATTCACTCATTGGAAAAATAACATGGATCAACTGAAAGTACGCGCGGGCGTGATTGGCGTTGGCAGTCTTGGCCAGTGGCATGCCCGCATTTATTCCGAATTGCCCGGGGTAGAACTGGTGGGAGTGTACGATGCCAATTCCGCGCGCGCCGAGGAAATTGCCGCGCGTTACCGCACCCGCGCTTTCCACGACATGGCGGAACTGGCCGGCCGTATTGAAGCGGCCAGCATCGCCGTGCCGGCCGACCGCCATGGCGCAGTCGCCGCCGAGCTGCTCGCCCGGGACGTGCACCTGCTGGTTGAAAAACCCATTGCGACGCGCACTGACGACGCCGAAACCATGGTGAAACTGGCGCATGACCGCAATCTCATTCTCCAGGTCGGCCATGTCGAGCGGTTCAATCCGGTCCTGCGTTACCTGGAGCAGATTCTGGTGAATCCCCGCTTTATCGAGGCGCACCGCCTGGCGCCCTACCCGCCGCCCCGCCCCGATCAGCCGCCGCGCGGGACGGAAATCAGCGTCGTGCTGGATTTGATGATCCACGACCTGGAAGTCATCCTGCACCTGGTGCGTTCCCCCGTCGCAGCCATCCATGCCGTGGGCGTGCCGGTGCTGAGCGCCAGCGAGGACATCGCCAACGTGCGCCTGACGTTTGAAAACGGCTGCGTGGCCAATGTCACCACCAGCCGCATCAGCCCCGAGTTGATGCGCAAAATCCGGGTCTTCCAGGAGGACACCTATATTTCCCTGGACTACCAGAAACAGGCCGGGGAATTGTACCGCAAGCAGGATGGCCGCATCGTCAAAAGCGCCGTCCCCATCGAAAAAGGCGAGCCGCTGGCGGTGGAACTGGCGGCCTTCATTGATTGCGTGCGCCAGCGCGCGCAACCGCTGGTCAGCGGCGAACAGGGCGCGCAGGCCCTGCGGCTGGCGGCGGACATCTGCCGGCAATTGCGCGATCAACGCTGAACGATGATGAAACCTGGCGGCGACGTGAACAGGCCGGCGATTATGCCCGAAAAATCCATCATGCTCATTGCCGGCGAGTTTTCCGGCGACATGCACGCCGCCGCCATTGTCCGCGCCATCCGGCGCCGTGCGCCCGATATCCGCATTTTCGGCATCGGCGGCGCGGCGTTGCGCCAGGCCGGCATGGAAACCGTTTACGATGCGCGCGCAATGGCGGTGCTGGGCCTGACGGAAGTGCTGCATAAGTACTTTTTCTTCCGGCGCGTGTTCAACGCCATGCTGGACCTGGCCCGCCAACGCCGGCCGGCGGCCGTAATGCTGGTGGATTACCCCGGGTTTAACCTGCGGTTCGCCGCCGCCGCCAAGGCGGCGGGACTGAAAGTCATCTATTATGTCTGCCCCCAGGTCTGGGCCTGGCACCGCGGCCGCATTCCCGCCATGGCCCGGAATATTGACCGCCTGCTGACAATCTTCCCTTTTGAGCCGCCATTGTTTGAAGGCACGGGGCTGGCGGCGGATTTTGTCGGGCACCCGCTGGTGGCCGAGGCCGCCGCCGCGCTCCAGGCGCCGACCGCGGCGCTGCCCTGGCAATCCGGCGCGCCGCGGATCGCCCTGCTGCCCGGCAGCCGCCGCCATGAAATCCAGCGCCTGTTTCCCGTGATGCTGCAAACCGCGCTCCGCGTGGAACAGAAGCATCCGCACGCCGCCTTCATCGCCGCTGCGCCATCGGCGGAAACCGCGCAATGGATTCAAACGGCGCTGGCGCCGTTATCCAAATCCGGCCCCGGCCCGAAACGTTTCGCCATTACCGTCGGCCAGACCCGCCAGGTGTTGCGGCAAGCCGACGCCGCGCTCGTGGCTTCCGGCACCGCCACCCTGGAAACCGCGCTGCTGCGCTGCCCCATGGTCGTGGTCTACAAGGTATCCGCCGCCACCTACCTTGCCGGGCGCATGTTGATCCGCGTGCCCTATTTGGGCATGGTCAACCTGCTTTGGCGCCACCTGGAGCCCGACCCCGCGCAAAACCCGCTATGTCCGGAATTCATCCAACAGGCCGCCCGGCCCGACCGCCTGGCCGCGGCCCTGGAGCCGCTGCTGTCGCCTACCCCGCGCCGCCAGGCTATGCTGGCCGGCCTGGCCCGCGTCGGCGCCGCGCTGGGCGTCGGCGGCGGCGCCGACCGCGCCGCGGAAATCGTGCTGGCCGAGATTGGCGTGGCGGACAGCGCCCGCCATGCCGCGGATTTTTAAAATTGCGCTATTAGCCGCGTAACCCAGGAGTCGCAATCATGCCGCAACCTTATGGATTCATTTTTTCGGAATCGTTCATGGCGCAACTGGCCGGGGTTGCGCTGTATGACACGCACTTTGACGCCGAGGCGATTTTCAAGGTTTATGAACGCATCCGCCCGCTGGCGGATGAACTGGGCGTACCCGCTCCAAAACCAAGGCTGGCCGGGTTCGCTTACCCGCACCTGGCCGCGTTGGGCGCGCGGATTGTCTTCGCCGAAGATGGAGAACCGAATGTCGAGCCGATGATTCACACGCCGGAGGATATTGACCGGCTCCGGCCTCCCACGGATTACCTCGCCGCGCCGCTCATCCAAGACCGGCTGAAATTGGCCGCAGAACTCGGCCGGCGCAACCCGGAAGCGCTGGATAAATTCATCGGACATTACAACGAAGGGCCGGTGACGACCGCCGGCCTGCTCATGGGCCCGGACTTCTTCGCGCTGTTGTACGACGATCCGGCGCGCGCCCATAAACTGCTGCATTTCAGCGCGGCCACCGCGCTGGAATACGGCCGGGCGCTCCACCGGCACTGGTTCGGCGATGCCCCGGCAAAACCGCGCGGCCTGCCCGATGATTTTGCCGGCATGCTGCCGCCGGATTTGTTCAGCGAATTCGTCGTCAAGTACTGGAACATGCATTATGAAGGCCAGCCGGCCGGGCCGCGCTCCCTGCACAGCGAGTTGCTGCGCGAAGACCACCTGCCTTATTTGCGCGAGGCGCAGATTGCCGTTTTCGACCCGGGCGCCGACCAGTACCTGACGCCCGAACTGCTGCAAAGCAAATCTCCCTGCCCCTTCAAAATCCTGATCAAAACCTGGGAAGTCAACAACATGACCGCCGGCGAGTTGGAGCGGTTTTACCGCCGGATCGCGGCCTGCCGGCCCCAGCATATCCGGTTTGTGCTGGATACAATGGATCAACTGGAAAAAATCAAGCGGCTGCTGCAAGTCGCCCGCGAACTGGCGCAGGCGTAAATTTGTGCCCATGGGTGAGATGCTGAAACAGAACCGTGGCAGGGCGGCATTGACCCCATGGCAATAATGCGCTATTGTAAAGCCATGTTTAAGAAAGATTACAGAATAGCGGATCGCTTCGCCGCCAGCGAGCGCATCGTTCTTTATCCTGGCAACTGCATTGACATGCTCCGATCCTGCCCGGACGGAATTTTTGGGTTGGTTGTGACTTCACCGCCTTACAATATCGGCAAGGAATACGAGAATAGGCTGAAGCTCGACGCGTACCTTGAGCAGCAAGCCGCGGTTATCAGTGAATGCGTTCGTTGTCTTTCGCCCCGCGGGAGTATCTGCTGGCAGGTCGGCAACTATGTCGATAATGGAGCGATCATCCCGCTGGATACGGTTCTCTACCCCATTTTTAAGAATCTAGGCTTACGGATGCGCAACCGTATTATCTGGCATTTCGAACACGGCCTGCATTGTTCCAAACGGTTTTCCGGCCGATATGAGACGATAATCTGGTTCACAAAGACTGACGATTACGTTTTTGATTTGGATTCGGTGCGAATTCCACAAAAATACCCAGGCAAGAAGTATTTCAAAGGACCAAAAGCGGGAAAATATTCCTGCAATCCTCTGGGAAAAAATCCAGGCGATCTTTGGGTAATCCCAAATGTGAAGAGCAACCATGTCGAAAAGACCGACCATCCATGCCAATTCCCCGTTGAATTGATCGAACGGCTGGTTCTCTCGATGACACACGAAGATGACTGGGTTTTTGATCCTTTCCTTGGCACCGGGACTTCTGTAATTGCAGCTGTGCGGCATAGCCGCAAGGGAGCCGGGGCGGAGACGATGCCAAAATACGTGAACTTGGCAACGGCGAGAATCGAAGCGGAACTGGCCGGCACTCTCAGAACCCGCCCGATGAACAAGCCGGTTTACGACCCGGTCGAAGCCGGGAATACCCTGACAATCGCCCCTTGGAAAACCAAGCAAGATGCGGCGCAGATGGCGCTCTTGGAGAAAGCTCGGAAACGGGAAAGGTATTCCACTCGATGAAAATCGCAGAAACCTATTCACACCTTAATGGTCTTGAATTTCTTATAGTCCACAGACCTAAACTATGGAAAGAGATTCAGGCCGTCATTGCCGCGGTGGACGCCAGAAAGTGCAAGACAAAGGTCTCGAAAGAGAAGACCATGAAAGGCGAACTACTTTTCAGCCCAATCGACATGAATGCCGCTTTCAAACAATTACTGCGAGCCAAATCGTGGGAAGAAAGCCGGGTGAGTTATTGGGTCACGCGCAGCGAGAAGTTGATCCGCAGGACTCTGCCGATGCCCGCGGCAAACCAAAAGAAAGAGATCGAAGCAGCGGGTGAAAAACCCATATTCAGTTACAACCAGACCGATTTTGTGAAGGACCGGGTTGCCGTTGAGGTGCAGTTTGGAAAGTACGCTTTCGTAGCCTACGATTTGTTCGTTAAGCACCTCGCCTTCTACGTCGGCGACCACATTGATGTTGGAGTCGAAATCCTGCCGATGAAGTCGCTCCAGAATCAAATGAGTTCCGGAGTAGCGTACTACGAAGGCGAATTCTATAATGTCGTCCGACAAGGGCGCGGAGTGCCCGCTGTTCCTTTGATCCTTATAGGAATTGCACCGTAAGAGAGTCAGTTTCAAAAGTCTAGGACGACGTGGAAGTCGTCCCTCCAAAATCCAAATCACCCCATTTTTGGAGGGTCGGGTTACACCCCGACCTTTTTGATAGGACTTTTGCAATTGGCTCAAGAGAATACAGTTTCATGGTCTGGTTTGGAATCGGCATCTGGCAGCCGTTCCCGCTGACAGTCGTGGATACAGGTTGCGGATTGCAAAGTCAGACCGCTATCTGGAGAAAAAAGGGTCAGTCACGGATTATTGTTGTTTTTATCCCTCGGTCTTGGGAATTCTGAACATCCGAGCCAATTTTAAAAGTCTCAGCCGACGTGGAAGTCATCCCTCCAAAATGAAAAAACAACCCGTTTTGGGAGGGTCGGGTTACACCCCGACCTTTTAAGCAGGAGTTTTGAAGTTGGCCCATCCAAAATTAAATTTTGGTGTTGACAGCGGAAAAACGTCGTTATAGGATAATGGCGGGTGGGCGGCATACGATCAAGACCAAGTATCGGTTCGAGTCCTGGTTCCGAAGCGTCAGGTCTTGCATAAAATGCAGTAATGCGGTTTTCCGCAGCGCTCTGACCTCATTATCGGTGCCGTCCCACCTCTCCCCCCTTCAAAGCAATTTCCGGTCAAACCCGGCCATGCCGGGCGCCGGCCGTCAAAGCCTTCGGGGGGCGCATGCAGGCATCCCACGGCGCGCTTTTCCGCAGGCGACGGCCCAGCGCGCGATAGACGTCCGGGAGGTCGAAATAACGCAGGACGCCCCGCGGCATGGCCGAGAGCGGCCAGGTATAATACTGGGCGTCGGCCAGCATCTGGTAGCCGGGCAGGTAGTGCCACAGCCGCACCCGCGGACGGCGCGGATGCAGGAGCGCGGCGAAGGCCGCCGCCGCCGAACCCAGGCCGCGGCCGGCCAGCTCAATTTCCGCGGCGCCTTGCGCATATAACAAGTCCAAGGCGCGCAACACGTCATGCACGCGCGCGCCCAGGTAATTTTCGCCGAACATTTCATGCAGAGTTGAGTATAAATAATCGGCTTTGTACGGCGCGAAAAAATCGCGTTCGCCGCAGGTCAGCGGCTCGGACTGGCCGATGCCGCGCGGGTCAATCGCCACCACCGTCCGCTTTCCGCACAGCAGGGCGCGGGCCTCCGGGTCCGCGAGCAAATCCGCTGCCCCGGCGGTATGGCCGACGTAGGCGATCAGGCGTCCGACCGGCAGATGCTGGGGATGCTGCTCGGGGCCGCCGCACACCGTCAGCACGGTTAGAATACCGGGCGCCGTCTCCGCCAGGAACTGTCCCCGCATTTTCAATTCCGGTCTGAACTTGAGGTAGCGCGGCGTCACGCGGTAATGCGGCGGCTTTGTTTCCAATGCAATGCCCAGCACCTTGCGGACGGCCTGTTCCAGACGCTTGCCGGCCGGCCGGCCGCGTCGGACGGCCAGGGCGGCCGCCCGTTCCCGTGTGAATTCAAAGACGCGCCGGCCGGGCAACCGCGCCGTCTTGCGCCGCAGGACGGCCCAGGTATCGGCCTCCGTCAATGGCGCGATTTCCGGTTCGCGCGCGCGCCCGGCCAGTCCGGCATGTTTCATGAAGAAGCGGTACATGGCTTCGCGGTTATGGATGGAATAACCGTGGGTGGTCGGGCCGATGAAGCATTGGGCAGTGGCCGGGCTGCCCAGCAGGGCATGCACGCGCCGTAATTCGCGGTACGCCGCCTGCGTGTACCGGCAATCAAAGAAATCATAATGCTGGCCCAGGATGATGGTCGGGCGCGGCGCGTAGGCGATCAGCAAATCGGCCTCGTCCAGTCCATTGGCCAGGATACCCGGCGGGTTCTGCTCGGCATCGGCGGGAATCTCATTCTCAACCTGCGTCAGCCAGGAGCAAATGTAGCACGATGGCGCGGCCATGGCCAGCCGCGGATCCAGGGCCGTGAGGTACGTGGAAAGCGTGCCGCCGCCGGAGTTGCCGGTTACTCCCACGCGCGCGGGATCAACCTCCGGCCGGCTGAACAGATAATCCAGGCCGCGGATGGCGTCGTAAACGCGCCACGCGCCGAAGAAATCATCCGCCAATACCATCTGGTTGCCCAGCAGGTTATGCGCATGGCAAAGCCCCGGCATGGGGGCCCCCCGGGGCCGGTCATGCTGCCAGCGTTCGCCCTGGCTGATCGGGTCCATCAGCAGGCATACAAAACCCTTGGATGCCAGGCCCTGGGCGAAACTGTAATACGGCTCGGCCTGCTTGCCGTTCAGCGCATGCCCGCACAATCCCAGCGCCGCCGGCGCCGGGGCGTCAAGTTTCAGCGGCAGGTAGAGATTGGCGGTGACATAAAAATCCGGCCGGCTCTGGAAAACGATTTTTTCCAGCGTAAAATTCGGGTAATCGGCGCGGCCCGTAACGCGCGCGGCCAACGCGCATTTCGTTTTCGGGAAGAACGGATGGAAGGATTGCGCCGCGAGGTCGCGCGCGGCGCGCGCGTAATTTTCAGCGTCGCGCCGGGTGCGCAGCCGGGCCAGGCGTTCCCGGCGGGCGGCCATGGCGGCGCGCACGCGCTGAACAAAATATTCATGCACCATCTGCGGATAACGGTTGCTGTACAATGCCGGCTTCGTCATGGCGATGTTCCTCCCTTTTGGGTCAATCAAACCATAAGCGCACCGTATTTGTCAAAACAAGATTGCGATTCCCAATGCCATGGCGCATGTCATTTCCGCAGTGGTTTGTGGTGATGGACTTTTTTGGACTGCGGCGGCTTGACGCCGCTTTTGAAAGACCGGTCGCCATGCAGCCGTCCTGTTTAAACCTGAATTTTGCACGAATATTGGCGTTGAAATGATTTAAAGCAATCACAGAGCG
>CAYXEK010000133.1:0-9792 GCA_964463985.1 uncultured Verrucomicrobiota bacterium
GTTAAACTGGCGCCGGTAATTTTAGCGTTGCGGCAGCAGCCTGCCGCGGAATGCCGGGTATGCGTCACTGCCCAGCATCGCAACATGCTTGACCAGGTGCTGGAGGTTTTCGGCATTAAGCCGGACACGGATTTAAACCTGATGCAGCCCAACCAGAGCCTGGGGGCATTCACCGGCCGCGCGGTGACGGCGCTCGACCGTTACCTGGCGGATACGCAACCGCACCTGGCAATTGTCCAGGGCGATACGACCACCGTGTTCTGTGCGGCCCTGGCGGCTTTTTACCAGAAAGTTCCCGTGGCGCACGTGGAAGCCGGGTTGCGCACCGGCAATCCGCGCGCGCCCTGGCCGGAAGAAATCAACCGCGTGCTTGCTTCGCGGCTGGCGGATTTGCATTTTGCACCCACCGCCACGAGCCGTGACAACCTGCTGCGGGAAAATCTGCCGGCGCAGCGCATCTTTGTTACCGGCAATCCTGTGATAGACGCTTTATTCATGGCCGTCGCGCGGCTGCGCGAAAATCCGCCGGTCATTCCGGAATTGCGGCAGGTGTTTGAAAATATCGCCGGCGGCCGGCGTCGGATGGTTCTCATTACCGGGCATCGCCGGGAAAATTTCGGCGCGGGATTCGATAATATTTGCCGGGCGATTGCCGAACTGGCGCGCCGGTTCCCGGAAGTTGATTTTGTTTATCCCGTGCATTTAAATCCGCAGGTGCGCCGGCCGGTGCATACGGTCCTCGGCGCGGCGGCGCGCCGGAACGGCAACATTCATCTGGTGGAACCGCTGGCGTATTTGCCGTTTGTCTATTTGATGGAACAGTCCGCGATGATTCTGACGGATTCCGGCGGCGTGCAGGAAGAAGCGCCCAGCCTTGGCAAGCCGGTGCTGGTGATGCGGGATGTAACCGAGCGGCCGGAAGCCGTGGCGGCCGGCACCGTCCGTATCGTCGGCACGGACCAGGCCCGCATCATTGCGGAAACTGAACGGCTGCTGTCCGATAACGCGGAATATGCCCGGATGGCGCGCGCACACAATCCTTACGGAGACGGGCGCGCGGCCGGGCGGATTGTGCGGGAATGCATGAATTTTCTAATGCTTCAAGGATGATCTGAAATATGCCTGATATCAAGAAAACGGTCGTGCTGGGTTTGGGGTATATTGGACTGCCGACGGCTTCCATGCTGGCGAATCGCGGGATGGACGTGCTGGGTGTGGATGTCAATCCGCGCGTGGTGGATACCATTAATTCCGGAAAAATCCACATCGTCGAGCCGGACCTGGACATCCTGGTGCGCGCGGCCGTCAACAGCGGGCGTTTGCGCGCCGCGCTCCAACCCGTGCCGGCGGACGCATTTATCATTGCCGTGCCGACGCCGTTTAAGCATGGCGTTGCAAACCGGTACGAACCGGATTTGCGTTATGTGGACGCCGCCGTTGCCGCCATCATCCCTCACCTGCGGCGCGGCAACCTGGTAATTCTGGAATCCACCTCCCCGGTGGGCACTACCGAGCGGATTTATCGCGCCATCGCTGCCGCCCGGCCTGAAATCGCTCCCGCCGTCCATGCGGCGCATTGTCCGGAACGCGTGCTGCCGGGCCATATTCTCAAGGAATTGGTGGAGAATGACCGCGTCATCGGCGGCGTGACGTCAGCGGCGGCGCGGCGGGCGGCGGACTTGTACCGGGCGTTCTGCGTTGGCCAGATTCTGTTGACCGACAGTCGTACCGCGGAGTTGACCAAGTTGGTGGAAAATTCATTCCGGGATGTCAATATCGCCTTCGCGAATGAATTATCCATGATTTGCGACCGGCTGGGCGTGGACGTCTGGGAACTGGTAGCCTTGGCCAACCGCCATCCCCGGGTCAATATCCTCAATCCCGGGCCGGGCGTGGGAGGACACTGCATTGCCGTTGATCCCTGGTTTTTGGCGGCCGCGGCTCCGGAACAAGCGCGATTGATCCGCACGGCGCGCGAGGTTAACGACTCCAAGCCCGGCTGGGTGGTGCAAAAAATCAAGGCCGCCGCGTCGGGACTTGACCGGCCGGTGATTGGCTGTTTGGGAATGACCTTCAAGGCCAATGTGGACGATATCCGCGAGTCGCCTGCGCTGGGAATTGTCCGGCAGTTAATGGCGGAACCAGGCTGGACGGTCATGGCCTGCGATCCATATCTGGACGGTACTTTCAGGGAGTTTGAGTTGTTTCCCCTCGAAGCCGTGCTGCAGCGATCCCAGATTGTGGCAGCGCTGGTGGACCACGATGTTTTCCGGAATATTGACCGCCGGCTTTTACGCGGCAAGCAATTGATTGATACCCGGGGAATCTGGCGCAATGGTTGACATCCGGCAATTATCCGCCTGGGCCGTCCGGTTCCCCCGGGGAGCCATGCAAGCGGCTCGGCCAAGATGGCGCGCGGCCGTTCAACGCCGCCGCGACCGGCGGGCTGCCGCCCATGCGCCTTCCGCCCCGGCCGGTGCGCTGGCCGGGCATGCCGGCCTGGCGCAAGCCGTTCGCCGCCTGGCGGCGGATATTCCGGTTGAGCATTACTTGAACCATTGCTTTGATTTGCTTGGTTCAGGCTGGGTGGCAATCAGGTATGGCATGCGATGCAACGGGTTGGCCGGATATGTTTATCCGATGGGTCTGTCAATACGCCCCGACCCGGAGGGCGCCTGGATAGCGGACCAGGTGGCAGGACCCAACTTGCCGGAATCCCGCCGTCTCTGGCGGTTGCTGACTGCCGCCGACCCGGGTTATCAGCCGTTGGACTGGCAGTTGGATTTCAAGTCGGGATATCGGTGGTCGGCCCAAACCTGGCATGTCGATATCCGCCGCGGGCATCTGCCCGGGGTGGACATCAAGACTCCCTGGGAACTGGCCCGCATGCAGCACCTGCCGCAGTTGGCTGCGGCCGCCGCCCGGATGGCAAGAGCCCCGTGCGAGCGTCTGGCCCGTGAATTTCGTTCGCAAGTCCTGGATTTCATGGCGCTCAATCCGCCGCGCTGGGGAGTCAACTGGGTTTACAGCATGGAAGCCGGTATCCGCGTGGCCAACTGGCTGCTGGCTTATGACATGTTTCGCGCGCAGGGCATTGATTTCGATGCCGCTTTCCTGGAAGTTTTCAAACGCAGCGTGTACGAACATGCCCTGTACATTGTCCGCCACCTGGAATGGGACATCCAGGCGCGAAACAATCATTATCTGGCCAATATTGCGGGACTGCTGTTCGCCGCGGCTTATCTGCCCGGAGCGCCGGAAACGGATGCGTGGCTGGCGTTCGCGGTGCGGGAGTTAGTGCGCGAGGCCGAATTTCAATATGGCCGGGACGGCGCATGTTTCGAAGCTTCCACTGCATATCACCGGCTTTCCGCGGAAATGCTGCTTTACGCCACGGCCTTGACGCTGGGACTGCCGCCTGAGAAACAGCGGGCCCTGCAAGCTTACGATTGCCGGCGGGTGCCGGGCCCGCCCCCGCTGCCGCCGCCGCCGGCGCCGATGTATGCGCTCCCGGCGGATGTTGCGCAACCGGCGCGGGATACTCCTTTCCCGGCATGGTATTGGGACCGCCTGGAACGCATGGCGGAGTTTGTTTTGCATACGACGCGGCCGGATGGACGCATCATTCAGATCGGTGATAATGACAGCGGCCGGTTTTTTAAGATAGCGCCGGTCTGGCAGCGCATGGCGACGGCAGAGGCTTGCGCCCGGTTCGGCAATCTGGCGGATTACAAACCTCCCGCCGGGATGGCGGATTACTGGTTGGAAGACGGATTGGATTGCCGGCATGTGGCAGCGGCGATGTACGGATTGTGCCGCCGCGCTGACCTGGCGGATTATGCCGGTCCGGCGATCGCGGAAGCCGGCATTATCCAGGCCCTGGCTGGAACAAAGGATTTTGATCTGGCGCGCAGCCGGCCGGCCGCGCCCGCGGCGCGCGCGCTGCGCGTCGGCCATGCGGAACTGCTGGCGGAACAGGCAGAACGCATCCGGCGCCATCCGCGGCATTGCGCGGCGCAATTGCGTACGGCCGGTTCGGGGTTGCTGGACGGATTGCAGATGTTTGGCTATCTGGATTTCGGGTTGTTTGTTTATCGTTCCCAACGCTTGTTTTTATCGCTCAGATGCGGCGGCGTCCGGGTCTGCACCGGCGGACATGCCCATAACGATCAGTTGTCAATTGAATTGTGGCTGGACGGCCGGCCGGTGGCCTGCGATCCCGGCACATATTTATACACGCCTTTGCCGGACCGCCGGAACGCTTACCGCTCCGTGCGGGCGCATTGGGCGCCCCGGCCGGCAGCCGGTCGCGAGCCGGCCAGCCTCGATCAGGGCCTGTTCCGGCTGCGGGATACTGCCCTGCGCGCTTGCGTTTGCTTTCTGGAAGAGGGTTTTATTGGCCGTTACGATGGATATGGGCTCCCATTGTATCTGTTGGTTGAACTGGCCGGCGATAAACTCTCCATTTGGGCAATGCTGGATGGACCCGGGGAATTGCGCCTGCCCGTTGACGCCGGAACGCCGGCCCTGCCGTACTCGCCGGGTTACGGATGGATAGCCGCGCAACCGGCGGACATCCTGCCGGAGGCATGGAGGCATGATGTTGCGTGATTTGATCAGGAATCGCTTCCCCGCGCCTTTGCGCCGGCCTCTTGAAAGCATGTATGCATGCGTGCCCTTGCGGTGGAGGCTTGGACGTGATTATTGGAAATTCAAGGCGTTTTTGCGGGAAGCGCAATGGTGGAGCCGGGAGGCCATCGAGGCATGGCAACTGGCGCGCTTGCAAGCCGTATTCGCCGGCGCTTATGCGCAAGTGCCCGGTTACCAGGCCCTGTGCCGCGAAGCCGGGGTGCGTCCCAGCGACCTGGCAACGCTGGGGGATATCCAGCGGCTGCCCTTGATCACCAAGGCGCTGCTCCGCGACAACATCAAAGATTTTACCGCCCGGAATGTTAATCTTGCGCATTGCCGTTTCAAAACCACCGGCGGATCCTCCGGTGCCCCGCTGGGCTTCTACCACGCGGAGATCAACGAGCGGATCGAAAATGCCTGCATCCACGCCGGCTGGGAGCGGGCGGGGTGGCGTCTGGGCGCGCGGTCGGCGGTTCTGCGCGGGAGTTACATCGGCGCGCCGGAAAAAGTATGGCGGTTTGACCGGGCCCGCAACGAATTACACTTGTCAAGCTATTATCTTTCCGACGCAAATTATGCGCAGTATATGGCGGCATTAACGGAGTATGCGCCGGAATTCATCCAGGCTTATCCTTCAGCAATTTCCATACTGGCGGATGGCATTTTAAAAAACGGGCATGCCGGACGCTTGTCCGTCAAAGCCGTCATCCTGGGTTCGGAGAATATTTTCGCATGGCAGAAGGACAAGCTTGCGCGCGCTTTTCCGGGCGCGCGGATTTTCGGTTTTTACGGCCAGACAGAGCAGGCGGTGCTGGCCGATATGTGCGAATTTTCCGATCAGTATCATGTCTGGCCGTTTTACGGTCTGATTGAGGTTTTGGACCGGGACAACCAGCCCGCGCGGGACGGGGTCGGCGAATTGGTGGGAACTTCATTGTGGTGCCGGGCCACGCCTTTTATCCGCTACCGCACGGAAGATTATGTCCGGCGCGGAGCGCATTTTTGCCCGGGTTGCCGCCGCAATTTTGACCTGCTTGAAACAATTGAAGGCCGGCGGCAGGATTACGTGATTCTGTCCGACGGCACGCCGGCGACCTTGACGGCGCTGATATTCGCCCAGCATTTCGACGCTTTCCGGCTCATTCGCAACCTGCAGCTTCACCAGGACCGCGCCGGCGCAGTCCTGGTTAAAATAATCCCCGCCGGCCGTTTTGAAGACCGGCATGCAAATGAAATCGTCCGCAAGATGGAGGCGGCAGCAGGCGGAAGGTTGAAAGTGCAAGTGGCGCTGGCGGAAGAACTGGCCCGCACGCCGCGCGGCAAACACCTTTTCATGGTGCAGAAACTGGATTTCCGGATTTAACTATGCGCCGAATTCTCCAGGTGTTGACATTTGACGTCGTTGCCAAGGCGGGCCTGGGTTTCGCCGGCGTGCTCCTGATCCGGTTCATGCCGGGAAGCGAATACGGCCGTTACGTGCTGGCGGCGGCGGCGGCGAATATGATTATCATGGCCATGACTTCAACTTTCAACCGGATTTACATCGTCGGATATAAAAAACTGCATCTGAGCAATGCCGCCGGAAGCTTCCTGGCGCTGCAAATGCTTTTGATGCTGATCGTGGCGGCGCTGCTGTACCCGTTCCGGGCCACCGTGGGCGGTTTGTACCCGGCGGTGATGGTTGTGGCGGCCGCCTACTGCCTGATTGCGTTTGCGCGCACGGTGTATCAGCAGGAATTGCGGTTTATGCGGTTTTCACTGGTGGAATTGTGCCGCGCCGGGTGTTTTCTGGGCGCGGTCATCTGCCTGGGCTTGTATCATGGCGGCAACCTGCGGGCCTGGCAGGTTTTGACGGCCCAGTCTATTACGCTGTTGCTGGCATTTGCAATTACATTCCTGCGGCGCGCGGTGCGGGGCGGGTGGCTGAGCTGGGCGGCTGCGCGGACCTTGCTGCCGGCCGTGTTCGGCGGCAGCTACAAATACCTTTTCGTGTATTTCCTGTTGCTGGCGGTTTTCGGCCAATTGGATGTTTTTATCCTGCGCTGGCTCACGGATGAGAATACCGTGGCGGTTTATGGCGCCGCGTTTCGTTACTATTCGCTGTTGATGATGACGCTCGGCGCGGTGCATTCGGTCTTGCTGCCTTCGATTCAACAGGCCGCCCGTGCCGACGAGTTCCGGAAAATCTTCAGGGACTTGCGCCGCATGTTGTATTTTTTTGCCCTGGCGGCGGGCATCGGCGCCTGGCTGGCGGGATGGATCATGCCGCTGGTTGACCAGGGGCGCTACCCGGAATCAATCGCGGTGTTCCGTATCCTGTGCGTTTCCGCAATCGTTTCTTTCGCCTTCAGTCCTTATGTGCATATACTCATGCGGTTTGAGGATTTCAGGTATTTGACGTTTTTAAGCGCGGCGGTGCTGGCAGTCAGCACGCTGACTTTTACGGTTTTGATTCGGCATTACGGCGCGCCGGGCGCCGCCCTGGCGACTTTGATTAATTACGCGTGCTTGAATGGAATGATTTATGCGCGCGCCCGCCGGCGCTGGGTGACCGGCGCGGCGCCCGCCGCGCGGCCGGCCTGAGCCCGCCGCCGAGGGGATGCCCATGCAAAAGCCAAACAACAATTCGCCGGACTGCCGCCCCGCGGTCCTGATGATGGTTTACAATGCTTTGGATTATGACGGGCGCGTGCAACGCGCCGCGGACGCCCTGGCGGGAACTTACGCGCTGACGGTGGCGGCGCTGGATTCGGGTTTGAATTTTCAGCCTGAAAATTACCGCTTGATTGCCGTCAAGCCGCGCGCCAGCCGGTTTAAACTGGCGCCGCACTTCTGGTTTTGGGCGGCAGCGCTGCGGCAGGCTTTCCGCTTGCGTCCGGCGATTGTGCATGCGCACGATATCTTTACGGCCTGGCCGGGCTGGCTGGCGGCGAAACTCTGCCGCGCGCGCCTGGTATATGACGCGCATGAATTGTATTTGCCGGAACCGGGGCGCAAAATGACTACCCGCGACTGGTTTTGGTACGCGCTGGAGCGACGGGCGATCAAAGCCGCCGATCTGGTGATTGCCGCCAACCCGGAACGCGCCCGGATCATGCATCGCCACTACCGCTTAAGCACCGTTCCGCTGGCCGTACGCAACATTTCCCCGCCGCCCGCGGCGATCATGTCCTATACGGAAGTCTGCGGACGTTATCCCGCTCTGGTCCGGGTCTCCGCCGACCAGCGGATTTGCATATACCAGGGCGAAATTGACTTACAACGCGGATTGGCCAGATATGTAGAAGCTGCCCGGCACTTGCCCGGCAATTACCGGCTGGTCCTGGTCGGGGGCGGGCCGGATGCCGCCGCCTTGCGCGGGTTGGTTCAGGGAGCCGGTTTGGAAGGGAAAATTTGCTTGATCGGCAAAGTGCCGCGGGAACATCTGCATGACATCCTGCGGCAATGCGACGTGGGATTAATTACCTATCCGCTGGTGGAGCTTAATAATATTTACTGCGCGCCGAATAAAATATATGAATATGCCCAGGCGGGGTTGCCGGTGGTCGCCACTCCCCAGCCGCCGCTGCGCGCGATGGTGGAGGAGTATGATCTGGGCGCGTGCCTTGAAGCCGAGTGCGGCGCCCGGCGGATTGCCGAAGTCATCTGTTCCGTCGGCGCCAGGGGACGCGCGGCTTACGCCGGCCGGCTGGCGCGGTTTGTCGCGGAACATCCCTGGGAAAATGAAGCCGCCGGTTTGCGGGCCGGCTATGCCCGCCTGGGTTAGCAACGCATGAAATTTTTCCACATAGCAAGCATGATCGTCGTGCTGTTGCCGTTGCTGCACATCTGGCTGACAGGTCGTTTTGCCTTGTATTATTCGTATTTCGTCGTCCTGGCGGCTTTTTTCGCGCTGAACCTAGCCGGGGCCGGCACCGAAAACATCGGGAATACTGGACAGGCCGGAGCGCTGCATTTCAGCTTGTTTGTCACGGCGGCGGTTTTGTCCGGTGTTTATCCGTTGTTGCGCGCGATGCGTGGGAACAAAAAGCCCTATACAAGCGATGCCGGAAAATTACGGAACTTTGCCGGAACGAGCCGGTCTTTCAGGAAGTTTATCTGGTTTCTGTTTGGGGCGGTGAGCGCCGGGGTGATACCGTATTGCATGTTTTTCGTCCGGCCCCTGATACTTAACGCCGGCATGTTCGGCGACTTTCACGATCTTATTTCCGCGCGGACCGCCGTCCTGACCGGCGCGGGCCATTTTCATTGGGTTGAATTATTGCTGTATGAAGTGCCATTGTTCATGGTTATAGCTTGCGTTATATTCAGGCAGGCGGCGCGGCGGGCCGGGTTGCGTCGCGAATACCATGCCTGGACCGCGCTGGCCTGGCTGGTGCTTCCATGGGCTGCGGTTTTGGCGGTAACCTATATGATGAAAATGCCGCTGATCATGCTGCTGGCGGCGTTATTTCTGGCGTCCATGATCGGATCCAGTTCCCTGGCGGCGAAAAGCGCGGCCATGCTTGCCGTGATTTTCAGCGCTTTAATTCCTTTCTATATGTTATACTTCGGATTTTCCGCCGAACGTTTGCAGTATATTCTGAACATTATGGCGCATAGAATATTTGAATGCTACCCGTGGTCTGCGGCAATGGGATTATACCTGTTTCCATCGCAGATGGGTTTTCTGGATGGGGCATCGCTGGTGAATTACATGAACCTTTTCAATTTTGAACAGGTAATGGTCGGCCGGATGATTTTTCCTTACATTTACGAAGGAACCGGCAGCGCGCCGATGCCGGCGCTGTACGAGTTGTATGCCAATTACGGCTGGACAGGTTTTGCCGCCGGCCATGTTGCGATCGTGGCCTTGATATTGTTGATCAGCCGGATGTCCTGGTCCAGACGCCCGTTCGCCGTTGTGGCGGCGGTTTACCTGTCGCTGCAGCTGATATCGGTTTGGATGACGGCATTCTGGTTCGGCATATTGGATTTACGCGTGCTCTGCTTGATGCTGGCTTTGGCGGGATTGTGGCTGGCGGGCCGGGCCAGGGGGCGCGGCGGAGTACTGCCGCGCCTTGACCAGCTTCCGCTTGGCGAACTTCAGAATCCAGGGAAAAGATTATGTGTGGAATAGCCGGAATAGTCGGGGAAAATGCGGCGGCGCACCAGGCGGCC
>CAYXEK010000134.1:0-9721 GCA_964463985.1 uncultured Verrucomicrobiota bacterium
GCCGCCCCTCCCACACCACCCGGCATGCGGATCACGCACCGGGCGATTCCGTGCGTGGTGGGGTCAGCCCTTGAATTATAAATTAATAATTTTGATTGACCGTTCCGCGCTAAAGCATTGCTGGTCTTGAAATCGCCCGATTTCCACCGCTAAGTCATCCTGCTTCCGGGCCGACGGGTAACAATACGCATCCCATTAAAACTGGTGACTAACCGCTACGCCACCAACCTTCCCGATTCACTCTAAAAAACATTCAAGACAAAGCGGAGTGAATCTTATCCTTCAATTTACTTATGTTACAACTAAATTATCTTTTATTTCAAGTGCTGACCCTGCGCCGACCCAACGCAATCCTGATTTATATCATTCGAACCGGATTATTAATTTATAGGACTGACCCCCTCTACTGACAATCCACACGGAGCTCCAACTGCCTTTCATGCTATCTGACCCCCTCTATTTTGACCCCCTCTATTTCCGCGCATCCTGCCCGCATCGCTACATATGTTATCAGCTACTCATATGGCAGCATCCTTTCAGACTGCAAGTCAACATTGGACACGGACTGGCCAACACCAGCCCTCTTGCCGCACCGGACGTTTACGAATGAAACCCAACAAACCCTTATTGACGTGGCCCTGACCATGCCCGGCGCGAATGGTTTCACCAGCAAGTAAGCACACTACAAAAGAACCGTTTTGCCCCACCTATTTAACCGTTATCATGGTTCCCAGCAACAGAAATTCATACGCACCCATATCCACAATACCTCTGAAGCGGTCAAGCCGCGGGCGGCCATCCAAATCAAAAGCCGCAGCCATCCAATTCTGATTCAGACCGGCGTTAATACATGGCGAAGAGGTTTTTAACCGGTAGTTGCCTCCCGGCACATCCACAAACTGCGGATCAATGGTCGTATTTCCCTGCGACTGATTCAGCAGCCGCGCAGAACAGCAATTCCAGAAATAATTGGAATAGTTCGCACCGGCATAATTGATGTCCGGATTGGTTGTCGCGCTATTGCTGTAAATGATGCTGTTCGTCGTCCAACCGTCACCGTTTACATACAAACCGCCGGCGTCTTTTAAAGCACTGTTGCCTGCAATCGTGCAGGAGACAATATAACCCATGCCCGTGTATAACGAGTAAGGATACGCGCCCATGGCGCTGGCCAATACGCCGCCGGCATAATTCGTTGCTGCCTGATTGCCGCTGATTTCGCAATTAATCAACCGGCTGCCGCCGAACAGATAAACCCCACCGGCCATATTGCTGGCTGTATTACCGCGTAAAACGCAATCGCAGATTGTCCCGTCTGTGTTGACCCATGCACCTCCGCCATTTACTCCGGCGGTATTGCCGATAATCGTACAGTTGCTGATCACCGTCCGATAATAACTTAGAATTCCGCCACCCATGCTTATCGCCGTATTGTTGCTGATCACACAATTCCGGGCCCACTGGGACGAGGTGTGACTCCCGCAAAATTCAATACCGCCTCCCCCGCCGTCATTCGCCGTGGACGTGGCCGTATTATTATATATTACACAATTGGATATATAGCCCTCGCGTTCGATAAAAGCCCCGCCGCCATGCGTTGCCCTGTTCCCGCTGATATTCATACAATCCGAAACCAGCATCCCGCTAGATTGCATATTATAAATACCGCCGCCAAACCCCGACGCCACGTTGCCGACAATGCTCCCGCCTACAAACCGGCAGCGGGCAATGCCACCACCACGCACTGCTGAATTGCCAGACACGATGCAATTACTCGCCAGCCCATTAGCGGCGCTCGTGGCGAATATACCGCCCCCCAGTCCCAAGGAAACGTTGCTTTGAATAACACAATCCCGGATAAGCGCAGAAACGCCCGACAATCTAACCCCGCCGCCGCCGTCCAACAAAGATGTATTGGTCATCGTATTCCATCTGATCACGCTGTTCCGCACCGTCCCGATTGCGATTGACACAGCCGCGCACGCCCCCGTATTTCCGACTATCACGCAATTCGTCAGCGTACCGCCGGTGCCGTCGATGGTCACCCCGCTCCCATAACCACTTGTGCCGGAGTAGCCGTTGGTAATCGTGAATCCCGACACCACGGAGTTCGAGTGGCTGATGTGGACAATTCCCCTCGTGCTCCCGCTTCCATCCATCACCGTATCCGCCGGATTCGTGCTGACGGCAAAGACCGATGTTCCATAGAGGATACGACTGTCGGCCGTAAACGCATATACGCCAGTCGAGACCAGAATTGTATCGCCGGCCTGTGTTGCCGTCGCTTTTGTCACCGCCGCGCCGATCGTCCTGAGTGCGTTGGTCCAATCGCCCGTTCCCGTGCGTGAGTCCAGTCCGTCCATCGCCACGTAATAAGTTGTCGCCGATTCGGCCGCGACGGACACCATCCAGCACAACGCAACTGCCCTAGCATAGCTACCAAACCGACGCCTCTGTTTCATGGAAAACCTCCTTTACAATTCGTTTCCATTTCCAAAATTTCACGTTCATGATCTCATTCTATTCGCCAGCGATTACATTCCTTCTATCGCTGGATTCTGATTTCCACAAAACAACAGGGATCACCTGCCAGCTGATGTTGGGTTTGACGGCTTTGACCGTCGCCGGCTGATAACCGGGGGCAGTCACCCGGATGCCATAGGAATAGGTGCTCACGGACGGCTGGTTGGGCACATCGGTCGCGCGCCGGATTTCTTCCGTCAGGAGAATCGCCTGACCCTGATGCCAGCCGGGTGTTTTGCCGAAAGCATCCGTGGCAACATTCGCATTATCGATTAAATCCTCGCCAGACTGTTCAGCGCTTACCTCCACGAACGCATTGGTCAACACTCGACCGCTATTATCAGTCACGGCTACTACAATATGACGGCGCGACATGAATATCGGCGTGTGTATTTTCTTTGTTTTGGGATCCTGCCAAGCGCGATATAAGTCGCCTTTTTTCGGCGGCGCCCAGGCACAGTCAATACAGGTCAAGCCGGCATCGCTGTATCTAAGCGACCAGTTGCGATCGTTGTTGGTAAAGACACAGTCAATCAGCGTCACATCGGCGCTGCCGTTATCCAGCACGGCGGTCTTCAGATTGCGGAAGACGGCGCCAACGTGTTCAGCCTTGCCAGGGATCAGCGCCGTGCCGCCATTCTCGAACAACGTATCCCGGCTGCCGTGAACGTTACCGTAGGTCATGAAGCCGGCCATCCAGGAAAGCGTGGCGCGATGTAATATAATGCTTTCACCCAGCAAGGCAACGATGCGATGATCACCCGGCGCCCCGATTGCGTGGGTATCTTCCTCAATTGCGGCCGTTATTGTCCCGTTATACACATGCAGCTGGCCGCCGGCGCCATCTATGTATTTTTCCCCCACCCTCGGTATCCGGGCAACAAAGAGGCTATGTTCGGCGCCCGGCTCGCTGGCAATGGCCAATGTGGCGGTAATAGCGGCTTCGTTGGAAACACCTACTGTCAGACGATTGACGTGATGCGGCGCCGCCCGCGAGGATGATTCCGGATTCTGACCGGCGATATGGAAGGGATAAACCACTACATTGCCTTTCACCACCAGCCTTTCCCTGGGATGCTCACGGCTGCCCAATTGAAAATAGGTGTCGGTCTGGTCGTTATCGCCAATCCAGAGATCGGCATTGATGGTATAGGTATCGGCCGCGGCGTCATATACGACTTTGCCCCAGCCACAGGCCTGATCCATTGCATAGAGTCGCGCGGGGGTGCAAGGCCATCCTGCCGTATAATCCACGGCCCGCAACACGCCATTGACCGGATTATAGGTGATGCCGGCATAAAGTCCATGCCCCCCGGCCATCGCCAGACATAATCCTGCCAGCAAGCAATATTTAACAATGTAAGGCATGGCAACAAATCAGGTCCGGCAGCTGCCGGACGGCTTCATCTGTAGCCGACATTGGCAAGCTCGGAACTTTCCGCCTGGGCGGAAAGAACCGCACGCGTTCCGATCTCTTGGAGAACCGGTGGCGGATCACTTTATGCACGCTTACGGTTCAAAATCCGTCGGCACATTCCCCTTTTCCAGTTGCAGGGCGTCTATCCAGACATCGTCCTCGCCCGGGCTTTGGATGGAAAAAACAATGGTATTATATTTACTCATCACGTTCGTTTTTGGATCCAGCGTACCGGGAATATAATAGCGTTCCCAGCGAGTTGTCAACGTGAATTCCTTGAGCGGCATGATCTGGCCTCCGTTCATGCTCACTTTCACTCCGTCACGGCTGGCGCGCATATACGCAGAAAGCACAAATTCCGTCGGCTTTTCCACTTTTGGCGCCAGATAACCCACCATATTGCCACGATAGCCATGCAATCTCAAACTTACTTTGCCATGATGGGGGTTATCGCTGTCCAACCCGTACAGCACCCCCGGCTGGCCCATGCGCAGCCGCACAAGGCTCTGACCTGAATAAACCCTGTAATAGTCGGGCCATCCCGGCAGGCTGGCCTCTTCCAGGCTCGGGTTGGGCGCCAGGTTTTTCCTGCCTTCCCGTCCCCGCCGTGGTACAGCCTGCTCTTCCTGCGCCAATTCCGGATGTGGTTGCATAGTAACCGTGATGGCAATTTCTGATTTATGATTGTTGATTGCGGATTGTTGATTTTCTGATTCCGTCATTTCGCCTGCGGCGGGATCAATTTGGCGCTTGCCCTGCGACTCACCGGGACTTGTGGCTGTCATCTGGCGTCCGATCATATACGCCCGCACACCAAACCCCTCGATCCGGTCGGAGAAGGCGCCATTGTTGATACTGTAAGTGTCGCTTGCAAACAACCGCCCAACCGATCCTGCCGCGCCAAGCAATGATATCTTAAACTTCGTGTCCACCGGATAATTTTGACTATTGGCCGCCAGGAGGACATAGCCACCGGAGGGATGTGCGAACAGACGCGCCAGTACATCCGGATGCTTCTTGGCTTCCATATCCAATTCGCCGGGCGAGTATGTGACCGTCTGCAACAGCGCGGGCGCCGTCACCACCGGTCCCAGTTCCCTCATTTCCACGGCCAGTTTGCCCAAGGTATCAAGAGAAGTCTGGTGCAGAAATGGATAAATGAAATAGAACAATCCGCGCGCGCCCTGAATCAGGAGGAGATAGGTCTGGCAATACTGCTCCTGCGGGAGAATGGCGCGCTTGTGACACCCGCTCCAGTATTCGCCCATCGGCACCATCCAGACCGGCTTATGCAGCGGCGCCGCCCGCTTGTCGAAG
Organism: uncultured Verrucomicrobiota bacterium; assembly: GCA_964463985.1. GTDB lineage: Bacteria > Verrucomicrobiota > Kiritimatiellia > JAAZAB01 > JAAZAB01 > JAXGPF01. The sequence continues at coordinate 5,258 of CAYXEK010000134.1, forward strand.
ATGTGATAATAGTCAACCACATAATCGGGCGTCTGGAGCGGCGGAATCCAATATGGATCGCCGCCAAAAATATCGCAGAAGTCGAATTCCGGCGGACCGGCCAACGCATATGTGGGATGATAGCCGTCAATGGCGGTGGTTTTTCGGTAAAGATCCAGTCCCTGTACCCACTGGTCGAAATATTTCGAGCTGAAAGGCTCATCGAATGTATTGTAGCCGATGAGATTGTCGTAATCCTTAATCACGCGCAGGCCGGTCAGGATACGGTCCAGATTGGCGGCATACGCTTCGGCAAAGATCTTCGATTTTTCCGCGGACGAAAGCGCTTTGATCGCGCGGATGTCGTCCGGCTGACGTTTGAAAAAGTCTTTGACCAGTCCATCACTTTGGGCATCCGCACCGCCTTGGATCAGAGCGACCTTAATACGGGTCAGGTGATGCTGGGAAAATAATTCCAGCGGCACGACCATGGTCAGATTGTATTTCCGGGCAAGGTCCATGGGTTCACGTGCCTTGGCCGGATCGGTTTTAAACCAGTACATGATGCTATTGAAACCGGCGTCGGCGATTTCTTTAAAGGCTGCTTCATTGGTGGCTAAAAAAACCACTCCAAACGGGAAATACGGCCGGCCGTTGTTCAGCAGGATACGCTGGTAGCGATCGATTTTCCATTCGCGGCCCGGGCTAGGAGGGCGTTTGACCAATTCCAGTTCGCAGCGGCATACGCAGGCGTCGTTTGTCCGGCACAGCTCAACGCTCACGACATGCGTCCCCGGCGCCCAGGCCGACAACGGGATGGATATCCGCGTATTGGCATCAAGTCCTTTGCGCCGGTTCAGAATCCGGCCGTCCTTATCCCGGACCGCAAGCTGCAAGCCCTTGAGGTTCTCCACCGGCAGGCCCAGATGGCAAATAGCAACAGCTTCATGTTCCGTCGTGTAATAGTTACGGTCCAAGTACGCTTCCATCAGGTTCAAGACCGAGGTATTGGCCACCGTCTCCGTTTGCCACACTTCCCCGGAATCGGGATTTTCGATTGACACCGCCACGGCCCGATCCCCCAGCGCGGCCACCGCAACCGGTATCTCCAAGGTTAGCTTCTCTTCCGCGCCCAACTCCACCAACCGGTTTGTGGCCGATGCCGGTACCCCGGGCGGGCGATCGTGCACGACCACATTAACTCTGCCACTCGGCATGCTGTAGTTGCGCACCTTGATGCACACCGGGTAATTGTAGGCGCCCGCCTTTAATTCATAAGTACCTACCGTTGCCCCCTCCAGCGCCGGCAGGAACGGCAGATTCACCTTAACCGGCTGCAGCCCTGCCAGACTTCCGAAATGTTCGGGTTCATGGAAACTGGCGCGCATCGGCGCCCACGTTAGATTCTGTTTATTTTCCCCTACCCGGATGCCTTGCGGATCAATGACCGGATTAATGATCATCATGCAGGCATTCATCCGAATCTTCGCCAAGTCGCCGTAAGCCGCCAGGATTGCCAGGGGCAGTGCCAATTCCGCATTCCAGCCCGTATCCGTGGTCCGCACGTCCGACCGCCAGGGCATGTTCCACGCCCGTTCCGCGCCGCCGGCACTGGTAACGCGCTGTTCCGCCCTGGCATTGGCCGCATTGACCATATAATGAAAATATAGCGCTCCGTCCGTCCCGGGATCCAAGAACAGCTCCACGCAGTCATCTCGCGCTATCGCTCCATCATGCTCCAGGTTTTTGGGCTTGATTTCCTGCGGATTGGGATGATCCACCCAGGCCGCGACATACAGCCACTGCGAGTCATACGTCAGCCGCACTGTTTGCGCACAGGTCCGGCCTTCCTGCTGAAACACATGAAAATTCGTGATGGCGGCTGCCGTCTGCCAGCAGGCGTCCGTCAGTATTCCATCCAAGGTCGGCGCCTGCCGGCAAGAGCTAATGGTTACACAGGGAATCGTCGCCGGCTGATCGACGCCTCCCGCATGCCAAGCGCTGCCCAGCGTTATTGTCAGTATAATCCATCGCATCCGCAGCAATATCGCCTGCATGGTTTACCTCTTGTTTTAAGTTAAATGCCACCGGTCAGTTTGGCCCAGGCCAATCGGACGGTTTGAAATCCAATGTCATTGGTCTTCGCAAGGTTGGCAATGCGCAACTCATTACGACCGGCACGCAGACAGACTTTCGGCACATGATGGGCCTTAATCAGCCACATCTCGACATCAAAGCCGCTGGGACCTTCATAAATGACCCGTCCGTTAATGGTCACGCGGATAGGCGTCGGCGTCCTGATAACCCCCTGTTGCTTGTCCTTGCCCCTCAAACTTAAGAGAACATCGTTTCGCGGAAGGCGGCGCAGATAAAAAACGGCCCGCATACAGGCGTGCGCCGTGTCGCGCCCCCTGATCGCCATGGCTGCTTTTTCCACCTGATCATACCCAATCCATAAACCGCCGAAAAAACTCTCGGCAGGGAACAACAGACCATCGGTCACGCGCTGAACCAGGGTTTTGCGGACAGAGTAGCGCGCATCATAACGCGCGGCGCGCGCGACCATCTTCGCATGGAATGTTTCTTCCAAGTCCGCCAACAGTTCCGTTCCCGCCCCTTGGGAACGGAGATTATCCAAGGAGGCGCGCACGGCCCTTATGCCCTGGCGCATGTCCCGGTAGTCTTCGGGAATCAATGGCATTTTGCATTCGTCCTGCCGCAGGCACGGATACCGGTCATATAACGGCGCATAGGCGTCCCGGAATGCCAGCAGTGGACGAACCAAGGCCGAGCCAAACACAACCCGCAAGGCGCGCCGCAGCGAACGCTCCGCGTTATACGCTTCCGGATTCCAGCAATAGTCCGCCGCCTGCCAGGCGGCTACACAGGCGCGCATAGTCCGGACAAACGGAGCGACGGCCTCGTGGCCATGGCAAACATCCAAGCCCCAATTCACGTGCATGCCGCCGTCAAGGTGGCTATGAAAAGTTGCAGGATAATGATCAGCATAGCGATCGAAAAGATAATAGGCGGGATCGTGCTGTCCGTAAACCGTATTATCCCAATAGAGCGGCTTGCGACCCAGGAGTCGGCGGATATGCATCAGGTCGGCCGGAACCATGTCGAGCGAACGCACGCCCGGACCGGTCCACATTATCGCAACGTCCAAAGGCAGTCCTTTGGCCAAGGCGCGCAGATAGTCCGTGCCTTCGGCTTGGATCAGCGTGTTGGGAGTAACATAATACGAGGGACAGACAATCAGGCGGCAGCCTGGATAGCGGCGCCGCAAGCGCCGGTAAATATCCCCTGCCAACCAAGCGTGCGCAGACCCCAGACCGCCAAACCGGCGGCGATCGTCCGGATCAGTCAGAATGTACCCGGACGCCGGCCCGCCGACCAGAGAGGCGCGATCATCCAACGCCAGGATGATCGAGCGGCTGCCGTTCTTGAGCGCGATTTCAAACGTATGCCAGAGCGCATTCACGTCAGCGGCGCTCGAAATTTTTATCTTTTGGGGATAGCCGTCATACTGCCATTTTTCCGACCACAGCGGATTTACCATGGGCGTAAAATCAGCCGCGCAAGCACTCGCCGCCCGGCTTAAGCTTGCGAGGGCCGCACGATAGTCGTATGCGGGCTTTTTCCATTGGTAGCCATGCTTGGTGTAGACATAATCCCAGTGGTTGTATTTCATGGCCGAGAGAATTTTACCATCCTCCCTGTCGTTGACGTACATGCCGCGATACCTCAGCGTGGGCCAGTCGTCAATGGCGGCCACACGCAGGACGCCGTGTGTTCCGCGGCGCATAAAGAGCTGTTTCAGCGACTGCACGGCGTAATAGGCGCCGGCCGCATCGCTACCCGCGCACAGAACACAAGTCGCTCCGCCCGTCGGAATGAAGCGGATCACATAGCCTTCCGCGCCCGGTCGGGCCGATGTCAGCACGATTTTTTCACGGCGGCATACGGCATCAATTCCGGCATGGGAATCGCGCGTCCCGATGAAGATCCGGACTGATTCATTTCCGGACGAATCGCTTTCACTTCGAATCGGAACCTGACACCCCCGCCCGCCCCCGATCCATTCCGCCAGTTCCCGGGCGGCTTGTATTTCCGCCGGCGCGGGATGCGCCCCCACAATCAAACTGACCTCTGCCGTCCGGCTCTGCAAATCCACCAACGGCAACAAACGACCGCCATAGCGCACCCGGCGGGGCGTCGGCATGATTTCCAGACTGTCATAAAATGCATTCACAATTTCACCCATCCATTCCAAGGCCCAAGGTGGTCGCAAGCCCGCAACCCGCCGTCGCCCTTTCTGCTACGCTCAGTGATTTGAGAGCACAGCCCAATTTGTGTTTTCTTTCTCGGTCGCTGTAGCATGGCCGGCGCTTATGTCAACCCGCGCCTCTATATCAATATTCCATACCAAATCACTGTCATCCCATAGTTCTAATTTTCAACTAGAAAACATCAGTATTTACT
>CAYXEK010000135.1:0-9532 GCA_964463985.1 uncultured Verrucomicrobiota bacterium
ATTCATCCAGCGCGCCCAGCAGGTCGGGAATGAACACCGCGTTCCAGCAATTGGCCGCCGGGATGTTGAAATATTCAATTTCGGATTGATCGCCGAATAGCGGCTTGGCCAGCCGGGCTTTGGCAATATGTTCGTTGAGTTTATTCTGCGCATATTTCAGGTATGCGGGCTTCCCGGTAATCCGCCAGGCATAGGCAAACAGGTTGTAATAACTGCCCATGCGTTGCCATTCGCCGGGATCGTCCTTCCTTATAAAATAATCCGCCCAGCGCACCAGGGCCTCCCGGGCGGCAGCGTCACCGGTCATTTCCACGTAGCGTTCCAGCCAGGGCGTCCAATGCGGCGCGCGCCCTTCCATGTTCCCGTCTTGATTCTGGGATTTTAACATCCCGGCAATGAACTTGTCCAGCATTTCCCGGTAAGCCGGTTCGCCGGTTTCCTGGCACAGGGCGATCAGGCTGGCGCAAATGCCGGCGCCTTCCCGGCCGCCGGCGCGCGGCGGATGGGCCAGGATGCCCTGTCCGTGCAGGAGCGCAACATCGCGCCCGCGGCGGTCGCCGGTGATGTAGTAATAGTTCAGCAAGGCATCGGCTACCGAGTTGTAACAGAACCGGCCGCCGGCGGACCAGTGCGCCAAACCCTTGTAATCGCAGACGCCCCCCGGCAGTTTTTTCAGCCGGAAATCCGACTGGCCCTGCGCTTCGGGCGTGGCATAGTGGCAATGGTCAACGTCCATCACATGGCGGATGTTCGGCACACCCCAGCGCAGGCAGCGTTCGTCGCCCGTGCGCGCGAATTGCAGCCAGGGCCAGCGCGGCATGTTATGGTGGGTGTTATACCAGTAGCGGTAGGGAATAGCGACGCGGCGCTTGAAGTCAATCGCGTGATGGGTGTCGCCGAAATTGAACATGCCGTAATCGCCGAGCATATCCCGGACTGCCAGGGCGCCGGCGGCGCCGTCGTCGAAAAATTTTTCAACTTCCGGACGCTGGCTGCGGTCCATTACGCCGAACGGACCAAACACCCGCGTGCCGGCGAACCAGGCCGGATCAACCGCCAGCGCCGGCGGGCGGTTCAGGTAATCGCTCAAAGCCGGCATCCGCTCCCCTGAATCACCGACCGCACCACACCAGACGATGAATTCATGGGTCTTGGCGACGCCCAGGGCGTTGATTTGGGGCGCCAGGTCGAACGCCTGGACCATCTCGTCGCCGAACCTGGTTGCGGCTTTCATTTCCACGAAACAGTCGAGGTAAAAAGCGGGGTAGGTGAAGTCGAGCAATTCGCCCTCGTGCACGTTCCAGAGTTGGAGGGCGTTGTCATGATTGATGGTTGCCGGCGTCACCACTGTCCGCGGCCGGCCGTGCCGCGGCCAGAAATGATATGTCAACACGTTATTGGAAATGCTCAACTCTTTGGGGAACTGCTGGCGGAAATCACGCGCCGCGATGCCCATTGCGGCGTCGCCGGCCGTGCTGGCGCGCAACCAACCATCCGCGCGCTTCCCCGGAGTCCGGCGCTCGCCGTCAAACAGGAGATTTTCGTCCAGCGTGTACTGGACGAGGTAAGGCGCGCCGTCCGGCGCGATTGCGCGCCGTCCGGCCGGGTCGAATGTGCAGGATGTGATCCGGCCGGCCAGGGGCAATTCGATCCCGATGTCACGGTATTTCCGGGCCTGGGAATTCTCCGTGATAATGAAGGTGTGGAAGATGCGGATGAAGGATTGATCCCGGTAAAAATGCATGCGGGTGACGAACCGGCCCAACCGCGCGCCGGTGCCGGCGATATGCCAGCCCTCGGCCCGGATGCAGGCGCGCAGCGGGTTGTTTTCTTCCAGGATGACGGCGACCTCGGGATCGTTTGCCGCATAATACCGCGCCCCGTTTTCATCTTCCATGTAAGCGCCGCGCGGGGCATCCCCGGCCACGATGGAACGGCCGCCGTAAATCGCCTGGTCGAGCAGGCCGAATGTGGTCTTGGAAATCACAGCGCGCATGACGCCGGTGTCAACGACGATCCGGCGCGGGTTGTCCCGGGCCAGCGGCGCAGGTTCCTCCGGGCCGCCCCCCAACCACCGCATCCATCCGGTTAACCAGCCTGTCTCGCTCTTGACATCCGGCGGCGGTGCATTCAATCGCAGGCGCAGTTCATGGCCATCAGCCGGAATGACCGTATCGAGCAAAATCCATTTCACCGAATGGTCCGGCCAACGATTGACCGGCGCGGCATGAAACGGCACGGCGGCACCGGCTGGCGTGGTTAACGCCAGTTGCGCTGGATTCGTCAGCATGCCTTGCGGAAACGGGACGCCGCCCTTCAACGGTAAACCGGCGCAACCGGCATTGCCGATGATCCGCAGGCTGATGCTTTGTATGCGGCCCGGTTGTGCGCGGGGTGGCGTCACGGCGCCGGCGCCTTCTGCATCAGCGCGCGCGTCCATGAATCCGTTCAGCATCAAGGTCATACAGACAACAAAAAAAGTCTTATTCATATTGCCGCTACTCGCGCGATTGCGCCGGGCTGAATTTCAGATTAATTTTCTGGCGCAGGCGCCTGGCCAGCCGATCGAGTTCGCCGGGATCGGTCAATCCCTGAATCAGCAGGTAGCGCACCATGGGGGCATCTATCCGGGCGAAGCCGGCGTGGTTGCGCGTCGGCTGGAGCCAGAACAGTCCGGGAGATTCGATCAGCCAGCGGGGCGGGGTGGCGAAGGTCGAGGCGGCCAGCAGCAGTCCGAAACTGCGCGGACCGGGCGGCCGGCCAAAGGTGACAACTGTCTGGCAATCATCGTGCAGAGGCACATTGGCGAAGCCCGGGCGCTGCCAGCCGTCCGCGGTGAAAACCCGGGTTTGATCGCGCAGCGGTTGCCAGTCGGCTGCCTGGTAAATATTGCCCATCGGCCAGCGCAGATGGTTGAATTTGCCGCTCACATTGCTGGAAAATTCCAGTTCCAGGCAGGGAGAATTACGGTAAATACGCGCCATTGCCGTCAAACGCGCCTGCGGCTGGTTCTGGAACGGAGCTGAGACTTCGCGGCAGACCATGGCGGCCGCGGGGCCGTCAGCCAGCAATTGGAAAGGCGATTTTGACGTCCAGGTTTTCAGGAACCGGACGCCGAAATCGGTGATATCCAGGCTGTATTCATCCGCGCCGGCGGCGAAGATGGTGATCCGGCCATTGTCGGAGAATTCCACCCGGCTGTGCCCGTTCGTAACCACCAGCAGGTCGTTTATCCGCCGCGCCATGCCCGGCTTGATTCCCGGATTGACCGGCGCGCCGGAGTTGTAATAGAGCAGGAAATCGTTTTGCCCGGCCGCGGTATCAACCGTAAACACCAATTCTTTTTCCGGTTGCATTGGAACCGTATCCGCCTGACAGGCGGCGGGCAGCACCTGGCAGGGGATGGCTTCGTGCCGATCCGGCAGCACCCGGTATAATTGGAACGATCCCTGGCTGAGGTTGGTGCCGGCAAGTTCCTGGAGGCATTTGACCGGGATGGCGATGATCTCATCCGGCGCCGCCGTATCGGCTTGGAAGGAAAAAGCCAGGCGGTGCGATGCGGCCGGTTCATGCCAGCGGGCGTCGGACAGCGGCACGCCGCCGCCGGTGACGATGCGGTCGGCAAACGGCCGGTAGCCAATCGGGGGATTATCGCGCGCCTTTTGCAGCGCTGCGGCGAGTTCCTGTTTTTCGCGTTCCAGGTCGGCGATAAAAGTGCTGGAGTGTCTGGTTCCCGGCGGTTCAATCGCGATGTTTTCAAAATCGCGTTCCGGGGAGATTGACACCTTGATACCATTTGCAAGTTGTTCCGCGGTCCAGTTACTGCCGGCGGCGGAAGGAAAAACCTGATAATCCGCGAGGCCAAACACCTGGAATTCATCAAGGTTAATACCCAGGGCGGCGGGACGGATACGAATTATCCCCTGCGCGCCTTCCCGGGTCGGAGCGACCTCCGGCACCTGGGTCGGCTCGGTGCTGAGAGCCGTGGAGGGGCCTGCGGCGGTATACAGGGAGACCAGGATCCGGTCGCCCTTGCGGATCACTCCCTGGATGCTGATGTTGCCTTCCGCGGTGACGGCCGGCTGATGGCGGGCGGCGATCAGTCGGGCCAGGGCGTATCCCCACCGCGCGGGATCATGCTTGAGCTGGCATGCCACGTCGAAATACAGGCTGATCGCGCGGCCCGCACCCAAGGAGCGGTCAAACCCAACCGGGACATCGCCGGCGAAAACAATGGGTTGCCCCAGGTCGCCGCTATCCGGCAAAGCGGCGGCCTGTGTGCCTTCCGCCAGCGGCAGTTCCAAGTCCATCAGGTCGGCCAGCCGGGCGGCGCCGGAGATGGAACGGTCCGCGCCGGGCTGGAACCCGGTGAGATCGGTCGTGCGAGGCGCCGGATCCGTCAGGTCCCGCCGGCCCACGGCGATTTCAGCGTCAATCACGAACAGGATGCCGCCACGGCGGACAAACTCCAGCAAGCCGTCCAGCGCAAATTGCGGGATGGAATAACCGGCGTATTTGGGGAGCAGCAGGACTTGATACTGCCGGAAGAGCCGGGTTTCGCGAACATCCAGCATGCGGGCGGCAAAATATGCCGTCAGCGTCTGCTGCAGCAGTTCCTCATGATCGCGATGGACTTCTTCGGCTTTTAAAAATTTTCCCAGCAGCGCCGGGGGAAAAGTCAACACTGCCACTTCCTCCGCCGGGCGCGCGCCGCGCCACTCTCCGGCCAGCGAATAAATTTCCCTGCACTTGGCCACCAGTTCCGGATTGTTGATCATGCTGGAGAAGGTCCAGTGTTCCACAGGCAAGCCGCGCAGCGCCTGGGTGAACGGGAATCCGCCGAAATCGGCCTGCAGGTGCATGATGCTGTTTTCCACCGGCATGGGGTTCTTGTAATAAGTCGGAGCCAGGGTGAAATCGCCGATCTTGGAAAGGCGATATCGGTCATGGCCCCAGCTTTGGCTGCGGCGGTAGGCGAATGGATTGACGAGGAATGGAATGCTGGTCAGACCGTTGGCGCGGCTGTACTCGACTAAATCCCGCGAAAAATCTTCATAAATGCAGTATTTGAAGACAATATAACGCCGCCACCACTTATCGTCCGGGTCGGCGGCCGGCGGCATTTTTTCGCCGGCATAATCCTCGTTGAATTCGGCGCGGCAGAAGTCGCGGAAGGAGTCCAGGCGGTTGGAGTAGGAATTGCGGGCCATGGCGCACCAGATTTCATCCCACCAGAGCGATTTCAGATTGGGGTACTGGCGCTGCTTGGCCGCCAGGGCGTCCACCAGGTTGCGCATGGACTGGCGATAGGCGCGGCTGGCAAAGTCAATGCCCTCGCTATTCCAGTTTAAAAACAATCCAACCGTCATGCCGCGCCGCGCGGCTTCCGCGAGCACGCGGTCGAATTCTTCCGGCAGGACGGCCGGGCAGGGGTGGTCTCCGCCTTTGAGCACATCGCGGAAGGCGCGATGGCTCCAGTAGATTTCCGACACGCCCATGGATTGCATCAAGTCCAGGCTGCGTTCCAGCGACCAGTCATCAAGTTTTTCCTGGCGGATGCCGGCGCTTTGGTTCAAAAGAAAACACTGGCCGGCGCCGCCAGGCCAGGTTGCGGACGCATCCGGCAAACGCGTGTCGGCCATCATGGCTGATTCGCGCACCGGTAAAAAATCATGATCGTCCGGACGCGCGGCGCCGGATGCGCCCCGGCAACATGCCGCCGCCATGAAAGCGGCGAAAATAAAAATGCGGGGGTGGTGTTCCATTTAAAATTTGTTCCTTCGTTATCCTGCTCCGCTAAAGCTACGCATGACAAGCCTTGTTCCGCCTTATGTTTAATTTTTCAACGCATCCGCCCCAGCAGCCATTCGCAATTCAACACTTTTTCCATCAAATCCTGGGTCGAATAAGCGTATTGATTCGTGGCTTCAAAACCGATGGTGGAATCCCGCGCCGCCAGATCGTGCAGCCGGCGCGCCAATTTGCTTTCCTCGCGCAGGATTTTCCGGATCTCGCGCAGGGCGGCGTCGCGTTCCGGACCGGCCGCCGCGGGCAGGGCGTCGCGCAGGCGGATGAACCTTACCTGGAGGTACGCGCTGCGGAAATGCAGCCAGGCGCCCCAGGCCGCGCGTTCCAAACCGGCCAGTTGCTCCCGGTTGCGGCAGGCAGGCAGTTCGGACGCCTTGGCCAGACAGGGCAACCCCTTGCGCCAGACGATACTCAACTTGCGGAATTGTTCCTCGAACACCGCCGCCGGGTAACTGCCGCGCCAGGCATCCAGGCCGTCATAAGGGAAGCCAACCATTGTGGGCGCATATCCGCTGCGGTTTGCAAAGAGCAGATTGGCCGGGCCGGGATTCTGCGGTCCCAGGTACGCCACCCGGATTTCGAACGGGAATTCCCGGAAAGCCGAACTGAAATGGCGGAGCGCCCGCCGGATAAGCGGCGCGGCGGCGGCGCCGAATTCATCCTGCGTCAATCGCGCCAGCCGGTCCGGCGGCGTGGAATTTCCGTTTTCATCCCAGTAATACCGCGAAGCCAGTTTCAGGTTGAACGAGGGATATCCGCCCAGTGTCCAGCTTAACAGCAACCCGCTGACCGGGGTTTTTTGGAGGTTGTCCAGGTGTTCCCGCACCAGTTCCATTGCCGGCAGCCAGGGAATGGCCGGGCATTCCCAGGTGTTGTTGATTTGCACTTTTGCCGCCGCCTTCAAGCCGCGCGCCTGCGCAATAGCCCACTGGCTTAACGCCCGCTGCCCGGGGCCGGGATTGGACATGGTGTAATCCGACACGATGATCCTGACGCCGGATTTTGACAGCGGCATGGCTTCCTCGCTGGTGCACATCAGCATGGTGCCCGGTAGCATTTGCCGCGCCGCCCGCGCCACATCGAACGCGCGGGCCCAGCCCCAGGTCCAACTGATAACCTGGGCGCGCGGATTGGCTTTCAAAATCCCTTCCGCCAGCACCCGGTTTATCTCGCCCACCACGTCCGCCGGATCACGCTCGCGGCAGCGCGGGCATTCCGGGAGTTCGTTCTGCCTGGCTTTGGACCAGCAATTTGTCAGATTTTCCGACATGGTGATCAGGAATGCGCCAGCCAGTTCCGGCACGTTGCGAAACACGTCATAGGCGCTTTCGCGCACATATTCCCGCACTTCCGGCTGCGACGTGCAAAGTCCGGCCCAAAGTCCATTGGGATGGATTTCTCCGCGCCAGGCAGGATGGTTTTCAAAAAATGACAGCGGCCGGCAGCGCGGTTCGTTCAGGTAAAGGTAAACGCCAATGCCATAATCGCCCGCCCGGTCCGCCAGCCGGCGCAGGGCTGCAAGCCGTTTTTCACGGGCTGGGTCAGGTTGGGGCATGCCGGGCAGGGCGGCGAGATGGTAGAGGACTCCCTGCAGCCAGATCCCGTTAATGCCCAGGCGGGCGTATTGCTCGAACAAACCTGAGGGCGGTTCGGCGAATTCCGGGTCGGCCAGCGGGTCGCCGTAGAGCAGGTAGTAGGGATACACGCAGCGCCAGGTAAACCGTGTCCGGCGGCGGCGGGCGCCCAGGGGCAGGCTGGGCGTTACTTGCCGGGCCATTTCATCGGCCAGGAAGTTCAATCCCCGCATCAGCCCCACGGAATCAACCGCGGCAATCCGGATGCAATCCGGGCCCACTTCTACGGAATGGGTTTCCCGGGAAGCCTGCGGGTCGGGCTGGATTTCCAGCGCGATGCGCTTATGGTTGGCCGGCGCGGATGCTCCGGTGTTGTCCAGGCGCAGCGCCCACTGACTGGCGAGGCGTTTTAACCAGCGCGCGGCAAACGACTGGAGATGCCGGTCGGCGGCGGGGGGAAGTTCCAGCCGCCAGGAATCGTCCAGCCGGATGCAGCCCGGCAGGCAGGGACCGGACGCCGCGCCGGCGGGGGTGGCGGGATCGAACGCCGGCGTCTTGTATTTTTCGATGAAATGGAATCCCGGCACGGCATCGGCTGCCTTACCGGGGAAATAGTGTGCGACAATCCTGCGCAAGGTCGCCGTCTGCCGCCGCTGTGCGCCGGTCAGCGGCGTGTAATAGACCGGGGCGGCCGCCGGTTTCAAGTCGCCCAGCTTATGCCATAAAAAATCATCCTCCTTGAGGGTGAAGGCCATGCGCGCGGCGTCCCAGTCCAGCAGTTCCAGCAATTGCGCGTATGGCAGCAAGTGCCAGTTCTTGCGGATGATGGTGCTGTAACCGCGCGCGGGCCAGTAACCGGGGTCCGGCGCCGGCGCGGGCAAGCCCATATCCGACGCCGCGGCCTGGATCGTTGCCATGGGGGCGCGCAATACCCGCGCCATGCATTCGGTCGGAATCAAACCCCAGTTGCGCCAGACGACCGCCTGCCAACGGGTGGGGAAATGCGGATAATTCAGCGCCGGCGGATTGCTGCCCAGCGGCAAATCGGCGTTAGACATTTGCAAATGCCCTCTTTAATTCATGAAAAGCCGGTCCATGGCCGGATTCATCGGCACGGCGCCCTGGGCGGTGATTTCATACCCGGTTTCGATCCGCACGCCGTTGAATTCCGGATGTCCGAAAAAGCTGATGTCCACGCAGACGGTCATGCCGGGCTGCAGCACGTCGTCGCTGTTGGGCCCGAAAAACGGCGCTTCCGCTTCCAGCAGGCCGATGGTGTGGACAAACGGGCAGACCAGGTAGCTGGTGAAACCGTGCTGCTTGAAATAGGCGCGCGCCGGCGCGTCAATTTCCCGGCCAACCATCCCGGGCTTCAATTGCGTGCGGGTAAGTTGAAACGCTTTTTTCAGGTGGTTGACGCATTCCTGCTGGCGCGCGGTGTATTTGCCAGACACCGGCAGCACTTCGCCCATCACGCCGGCATATCCCCGCACCTTGGGCGCGAGCCCGATCATGACCAGTTCGCCATCCGCCAGCGGCTTGGAACTGGCCGTCGGCACCACCGCGTTGGATCGCGCCCCGCTGCCCACGATGGCGCTGAAGCCGAAGCCGGTGGCGCCGCGGCTGCGCGCGGCGAATTCGCCGGCCGCGGCCACCGCAATCTCGGTCACGCCGGGCTTGACCGCCGCTTTCATGGCGGCATAGGAATGTCCGGCCAGTTGGAAGGCCGCACGGATCTGTTCGCGTTCCCAGTCGGATTTGAGGTGGCGGAGCTTTAAAAAGTCGTTGGTAATGTCAACCAGTTCACAGCCTTGCAAGCCGGCCTTAATCTGGTCCAGGCAATCGGCGGGCATCCGGCCGCCGCCGACCAGTCCGACGCGCTTGATTTTGCCCAATTGGCCGGCAAGTTCGGCAAACAAGGCGGTAAAATCAATGATCACGGCGTTGGGATATTCCTCGTCCGGCACCATGAAGACCGGGAAGTTCCGGGTTTCCTTGATGGCGCTGTCCAGCTTGGCGAAGGGTTCGCTTTCCGGGCCGCCCAGGATGAGGGGCGCACCGACGCGTGGCACCAGCACCGCTCCGCTTTCAAACTGCGGGCACCAGCCGGTCAGGTACCAGCCATTGCCGATGTTGAATTCGTCGTAGTA
>CAYXEK010000136.1:0-9457 GCA_964463985.1 uncultured Verrucomicrobiota bacterium
AGCGCGCCGGCCAGCCATTGGTAAATTTCCGCGGCGGCCTGGCGGAAGGCCGCCGCGCTGTGGCGCTCGGCCGCCAGTTGCCGCGCGCGCTCGGCCAGCCGCCGCCCATCCTCGGGATTTTCCATCAGGGCCCGCATGCCTTCGGCCAGCGCCGCCGGCTCCGGCGCCGCCAGCCGCGCCGCATTGGCCGTCAGCGCCTGGGTATGCGTCGGCAGGTCGGTGGCCAGGATCGGCCGGCCCGAGGCCATGTAGGAGTAAATCTTCATCGGGGTGTTGTTGCCCCGGATGCGCGGGGAAACCAAAGCGTCCGCGGCCTGAAAAAGCGCCGCCATCCGGGCCACCGGCTGCGGTCCGGTGAAAACCGTTTGCGGGCCGATGCCCAGGGATGCCGCCATCCGCCGGTAGCGCGCAATGTCGGCCGCCGCGCCGCCCACAATGGCCAGGGTGGCGCCGGCGCCGCCCGCCCGCACCAATCGGGCCAACGCCTCCAGCAGCAGGTCTATCCCCTGATATTTTTCCAGGTTGCCGATGTACATGAAGCAAAAGCCAGATATCCCCAGTTCCCGGCGCAAGGCTTCGCGGTTGTCGCCAGGCGCCGGCGGTTCCCCGAATTCCAGCAACGAAACATCGCGCAGTAAAAACACCCGCCGCGCCTGGTAGCCGGCCGCCAGCTTAGCCAGGGCGTCGCAGACGGCCACTACGGCCAAGGCCTGGCGCACGGCGGCGCCTTCCAGCCGGCGCATGGCGGGCGCGATCAGCCGCAGTGCGGGATATTTTTCGACCAGCTGCGCGGGCATGGAGGAATCCATGTCGCAGACATAGGGAATGCCCCGCAATTTTTTGAGCAGCAGGGCGATGAATGCCGACTCCTCCACGGCGTGGACGATTTGATAACCGCCGTGCGCCGCCAGGCGCCAGGCCTTGGCCAGCAGCCACAGGTCGCAAATCAGCTTGCGGATGGAAAAACCGGGCGGGACGTCGCGGATTCCGGGCACGCGCGCGATGCGGTGGAGTGTGATGCCGGGGTAGGCGACATCCGTCCCGAGGTGGTAGGTCACGACATCCACCAGGTGCCCCTGTTCCGACAGTGCGCGCAGCAGCAGGTTGACCGCGATGGGCGTGCCGCGTTCCCGGTAGAAGGGGTGGGGAGCGAGAAAAAGTATTTTCATTCCGAGCCAATTTCAAAACTAACGTTTTGAATGAATTCCGGATTCAGGAGTCAGAATTCAGAATTAACATATATGGTTCTATATCACATATTACGTTGTCGTAGAACACCGAACACTGAACACCGAACACCGAACACTTTTGAAAGAGACTCATCCCGGAAGATCGGTTCATTCCCGGTTGCGCTCGTGCGCGCCGAGTTTTTTGCGCCAGCGGCTGTAGCCGACCAGCTGGTCGGTCAGGAAGGTGATCATGTATTGCAGAGGTACGCCGGCGACGGTGGGGCGGCACAGCCGGTCGCACTTGCGGCAGAGGCTGAGGGATTGAATGTCCGTCTTGAACCGCCGGCGCAGGTCGCGGTAAGGCGCGTCATTCCAGATTTCGCGCAGGGATTTTTCCCGGGCATTACCCATGTTCATGGCGGCGAAGAAATCCTGGGGACAGGGTGTCACCGTGCCGTCGTAGCAGACCACCATGGCGTACCAGGGGAAGGTGCAGGCGTTCAAGGCCGGCGGTTGCGCGCATTCCGGCGCCGATTCTTCAGCCCAGACGTATTCCTGCTTTTCGATGATTTCATCCACGCCGGCTTCCAGGAAACGCGCGCGGGTGGCGGCGGTTTCCGGCGTCTCGGCATTGAGCGCGGGATCGTTGAAACGGATTTTTTCGATGATCAGGTACGGCCGGCGCAGGCCGCGCTTCCGGCGCTCCCCGGCCAGTTGGACGATGCCGGCAACGGTTTGCTCGAAGTGCGCGCCCTGGCGGATTTGCTCGTAGGATTCCCTGGCGAACCCGTCCACGGAAAACGACACCAGGTCCGGCCCGGCTTCCAGCAGCTTGGCGATGCGCTCGGGCGTCAACAGGGTGCCGTTGCTGTGGAACCGGGTGCGCAATCCCCGTTCGCGGGCGTAGCGGATCATGTCGTACAGGGCCGGATTGAGCAGCGGCTCGCCGCGATGGTGCAGGTAAATATCACCGGCGAAAGCGGAGCATTCGTCAATCAACTTGCGAAACAGCGCCAAATCCATCAGGCCCTTGCGCTCCGCCGGCATATTCCGGTTGGGACACATGATGCAGCGCAGGTTGCAGGAACTGGCCGTCTCGATCCAGAGGCGCAGGGGCAGGCTGCGCAGGCGTTCCCGGCGCAGCCGGTATTCCCAGAGAATCAGCGCCATCCGCCAAAGTTTTTCCGGCAAATGCATGGCAATCTTATTCCAGCGCTTCGCCGACCTGGAACCGGGCGAACCGGCGGAGGACGATGGTGTCGCCACTCTCCTTGTTCTTCAGTTGCAGCAGTTGGCCCACCTTCTGCTCCTGATCGCGGACGAACGGCTGTTCCAGCAGGCAGACTTGTTCGTAAAACTTGTTCATCTTGCCGTCCACGATTTTTTCGATGATATTGGCGGGCTTGCCCTGCACCTGCTTGGCGAAAATCTCGCGTTCGGCGGCCACAACCGCCGGGGTGACGGCGGCGCGGTCAATGAACCGCGGACTGGAGGCGGCGATGTGCATGCAGACGTCTTTCAGGAAATCCCCGAGCGCCGCCGCCGTTTCCGGCCGCTCGCAGGAGGCCTCCAGCAGGACGCCGATCGAACTGCCATGGTGAATGTAGGACGCCACGCGGCCCGGACCGGCCGCCTGGAACCGCAGGTTGCGGCGTACGACGATGTTTTCACCGATTTCCGCGATTTTCGCCACGATTTCGGTCTTGCACGTCTCCGCCAGCGGACTGTCGGTTCCGGCCGCCTTGACCGCCAGTTCCTGAACGAAGGCGCGGAACCCGTCGTTTTTGGCGACGAAGTCGGTTTCGCAATTCACTTCCACCAGGCTGCCGGTCCGGTCGCCATCAATAATGGCCGAGGCGATCACGCCCTGGTTGGCAGCGCGGCCGGATTTCTTGGCCGCGATGGCCATGCCGCGTTCCCGGAGCAGTTTGATGGCCGCCGCCTTGTCGCCCCTGGCTTCCACGAGGGCGCGTTTACATTCCATCATGCCGACGTTGGTGGCGTCGCGCAATTCCTTGACCAGTGCTGCTGAAATTTCCATGGTGTGCTTCCTGTCTTTGCTGTTTTAGTTCCAGTAATTGGCTGGATAATATAGAGTTGCTTTCAAAAGTCAGCTTATGAAATTAGTATTCAGAAGACAGTAGAGCCAATTTCAAAAGTCCTATCAAAAAGGTCGGGGTGTAACCCGACCCTCCAAAAACGGGTTGTTTTTCCATTTTGGAGGGACGACTTCCACGTCGTCCGAGACTTTTGAAATTGGCTCAGTAGTCACAATTTCTAAGCAAAGTAAATTTTATTCTGGATTCAGACTACTGAATGCTGAATTCCTTCAAAACTGAAGTTTTGAAAACGACTCAGTGTTCAATGCCTGGATTACCCGGCCGGTTTTGCCGGGGCGGGCGCTTCCGCCGCCTTCGCGGCTTCAGGTTTGGCGTGCGGCTTGGCCGCGGCTCTGGCGGGCGCTTTTTTCGCTCCGGCTTCCGCCGTATGCGGTTCAGTCCTGCCGGATGGCGCGCGGCGCGGCCGGCGGTCGCCGCCGCGTTCCCCTTCGCGCCGTCCGCGCGGCCGCGAACGCGCATGTTCCGATTTGACGTCCGTGCCGGATGCGTCTGCGGCAGCGCCGCTTGCGGCGCGTTCCTTGGCGCGGGCTTCCTGTTCCGCCTGGCGCTGGGCGGCGCCCGCGGCGTATTCGGCGGTTGCCTGGGCGATGGCGTCGGCGATGACATTCAAGACCAAGCGCACGGCCCGGGAGGAATCGTCGTTGCCCGGGATCGGGTAGGCGATCGGGTCCGGATCGCAATTCGTGTCCACGGTTGCCACCACCGGGATGCCCATCCGGTTGGCTTCCTTAACGGCGATGGCCTCGCGGTTGACGTCAATCACGACCATGGCACCGGGCATGCCGTCCATTCTGGCCAGCCCGCTGAGGAAGCGCTGGTGGCGTTCCAGTTCATGCCGCAGCCGGGAGACTTCCTTCATGGGCATGTTTTCCATCGCGCCCTTTTGCTCCAGCGCTTCGATTGCCTGCATGCGCTTGATGCTGACACGGATGTTGCGGTTATTCGTCAGGGTGCCGCCCAGCCAGCGGTTGTTGACGTAATGCTGGCCGCAGCGGGTGGCGGCTTCCTTAATGGCTTCCTGGGACTGTTTCTTGGTGCCTACAAACAGGATGCCGCGGCCTTGCGCCGCGGTTTCGTAAACAAACTGCTGGGCCTGTTTCAACTGGGCCAGGGTCTTGGTGAGATCAATGATGTAGATGCCGTTGCGCTTGCCGAAGATGAACCGCTTCATCTTCGGGTTCCAGCGCTTGCTCTGGTGCCCGAAATGCATGCCGGCATCGAGCAGTTCCTTGATCCCGATGTTGACGACTTCCTGACTGGACGACGCTGCTTCAGCCACAACTGCCTCCTTGGTTGGTTCCCTGTCGGGAACAATCCGCTTTGGCCGGTCCCGGTGGCGGGGACGGCGCTCGCTTCCGGCCCGCCGTTGCGGGCGTGTTGGTTTCAGGCGGCGCGGGCAATGCCCGCCGCGACGGGATCATGCCGCCACGGCCGATCCCGGGCCGCCTTGAAACCCATAACACTATCAAGCTCGTTTACGTATGGCAAGCACAAACGCTTAAAAAATTATGCTTGACATATAATCCCTTTTTTTGAATCATGCACTGAAGTTTGTATTGCCGTGTACCGCGCGGCTGGGGGACTGCCGCGGCTGAACTCGGCTTTTTTAAACAGAAGGAGTGAGGGTTATGAAGCGCCTGTTAATTTCAGCGGTTGGTATGGCGGTCGGGATTGCTTTTTTGACGGGTTGCTCAACTGTGCCCAAGGCGGCCGTAAAGCCCGCTCCCGCTCCTGAACTAAAGCCGACGGCGGCCACCACCGGCGATTTGCAGTTTACGGATGAAATTTATGCCACGGTGACCGAAGATCAATCCTTCGCAATGGACGGGAAAAATTACAAGGTGACCGACATTCCCAAGGTGTTGAAGCAGAAGAAGGTCAGCCAGTACATCACCATCGTGGTGGATGCGCAGTCGAAAATGAAGAAGGAAACGCTGGCGCAACTGCTGCAGGTGCTGGTGGATAACGATTACCTGGTGGTGGTCGGCGAGGAATCCAAGTACGCCGACACGCCCGTGCCGAAAAAATCATAAGCAGCTTTTCCGTCACGGCTTACGCTCTAACTGTGCGCGGGCCGCGGCGGTGAGATTGCCTTGAGCGCCCTTCCGCGGGCCGCGGTGTATGCTGCGGCACGCGGGGAGGGCGCATTGTTTTCCGGGGCGTACGGCAATGTTAAATCAGCGGGGCGGCGCCTGGCGCCGCCAATCGCCCGGGCTGCCGCCGGTCTGCTTTTTGAAGATGTTGTGCATGTATTGCACGGAGCTGAACCCGGCTTGCTCCGCCACCTGCTTTATTGGCAGGCTGGTTTTTTCCAATAAAGCCTGCGCGCGCAGCAGTCGTTCCGCCGCGATGATGGCGTGAACGGTTTGCCCGGTCAGGCGGCGAGCTTGCTTGTTCAGCGTGGCGCAGGAAACGCCCGCACGGGCAGCCACATCGGCGGCGCTGATTTTTAGCGGTGCATCCTGCCGGATGAAAGACATTGCGTGGCGCAGCACCGGGTCGCTCACGGCCAGGCGGTCGGTGGACTGGCGGACAGCCACGCCGCGGGGCGGCATCAGCAAGTGCTTTTCAGCGGGCCGGCCCTGCAACTGGGAGTCCAAAAGCCGCGCGGCCTCGAATCCGGAGCGCTCGGCGTTCTGGATGACGCTGGTCAGCGGCGGTGCGGTGAAATTGCAGATGAATTCATCGTTATCCACGCCGATCACCGCCACCTGGCGCGGCACATCCAGCTTGAGTTCGCCGCAGGCGTCCAGCAACATGCGTGCATGTTCGTCATTGGCGGCCATGATGCCAATCGGCAGCGGCAGTTGCCGCAGCCATTTTAACGTAATGGCGAAGGCATCTTCCGGGGGGCGTGTGTTGGCCGGCCCGCAAAAAGCCGCGCCGCCACCTGCGCCGTATTTTTGCGCGCACTCCAGGAAAGCCGCCCGCCGTTCGTCATGCCATCCCGTGCCGTCTGCCAGGATTGCCGGCATGCAATAAAAAACCAGGCGGCGGCATCCCTGGCGCCAGAGGTGTTCCGCCGCCATGCGGGCTATGGCGGCATTGTCGGTCTGAATGACTGGGAAGCGATAACCTGGCGGCGTGCCGGTTCGGCTGCCGCTGATGCATACCTGCGGCGTCGGCCATCTGCGGATCAGTTGCATGGCATCGGGGAATGGACTGGTCAGGATGATCCCGCCAAAGACGCCGGGGGTGAGTTTGCGCATGCGTGGAAGGTTGTGATAGATGAATTCCAGCCGCCAGCCGGTATGGCGCGCGGCATAATCGGCCATGCCCTGGTGCATTTGACGGTAGAGCGGCATGTTTTTCAACGTGATGACGGCCACGGCGGCCGGCGATTTTTGCATGCTTTGCATGCCGATAAATTATAACAAATGGGCGAAAATTACAATTGGCGTTTTGCCGGCCGGCGATTATGATTCCATCTCAGCGGCGCCGTGTTGTTTGGCATAAGCCGATGAACATCCGGCGCTAAAATGCTCTCAACCGATCAAGGAATGGGCAATATGAAAATCCATGGCAGCAGGCGGGGCGACCGGCGGCGGCGAAGCATCATCTTATCGGGCCTGGCTGGTCTGGCCGCCGCCATGCTGGGCGCGGGCGGCAATTTGTCCGGGCAGTCGGCGGAGGACGCCATTCTATGGGCTGACCGGGTCATTCCCCTGCCCAAACATCTATGCGTAACCGGCGCTCTTGCAACCACCGCCGGCGCGGTGGCGCTGGATATGGCGGCCTTGCCGCCGGCCGCTCCGGAGGTTCCGGCCATCCGCCGCCTGCTGGCCGGCTGGGCGCAGGGCCAGCCAGGCCGGGCTGCGGCGGTTGTGCATCTCCACCTGGTTGACGCCCGGACGCCTGCGTCTGAACAGGTTGATTTTCTGCGTGCCGCGCCGAATCCCGACCAGGCCTATGCCGTCTGGCACACGGGACCGGAAACAAACGGGATTGTTCATTTGCACGCCATGGCCAACACCGCCCTGGGATTGCTGTATGCCGCCCGCACTCTGACGCAATTGGTCAGGCCGCCGGACGCGGCCGTTGCCGCGACTCCGCTGGCCGTGCCGCTTCCGTCTATCCGCGACTGGCCCGACCTGGCCTGTCGCGGGCTGGCAATGACCGAAGCCGACCTGGCCTGGCTCGCCCGCTGGAAGTTGAATTTGCACGAAAGCCAATTGGCGCCGGCGCTGGACGAACAAGGCGCGCCGTACTTCAACGGCAGCGCCGCGGTTTCCAATGCCATCCTGGCGGCGGCGGCCGAAGGCGTCAAGGAAGTGCCCTATCTGTACCACCTGGCGGTGCTGGCCCGGCAACTTTGGAAATTTCAGAATGACACGAATTTTCCGGGGTTGCAGACGGTTGTCCGGACCCTGGACCCGCGGGAGACCTTGAATCCTTACCTGAATTTCCGGGGCGTTTTCGGTCTGTGCATGTCCAGTCCGGCGACGCGGGAACTGTTGACCGGCTGGATGCTGGCCATGGCGGAACTGGTCAAGGATCATCACCTGGAACTCGAAGTCTGGCTGTCGGAAGAACCGATGGCCTGCCATTGCGAGCAATGCCGGGGCCATAACCAATACGTGCTGGAAACCCAGGCCATCCTGGCGTCATTCCGGGAAGTCCAGGAAAAATATCCCGGAGCGAAATTAATCATTGGGACGTCGCAGGGCAGTTACCGCGAAGCCGAAAAGAACAAGCTTGTGCTGGACCTGCTGCCGCCGGAAATCGGCATCTGGTATTACAACGGCACCCTGACTTACCGCACCAGCTACGAACCGCTGATCTATCCTTTGCTGGAACAGGCCGCCCGGGCCGGCCGCTTTATCAGCGTGGTGCCGCAGATCACCAGCAACATGCGCATCATTGTGCCGTGGACGGCGCCCCAGTTCCTCCAAATGCGCTGCCGCGAGTTTGTTGATAAAAAACTGTCTTCCGTGAGCGCCTTTGTCGTGCCCAACGAGCGGTGGCATGCGTTCAACGTCATTGCCCTGGCGGAATGGTCCTGGAATGCCCATGGCCGGTCGCCGGCGGAATTCGCGCGCGCTTATGCAACGGTGACGGGAATTTGCGATCCGGCCTTGTTCGCCGAGTGGGCCGTGCTGGCGGGCGAGACGGGCATGGAACTCGCGGAAAGCGATTTCATCGCCCGGATGCGCAGCACTCCCGCGCATATGGGGCGGGGCTTCCGCGACAAGCCTTTCGGCGCCGCGCGCCTGGCAGATGCGGAACTGCGGCGGAAAACGCTGGTCCAGGCGCGCCGCGCCGAAGCGCTTTCGGTTCAGGCCCGGGCGCCTTTGATGGCATGGGAATCCATGTTCACCCGCGCGCAACTGGAGGCGTTTGACAGCCTGTGGAACATGGCCGAGTTGCTTGATTCCGAATCGCCGGGCGCCGATGCGCAAGGCGTTTTGGCGCGGGAATTGAACCGGCTGGATGCCTGCGCCCAGCGTGTGCGTTACAGCCTGGCGGAGTGGGGCGCCCTGCACGCGCCGCCGGAAGAATGGCACGAACGTTTAACCAAAACCATTCCGGTGCTGCTGCGGACCTGCGATACTGCCTGGGAACGTGCGATCAACCTGGGCTTGGCCGATCCGCGTCCGGCATCGCGCACACAACCCCTGGGCGGTTGGACGCTGAATGACTTTATAACCAACAATCCCGTCTTCCGGTTTGATATCACCGACCGGGTCGCAACCAATGGCGGCGTCTATCATGCGGTCTTTTCCATCACCAACGGCTTTGCGCCCTGGGTGCATACGGTGACGGTTTATGCCGTTCAGTCCGGCGGCGCCGCCACGTCGGTGCTGGCGCGGGTCAAGCAGCGGCGGGTCGCGGCCGGCACCCCGCGCTTTTTATTCGAGGAAACACGCCTGACGCTGCCGCCAGCGCCGGCGGGCAGCCGGGTCATCCTGGAGGCGCCCATGGAATTGGATAGCCGGGTCAAGGCGGCTATCATGAAGAATCCCGCCGCCAGTGTTTGCGCGGGCGCGATAGGCTGGCGCCGGGTCTATGGGCCCGGGGAATGGGACGCGCTGGGCTTGACTTTGCCGTGACATTTTTGGTTAAAGGATCGTGCGGGAAAGGCAGACAAACATCAAATCAGGAGCAACACCATGCAGTCATTTTTGACCGGTTATTGGATACAGCGGGCCGGCCGGCTGATCGCTGCCG
>CAYXEK010000137.1:0-9417 GCA_964463985.1 uncultured Verrucomicrobiota bacterium
ACACCCTGCTACACTGAAGCTACGCAGGGCAAGCCGTTCGGCTACTACAATCCTGCCTGTATGAAACCCGCGGTATCCGTCCGATCAGATTATTGGCATCCGTTCGTAATGCGCCTGTTGTCTCATTGTATCAATCACTGGCACAGCCAGGTTGATGTGGGGAGATTCCACCCGGTTGGACGGCATGCCCCCCGTTTTAACGAATGGAAAACATCACCCCTGCCGGCACTAACTCAAAGCACCCCATGTCCGCCTGCCGGGAAAACCGGTCCCGGCGCGGCCGGCCGTTCAGGTCCACGGCGCCGGGCTCCAGCATCCACGGCAGGTTGGTCCCGGCATTGATCCCGGCTGACCCGGCAGTTAAGCGCCAATCGCCATCGGCAGCCCCGACAAACGACGGCGGATTGGTGGTATTACCCCGAACGCCCCCGAAATCGCGGGGACTGCAGCAATAATGCACGGAATTGCTTTCCGCTTCCAGATCATCCCATTGATACATCCCCATATCGCGTTCTTCGTCGTTGACCGTACCGCTCCAGCGGTTGGACCAGACCAGGCAATTGTAAATGCGGTTTGCGCCCACGACGCAAATTCCGGCGCCACGCTGATGCGATTGAGTGCCTTGAATTTCATTATCAATAATGGTGCAATTGCTGATTTCGCCCAGTTCATTCACGTGCGCATATATTCCGCCGCCGAAGCGATTAGATCCCAAGTTGCCTGCAATCAAGCAATTCCGAATTACGCAATAATTTTGCGCGCTAATGCCGCCACCGAGTCTTGCTGCTTGATTGCTGATGATATGGCAATTTATCACAGTGCTCGTGCCTGTTGCAAAAATGCCACCTCCGCTGCCTTTTATGGCGTAATTATTTTCTATCACGCAATTCTCCATCCAGGCATTCTTCAAATGTGCGCCACCGCCGCCCCAGGCGCCAGTGTCGGAACCTTTATTGCCCCTGATTTCTACATTGCGAATCATAATCATATTTGTTTCCGACGCTGAAGCTATAATCCCGCCGCCGCCGGCATTTGCGCCATGGCATTCATTATCAGCGACCAGGGAATTTTCCATTAACAGTCCGCATGAGGAGGCATGCATGCCGCCGCCATCCCGTTCCGCAATGTTATTGACAAGTCTGCAGTTGCGCATAACATGGTTTGTGCCGTTATTAATGCTAACTCCACCGCCGCTGGCACTTGTGCCCACGGCGATATTGTTGCTGATCAGACAGTCGGTAGTCAACACGCCTATGTCACTGCCAGCTTTGCCCTCGTAGATATAAAGCCCGCCGGCGCGCAGGGCGCCCGTATTGCCTGTCACACGGCAATTGGTTATAATTCCTGATTCCTCTGCGTAAATTCCACCACCATTGTCCGCATAATTACTGACAATCGTACAATTGTCCAAGATACCGCCTTTATAAAGGGCAACGCCACCGCCGCCACGCAGCGCACAAAAACATTGATTTCCGACAATATCGCAATTGACCAATTTGCCGGATATGAGCACCAACACACCGCCACCAATCTGTCTGAGGGATGTTGTCGTCGGCGGGTTGGTGACAATATTCTCATGAATTCTACAATTCCATAACTCACCACCGTCGTACAGGCAAACACCGCCGCCGCCATATTCCTCCAGCCTGGCATGCGCAGTATTGCTGATAACCAGGCAATTTGTAACCAGCCCCGCGGTCATATATATACCGCCGCCTCTAACCCGGCCATCTTCAGCGGTAACCAGACCCCGGGTGATGGTAAAGCCGTCTATGACGGCATCGGCATGTCTTATCTCGAAACATCGGTTTTGATTATCGCCGTCTATGATTGTCCCGTCCGGATCAACTGCTCCGTTTTTCCAACTGCGGATAGTCACGGCCTGGTTGACATAGATTTGCGCCGCCAGCGTATAGGCGCCGTTGGACACCCATACTTCCGTCACATCCCCCTGCGCCAGCGCATTGCTGATGCTGGCCTTGGGCGCTGTCCAATCCAGACCGGATTTGCCGTCATCCCCGCCG
The DNA here is from genome assembly GCA_964463985.1 of uncultured Verrucomicrobiota bacterium. GTDB lineage: Bacteria > Verrucomicrobiota > Kiritimatiellia > JAAZAB01 > JAAZAB01 > JAXGPF01. The sequence goes on from CAYXEK010000137.1 coordinate 2,025, forward strand.
GCCGACGGCATGGCAACGCGATAAACCTCGCCCATTAACGCGCCGGCGCCCGCCAGCAACCCCATTAGAACAACACATATTTTTGCTTGATTGTTCATACTGCAATCCTCCTTCTTGTGTAATCCTGAATCCGTGACGGGATTTTATGTTGTCAAGACAATGTGCGTACAAACAACAATTTATGGCATTTTAAAATATCACCAAAAACACACGGCGCTGTTTGGCGGAAAAGACCGCCCTGCGGGTGAGGCCATTATGCCGCATCTGCTTTGTTGCGAAGGATTCGCAGTATATTTATACAGCTTCATCCTTCGCGCCGCGCATCTGCGGTATACTGACCTCATCACGGATTCAGGTAATGCCTTGGCACGCGGGTTTTTACCGGCGCGGATGGCGTTATAATTCTCCCGCCGCTCCAGATGACGCCGCCGAAGCCGCGCCGTCCAGGATAATTTCCTCTACCGCAATTCCACCTACCCAGGCCGTGCCCTGGGCGCCGCGATCCAGCCGGCATATAATCTGCCCTACCCGCGCATCGCCGGGCGTCCGGAGGTTTCCCGCCCCCCGCAACCATGCGCCGGGCGCCACCGCCGCCCGGTCTCCATTGCGCATGTCCTGCAGCGGCCATTCATTATACTCCGTGCCGCACCGATCGCCATTCTCGCGAATCACATCAAACATTACCCGCGGCAAAACGGGCGCATTATCCTTTTCCGCCTTAGTTTTGACCCAGGCCGTGATCCGGTAAAATGTGTTGGGCTTGACAGGGAAAACTGCCGGATCGCCGCCGGGATTATAAACCGCCTCGGCTTGGGCGTCCCCGGTTGCGTTCGCCAGCACCAGCATCCGCCCGTCGGTTCGGTCGGAAGCGGCAAACACCGCGTTCGGACTCCACCCGGCAGTTTCAGCGACAGCGTCCAACCCGGGCAAAGTCAAAGTCGTGGCAAACGGAAAAATCACCTCGTTCACTGACCGGGGTGTCCTGGCATCCATTTCCACCACCCGTCCGAGATTGCCCTGCACCGCCATGTCGCGCCCCATCCAGTTGATCCCGCCGACGGCATTGCCCACACAAAGGTTGTTGGCGACGATATTCTGTTCCGTCTCCGACCCGCCCAGATATATCCCCCACAACTGCGTCTTCTCAATCGTTATCCGCGCGCCCTTTGCATAACCATGCAACAAGGGTTGCTCCGTAATCAAGACCCAATCCGTACCCACCTGTTTGCGCTCGACGCGGTGCAATTCCGACACCCCACCGCCGGCAATGCGCATGGTAAAATTGGTCAACCCCTGTTTGAAATAGTTTGTGGCATAATAGTGCTTTTCATCCATCGGCTCCAGGAACATCGGCAGAAGTTCAACCCAATCCTCCAACTTCAGTTCCGTTGCGCCGGACGGGACGGATTCCTTCAACTCGGCCGGATACAAGTCCTGATCGTCAAAAATACGGTTATTGGCAATCACGCATTGCCGGGCATCGCGGAAGGAAATGGCTGCCGGCACCGGTTGAATATTTTTATTGTATATTGAAATTCGTCCCGGCCTTAATCCCAAACGACTCTGCCAATTGTTAAACAGCAGATTGCCGGTAATAATGTAATCCTCGGCCTTCCCGATGGCGCTGTCCTGAATCGCCGACCGTCCGTTGTGATATATGACGTTGTCGGTGATCATGATAAACCGGTCCCCGCTGCGCCCATGCCGCACTTCCGGGTATTGCTCGCTGCACGGCCGGCCCAACTGGCCGATCCCGCTGCCGCCGTTAGCGTATATATGATTCTGGCTGATGATCACCCCATAATTGCCCCAGCACATATAAATGCCTTCAGTATCGTTATGGTGCACGGTGTTCTGAATAACCCGTGAATACGGGCCGGAGCCGGGATGAATTCCCTGGAAACTGTGGCTGACATCGCAATTAAAGACCGTTGCGCGGCTGCCTAACGATATCGCCACTTGCGCCGCGCCGTACACCCGGCAGTTTTCAATCCTTGAATCGCCGCCCATGTATGGCACGCACCGCAGACGGATCCACCAGTAGGGGTATTTCCGATATAATTTTTCGCCATCCACTTTTTGCGCTTCCCGGTTGCCATCCAGCGCCAAGTCGGAGATCACATTCCGCAGCGATGTGCGGATGAGCATGAACCCGTTATACATTGCCGCCTGATTTTCCACTTTCAAATCGCAAGTTGGTTTCCAGGGCCGCGGCGTCAACGGTCTTTCTCCCATACGATGCCCGGATTGATTCAAGTATATTTTATTGCCTTCCACCCGGTCAATATATACATGCACCTCCGCCTTGCCGCCCATCTCGCCCAGCGACATATCCATCCCCGGCCGCAATCCATCGGAATGCTCGACCACAATGTAGTTCTGCGTGGAGGATGAAGTCACATCCTCCGCCAGCAACACGCGCAGACCGGGATTTTTACGGATGATTGATCCCGGACCATATCCGCGCAACCATGTGTCTGGTTTCATATATATGCGCGCGGCTATTTCATACTCGCCCGTGGGCAGTATCACCACGCCGCCCTCTTTCGGCAGACTGTCCAGCGCCTCCTGAATCCCCGCCGTGACCGTGCCCGGCACGTTGCGGTCAACAATCACCGAACCGGCGCCTTCGTCGGCATTACCACAATACACGCGCCCAAGCCCCCAGATCATCAAAGCCGCCAAAATGCAACCTTTCAACATGCGTGCCTCTCCTTTACTTAATTATTTCATTCTTAAGCATTAACGAGTAATCATTCCTCAAATTCCGTGGCCTGCATTCCTTGTTCGAATTGGATGGCGTCCAACCAGACCGTGCCGCCCTCCGTCATGTCCTTGACCCTGAAATCCAGTATGTTGCTGTTCCAGCTCGAACTGCCGCCAATCCGCGCTGGCAGCAGCGCGGTATGTTCATAACGCCGCCATTCAACGCTCAGATCGAAAGTCCGGCTGGCTTTATATGCGTCATATTCCACTCCATCCAACCGTTCCATCTGGCGCGGATACAGCCAGATTTTCAGGCCCGGCCGGTTGGCGCGCGCCCAGAACGAAATCGTGTATGGCACGGCCTTGTCATTCTGCGGATTGCAATGGATTTGCGTCGAATAAACCGGATGCCGCATGATCAGGCAATATTCGCCTTGATAAGGTTGATTGGTTACCTGCCCCCACGACGGATCGGCGCTGCCGGCCATATTGTCCATGTCGTGGCTGAAGCTGGGGAACCAGTAGTCCGGCCAGCCCTTGACGGTCGCCGCCTCGAACCCTGGATTGAGCAGTTCGTTTTTCCTGTCGGGACGGTAATCGTTCGGCCACGCCTCTTCCGGTGGCGGCGCTTCGCTCTGCAGATGCGTCATGCTGACCCGCATGTTTACCGACTCGGTAACGCCCCGCAATCTATACGCGCGCACACCCAGCGGCTCAATCTTCTCCGTGAATTTATGATCTACCGCCGCCTGCTGATTCCCGCCAAACAGCGGCTCCACCGCTCCCGCCATCCCGTCAATCGCAAATGTTGCGGTCACCGGATAATACCGGGCATTGGCCGCCAGCAGCAGGTATTCGCCATCAGGCATCCGGAACACGCGCGCATGCACTTCCGGATACGTGTCCTTCCAGTAATCAAACACCACCGGCTGGAATGCCGGCGCAGCATCCGGCGCCTCCAACACGGCGGATTCATAGGTTGCCGTCTGATCAATCCGCCCGCCATTAGCCAGAGGGCCGATGACCCGGAACCGGCGGCAGACTTCCTGCATGGCGTCCCAGCCCTCCTGGTAATGGAACGGATAGCAAAAGAAGGATAACCCGCTGGCGCCGTATATCACCGCCAGGTGGCATTGATTCAATTGTTCAGCGAATGTCAAGGGCCGCTTGCGGAATCCGCTCCAGAGATTCCCCACGAGAGTCTGCCAGCAGGCTTGCCGGTATTGTTCACCGCGATGATAAGTCATCCAGGTAATCTTGGCTACAAAATCCGGCGTAGCCCGCGCGCCCATGGCGGCGCGGCCGGGTGTCCAGTAGGGATCGGTCATGATAATGTCAAAGCAATCCGTGATTTCGCCGATATAACTCGAGAAATTCCGGATGATCGGGTGGTATCCATCCGCCGCATGGATTTGCCGGTACAAATTGCGTCCCACTGACCGGCTGTTGCGGTCGCCGTCTTCGTCCATGATGAAATATGAAGTTAACAATGGATTATCCCGGACTCTGCCGATTACATCCAGAATTCGGGGCATATTCTTGGCGTAATACTCGATATAAAGTTCATCCTGCTGCGCCGGGGTCAGTTTTTGGAAGTGTTTGTTTGATACTCCGCCCAGACCCATCAGCGCTTTACGGGCAACAAAATAACTTTGGAAGGATATTTTGTGCAATTCCGCTGCGGTTGCTTCGTCAAAGTAACGATCGATCCCGTCCAGCCTGACATGTTGCATATGGAAGTCGGGCGACTCTACATAATACATGTTCAGTTGCTTCAACAAATCGAGATATTTGAAAATATCCGCTGTATTTTCCAAATGCGCCCATTGGAAATACGTGTTGAATCCAGCCTCGGCAACACGTTTGAAATCCTTCTCGTCGGCGTAGGTTATCCTCGCCATAACCAAACCGATCGGGAAAAACGGCTTGCCGTTGTTCAGCACTACCCGGTTGATGTGGTCAATTTTCCACTCACACCCTGGCTTTGGCTCGCGCTTGATTATCGGAAGCTCGCAGGTAAAGTAACGCTCATTGCCGGCTTTACGCCGCAATTCCACCGTTACTGCATTATGCCCCTGCCCCAGCTCCGCCAGCTTTACCGGCAGCCTGGTCTCCGGGCCGACTTCATCCATACGGCCGATTTCCACACCTGCCGCCACCGCGCACAACCGGAACTCCGCCAACGCCTCCGCCGGCAATCCCAGTTCGCACACAATCAGGGCGGTGTCTTCCGCGGTGTAATAGTTGCGGTCGGCATACACCCGCATGACCTTCAGTGCCGCCGGCCGCGCCATCTGCGCCCAGTTCAGCGTTTCACCACTCTCAATCGTTTGAACGGATACTGTCACATCGCGTTCGGCAAGATTTGCCACCGGCACGCGTATGATTTTCCGGATTATGGCTTCTCCCGCCACCTCGACATCTTCCGCTACGTCATGCCCCGGCCCCACTGCCGGCTGATCCTGGACGCTGATTTTCACACGCCCCGCACGGTGGTTTTTCCCCTCCAATTCCACCGCCACTTCATAATAATTGCCGCCATCCACAACCCCGTACGGTAACACTTCGGCTTTTTTCAACTCCACCAGAAACGGTATTTCCAATCCCGCATCCGGAATCCCGGCCAGCGGCGCAAACCGGTCCGGCTCGTGAAATGATCGCACAATCGGCGCGAAACTGCGCCATTCTTTGCGTTCCGCAACAATCACCCCGCTGCCGTCAATATCCGGAATCCGCTTGTTACGCGTAAGATTGAACCGGAACTGATCGGGAGTGTTGAACGCCGTAAAAACATACAGCGGCAGCGCCAATTCCCCGGCCCACCCCTCCGGATTAACCGCCGTGGCTGACCGCCAGGGAAAATCCCAGCCGGTCTCCCGGCTGCCGCCGGTAATCCGGCGTTCGTCCTTCGCCCCCGCCCAACTCAGCATATAATGAAAATACACCTTGCCGCCCGTGCCGGGATCCAGAAACACTTCCACCGAATCATCCTGGCTGGCCCCCTGATCATGCCCCGTCACTTTCGGGCCCAGCGCTTCCCGGATTTTGGCTAAATCCGGGTTCCGGCAATCCACCGCGATATACAGCCAGGCATTATCGCAAACCAGCTTGAACTCCGTATCTTCCGCCAGAATTCCGCCGGCCTTGATATCCAGCATTGGATATGCCTGCGCCTCCGCCCAGGCCGCATCGTCCAACACCCCGTCGATCACCGGCGGCGCCGCCGCGTGCCGCACCAGCGCCGGCGCGGGCGCCTCCGCCAGTCCCCATCCGCACCAGCACGCCGTCAATACGCCCATCCCCAATTTAAGTAATTTCATGTTTCCCCTCCCAACTTGATCTGTATTTGCTTTCCCGTTGCATCGGGAGCGACTCCGGCTACCCGGCCATTTCGTCCGCCTTGTTCCGCACTGATGGCGTATGTGAAAACTGCCACTGCCGGCTGATCCGGCGCTTCCCCGGCGGTTTTTATGTATTCCGTCAGCAAGATCGTTGCTTTGCCGTCTGCATCCGTCTCACACTTGTTGTTTTCCAGCAGACCGGAACCGGCCTGTTCCGGGGTAAACCGCACCATGGCGCCAGGCGCCGGATTACCAGACTCGTCCGCCACCAGTACTGCCACATGCCGGCGGCTGATAAAGGCAGGCGAATCTTTCCCCTGCGCCGCCTTGGGCGGCATGATAATCGTATCAGCATCCCGTGTCGGCCCCAGTTTGCAATCCTCCGCCACCAGTTGTTTGCAGTAAGCCAGCGTGTAATTCCGCCCGTTATCCCTGAAGACACAACCCAATACCTCCGCGCCGGACCCCCAATCCGCGAGGCCAATACGGCAACCTTCAAACACGCACTGGTGAAACGCCGAACCGCCCATGATCACTCTGCCGCACCCGCGGAATGTGCTCCGCTCTATCACGTTCCCGTAATGCGCCATCCCAGTCAAACCGCATACCGTACCCCAACCACGCAACATCGCATGCACCAGATGCTGGGAAGGACCGTACAACTTAAAATTCTCCCGCATCGCGGCACCGGGCGCTGGATTAACCAGCTCCAGCGCGCTGTGATAAACATGCAGCTCCCCCCCGTACATATTGCCGCCCTTGCCGTCAACCGTCATCAACCCGGTTGCCAATCCAATGCGGTTGGTTCCCTGGCAATCCAACCGAACCTTAGCCGTCACGTTGGTATCGTCCGCGCAACCCACTGTCAACCGGTTGACCGGTCGTTGGCGCTCCGGCACGCGATACCATTTCTCCGCCGCGTGCCGGCCTGCCAGCCACCAGGGACGCACCAACAGGTTGCCGCGCATCACCAGGGTTTCGCGCGGATGCTCAGCCGAGCCGATCTGAAAAAACGTGTCGGCGCCGGAATCGCCGCCAATCCAAAGGTCGCACTTGACGGTGTAGGCATCCGTATCGGCATTGTATTCAACCTGGCCCCAGCCGAAAATCCGATCCGCATCCGCCAGGTTCCGCAGGCTACCGGGACAGGATACCGGATAATCGGAAACGATAATGGCATGGCGGGCCGCATCGAATACCACCGCGGCCACGGACGAAATCACAAACCAACCGCAAACAACCAGCCCAGTCAATCCCAAGCGCATACTTATTGTTGAAAACATAGTACCCGCTCCACAGTTAAACATTTTTGATTCAATTTAGGCCACCTCCCGTTGTTTGTCAAA
>CAYXEK010000138.1:0-9285 GCA_964463985.1 uncultured Verrucomicrobiota bacterium
GGAGCCGCCGGCCCACATTTCATGCAACATTTCGATGGCGGCTTCGGTCATCATCGTGCCGGCCTCGGCGATCAGTTGGCGTGAAATAAACGGCCATTCGCCGTATCCGCCGCGATGGGCCTGCTCCACCGGCGGGATGTAACCGATGGAATCGTTGGCGTACGCTACAATCAGGGTATGCCGGGCGGGCGAATAGCGCTTGATTTCCAGGCCGAGCGCGGTAAAAGCCTCGCCAGGCAAAGCTATAATCGCCGTGTCGCCCAGCCGGAAACACTGAACCGGCACATCCCTGCTGGCCGGCTCGGGATCCCAGGCGTCATAACGGAGCGGCCAGGCTCTTTCAAGATAAGTGGGATTGGGTTTGCTGCGGATGGCCTCAATCATGCGGTCTGTTTCCGGAGTCTTTTTCAGACGCGGGATGGTGAGTTTTCGGAAACGATAATCGAGCGGCAGGCAGGCCGCGGGAGTTTTCTCCCGCTCCAGGGCCAGCATTGCCGCGCCGGCAATCCCGCGCCCGACCCGGTCGCGCCCCCGGCAATCCACATCTCCGCACGTTCCCTGCAGGAACAAGCACGGCACATCCGCGCCATAGACCGCCGCCAGGGTTTTGACCATGTCGCCGGGCCATTCCGCCCAGATTTCTTCGCCGCTGCTATTCGGATGCGCCGCGAAATTGACGGCCAAGGCACGGATTTGCTGGCGCGCGTCCCGGACGCAGAGCACCTGCACGGAAGTATCCAGATGGCCGGCCGGACCGATGATGTCCGGGTCTCCGGGCCGGGGTTGCCGGTAAACATCGCGCCCATCACGCGTGCGGCTTAATTTATTGACGGAATAGCCCGGCGCCTCGGTTTCCCCAAGGTATAAGGTTGCTTCGAACATGGAAGCGCAGGCTTCCTGCGCGGCTTCGGCAATGGCCGTTGCGACAACTTCATTATACCCGGGCACGGGATCAACCGGATTTCCTTTGCGTTTGACCAGGGCCGGCCCGGTATGGGTATGCGTGCTTGTAATCAGGATCGCTTCCGGCGGAATGCCGCACTGGCGGGCGACGCGTTCACGGGCCGGCCCGGTGAATTCGGCGAAGGCGGCGACCAGGTCATTCGCGGCCAGTGCCAGGCGCCGGCCGCCGCTCTCGATCACCATGACTTTGGCATAAAGCTCGCTTTTGACTCCCTTGGCAAAGCGTTTGTGAAAGTAACCGCCCAGTTCAGAACCGAGCGGCGGGGTGATTTTGCGCTGCGCCACCCCAACCCGGCAGGCTTGATTTTCCGTCATAAAAATTCCATCCTCCCCGTCTATTTGGCGGCTTGCCTGGCCTGCGCCGCTTTTTCCGCCACGATTTTTTCAATGCGCGCCGGATCGATTTCGCTGAGCTGATCCATCACCTTGCCATACGCTTCCGCCAGCAGACTGACGGTGGCGTCGTCATTCGGCGCGCGCAGCGGCATGTTCAGGCCTAAATGCGTCCGCGAATGGCGCAAGGCCATGGGATAATTTTCCGGAATATATTCCACATCTTTCCCGGCATTGTCAACGCTCCACGGCACGCCGTGGCCGAAAGCGTTTTTGCGCCGGAACACCGTCATCGCGGGCAGAATGTATTTCTGCCAGACCACCGGCCGTACGCCCTCAAACCGCAGCGCATGCATCACGGCGTCGCGGAAGACCGACGGGTCGCCGGTCCAGCCGATTTTCTGCATGTCCAGCCGGACGACATATTCGTACCAGCTGGAAATGTGCCCCTCGGGCACGACCGGCAGGATCAGCCCCTTGTCCGCCAGCGGCTTGATCTGGTTATGGAAGGCCAGGGCATGTTCCTGCTGAACCTTGATGTAATAATCCAGTTTCGTGAGCTGCGCCCGTCCGAAAGCTGCGGTCAGATCGTTGTTGCGGTACATCCAGCCGATCATGTGCGCGTGATAATCGCGATCCTCGCCCGGCGCCTTGATTTCCCCGAATGACCATAATTGCCGGGCTTTCAACGCTTTTTCTTCGTCGTTGGTGACGAAAAGTCCGCCTTCACCGGAGCCGAGGGTCTTGTTCTGGCTGAAACTGAAGGCGGCACAATCGCCGAAGGTCCCGACCTTCCGCCCCTTGAACAGCGCGCCGTGCGACTGGCAGGCATCCTCGATCACCGCCAGCTTGTGCCTGCGGGCGATGGCCATCAATTTATCCATGTTTAACGCCAGGCCGTGCAGGTGGACGGCGATAATGGCCTTGGTGCGCGGGGTGATGGCCGCCTCGAGCTTGTCCAGGTCCATGTTGATGGTATCAAAGTCAATATCTACAAAAATTGGCACCGCGCAATGATGGAGAATACAGGTTGCGCTGGCGGACCAGGAATAAGCCGTCACCAGCACGTGGTCGCCCGCACCCACGCCGCAAGCCGCCACGCCCATGTGCAAGGCGGCTGTGCCGCTGTTGGTCGTAATGCAGTACTTGTTGCCGTTCCAGGCGGCGAATTCCTTCTGCAGCGCCTGGCAATTCGGGCCGAAGGCGTGGCTCGTCCCGCGCAGGGACGCCATGACCAGTTCTTCGTCAATCTTGTCGATCGGCGGCCAGGGCTTGATTGTGCCGGCCGGCACGGCGGGTTTACCTCCATAGACAGCCAGTTTACTCATGCGCGGATTCCTTTCATTCACCCGGGTTAAGAAAATTTGCTGATGGGGGCATGATGCCAAATCGCATTTTTTTTGCAATGCCTGCGCTTGCTTAAATCCTTTCTGTTTTTGCTGTTTGACAATGCGGCATTTGCCGCTATGCTTGTCCAACAATTACGACGGGCTGTGCCGGCAAATTGACATCAAACAGCATCGGGGCGCTATGATTATCGGCGCGGGCGTATCCAAATCACGCCACGGTTTTCAGTATGCGCGGACTGCCGGTTTCCGGTTCTGGACCTTGAGTTACCAGGTGCGGGGCCGGAACGATAAAACCGTGGGCGCCCAGACCGTCACACGTTGCCCGCCATACATTGCCTTAACCCGCCCGGAAACGGTTTACCAGGTGGCCACAATCAACCCGCGCGCGCATTATTTTGAGTACTGGGTGGTTTTCGAACCCCGGCCTGACTGGGCCCGCTTGCTGGTCTGGCCGGAAGAACAACCCGGCGCGCTGCACATCCGGCTGACGGCGCCGCGCGCGGCGCGCGCAGTGCAAAGTGCTTTCAAGGATTTGCTCCGGTACCGCATCGGTATTCATCCCGAGAAAAAAGCCCTCGCGGAAAATGCCCTCGAGCGCATCCTGCTGCTGATGCAGAATCTGCGGCAGGCAGGCAAAGGATGCGTCCGCGACGAGCGGGTTCAGCACGCGATGGAATATTTAAGTGAAAATTTCCGCAAAAAAATCCGGCTTGGCGATATTGCCGCGCATGTGCATGTTTCCCCTTTTTATCTTGCCCATCTGTTTAAGGAAAACACCGGAATGACCCTTTTGCATTATCTGGAAATGCAACGCATTGAAGCGGCTAAATCGCTCCTGCTCTCCAGCAATGACGCGGTCTATGCCATTGCCGAGGCGGTTGGCTTTAAAAATCCGTATCATTTTTCCACGCGATTTCGGCATTACGTCCGGCTATCCCCGCGCGGTTTCCGCAACCAAGTCCTGCGTAAAAACAACCTTTGATAAAGGCTCGGCCAGCCAGAGGCGGGCCGTCTTGCCCTCGCCATGAACAACTTGCCGCCCCCTGAGAATTTCGCCGCCCGGTTCAACGATCGGGAACGCCGGCGCCGCCGGCTTTACGCCTACGCCTCGACCTGGTTCGGCTGTTTCTCGGAGGTGATGCTGGATTCCAGCGCGATCATCATCCTCTTCATCACCATGCTGCGCGGCAGCGCCACGCTGGCCATGCTTTCGACTTCGCTGACGGCGCTGGCCGCCATCTTCCTCAATATTCCCGGCGCGGCCATTGCCGACCGCATCGGTCTGCGCCGGGCCTACACCATTGCCTGTTATCTCGGCTGCGGCGGATTCCTGGCCATGGCAGCGGCGCCGGCTTTGGCCCCGCCGCTGGATTTGTATCTTGTCCTGGCCGGGTGCCTGGTCTTCTGCGTGTCGCGTTCGCTTTACGGCGTAACCTGGTATCCGATGCTCGACAACATCCTGCTGCCCGCCGAACGCAGCGGCTTTTTCGGCAAAATGCGCTTTGCCTACCTGTCCCTGACGGCTGCCGGATTTTTCCTGTTGAGCCTGGCGCTGGGGGAGGAACCGCCGCTCTGGGCGATGCAAATAGTCATCGCCGCTGCCGGCTTGATGCTGGTCGGACGGAAATTATGCCTCGACCGCCTGCCGGTCAATGCGCGGGAGCGCGGCGGCCTGGAATGGAAAAAATCGCTCGGTGTTGCCATCCGCAATTTGCCGCTGACCGGTTGGGCGGTTTATGTCTGCTGCCTGGGCCTGGCGTCCAGTTCGCTGCTGCCGCTGGCGTTGATTTACCTGAAACGCGAAATTAAGGCGCCGGCCGATGTGGTGCAGTGGATTTCCGTCGCCTACATGGCCGGCTTGATTTTCGGCTACCTGCTGTCGGCCCGCCTGCTTAGCCGCTACGGCGTGCGCTTAATCCAGCCGCTGGGCCACCTGTTTTACATTGCTATCGGCCTTGCCATGTTTCTGATTGGCCCGGGTGTGCCGGGATTCTTTTTATTTGCCGGCGCGATCCTGTTCCTGCTGGGATTCTGGGTGGCCAATTGCATGTGCTGTTATTCGATAGAATTGCTGGCTTTGGCGCGGCCGGGCAATAAAATCATGGCAGCGGCTTACCTGGCCACTTATAGTTCCATCGGCGCGGCCGCCAGCCGCTTCGCCGCGTCCATGATCATCGGCGCCGGCATCCTGGCGCCGCACTGGACCAGGTGGGGCTTGCGCTTCAGCAGTTATCAGACCCTCTTCCTGATTTTTACAGTCCTGCAGGTTTTTTTCCTGCTGACTCTGACTCTGGTGCCGTCCATCGTGCCTAAGCACGATGATTATTACGCCCCCGCCTGAATGCCGGCAGGCAATATGCTCTTGCCCAGGGGAAATAGGGGTCAGGGAAATAGGGGTCAGTCCCGTATTATAGTATTTTTTCTCTGCCGGCAGGCAGCCAGCAGGGAGACATGCAGGGATTAAAAACCATCAACCTTGCGCCGCAGCGGGCTTAATGACGCGTTTGACCTTGCTTCGCCGCTTTTGCTTCGCCGCGAGTTTTCGGACGGCATGTTTCTTGGTTGTCCGTCTTTTTTTGGACGGTGCGCCTGGCAGTGTCGTCGTCGTTTTTGTGGCCGGTTTGACCGGGGCTTCCGGCGCCAGTTCGATGCCGAAGACAGCGCCCACTTCTTTGGCGTTCAGCGTGGGGGCATGGGCGTCGCGTGTTCCGTCCGTGAGGGCGGTGACAGCGGAGGCCTGGGCGACGAGTTCGTTGTGATCCACATGCCGCAGCAGGAAAAGCAGCTCCGGTTGTTGATCCAGCCGAGCGCCCACGCCATACATGGCCGCGGCCACGTGTTTGCACATGTCGGCCCAGTCCGGGCATGAGCAACTCAGTTTGATTTCCGCTGGCGTCGGGAACAGGCCGCTGCCCGGCACCGTCATGATGTTCATCACGCGTTCCGAGAGTTTACCCTCCAGCAGTTCCATCAAGGAACCGATGCCGCCCGCGCACTGCTTGCAGAGTCCTGTCCACTTCGCGGGTTGTACAGGTTGAATCCCGATCTGTATTTTGTAAAGCGATCTGCCGCTCACCAGCGCCGCGATCTCGCCCTGCCGTATCTCAAGGTGCAGAACCGAACCGTTGCGCACATAGGAGCGGCCGCGCGGCAGGCGGTTGGCGTAGTCGCTGTATGACTCCAGATTGGCGCACCATGCCTTGCCCCAGAAGGTATGGGCAATCTGCGATCCCTCCAGCCGAACCGGCTGCAGCGCCATACCTATTTTGCCGGCAAGTTTTTTCATCTGTCTTTCAGCCTTGGCGCGCCGTTCAGCCACCGGCACGTATTCCGGAAACCGGCTGTAGCCGCTGCCCCAATCGCGATTGCGCCTGTATCGTCTCCACGCCATGGTTGCTTTCCTTTGCGTTTATTCCGCTTCGCCGGCCCGCTCGATGTCGAGCGCGACGAAGCGGATCAATTCCTGGTTGTTCATTTCCGTCAACGCCGCCTCGCCGCCTGTCCCGTCAACCACATCGCGCGCCAGCGCCGTTTTGTCCTCGATCAGCTTGTCAATCTTTTCCTCGAATGTGCCGCGGCAAACGAATTTGTGGACCAGCACGTTCCGCCGCTGCCCGATGCGGAAAGCGCGATCGGTGGCTTGGTTTTCGACGGCGGGATTCCACCACCGGTCGAAGTGTATCACGTGCGAGGCCGCCGTCAAATTTAGCCCCGTGCCGCCGGCCTTGGTTGACAGCACAAAGAAAGGAGGGCCATCCTCGGCCTGAAAAGTCTCGACCAGCCGGCGGCGTTCCTTGACCGGCGTGCCGCCATGCAAGATAAGGCCGGAGCGGTGAAACACCTCCGCCAGGCAGGCGGCCAGCGGCTCGGTCATTTCCTGGAACTGCGTGAAGACCAACGCCTTTTCCTGTCGTTGGGTAAGTTCGGACGCGATCTCGCGCAGGCGCCGGAATTTTCCGCTATCGTCGCGGTCATAGACATGGTCGTGCAGCCATTGCGAGGGATGATTGCAGATTTGCTTGAAACGCATGATAAAGCTGAGCACCAGCCCGCGCCGCTGAATGCCTTCCGTCTCCTCAATCTTTCGCGCCAGTTCGCGCACCGCCTGCTCGTAGAGCGCCGCCTGTTTCTTGGAGAGGCCGCAGAAGGCCTTGACCTCGGTCTTGTCGGGCAGATCGGCGATGATGCGTTTATCGGTCTTGAGGCGGCGCAGGATGTAAGGGCGCGTGAGCGCGCGCAAAGAGCCCAGGCGCGCGCTATCCTCCGCGCTCGCCTTGACAAAAGCGGAAAATCGGCCGACCGAGCCGAGCAACCCCGGGTTAAGGTAATCGAAAAGCGACCACAAGTCGCCCAGCCGGTTCTCGATGGGCGTGCCGGTCAGGGCGATGCGCTGAACTGCCTTCAGTTCCTTCACGGCCTTGGTCTGGCGGGCGGACGGATTTTTAATAGCTTGCGCTTCGTCGAGAATTGCGAGATTCCACTCCAGCTTGCGCAAGCCTTCCCATCGGGCCACCATGCCGTAAGTGGTCAGGATCATATCGCAGCCTTTGCGGGCGCGCTCCGCGTTCGCTTGGGCGCTTTTCCATTCATCGGGCGCAAGCTCGGAAGGATGCAGGATGCGATGACGCAGCGCCGGCGCGAACCGCTGCAACTCCGTCCGCCAGTTTGCCAAGAGCGAAGCGGGAGCCACCAGCAGACTTGGGCGCGCCGTCTTTTCCGGCGGGGCACCGGCCAGCAATCCCAGCACCTGGATGGTTTTGCCAAGGCCCATATCGTCGGCCAGACAAGCGCCGAGCCCCAAGGCGTTCATGAATCGCAGCCATTCGACGCCGGCTCGCTGATATGGTCGGAGAACGGCGCTCAGGCCATAATTCTCATCGCGCGCGGCGAGGCATGCGGGGTCGCGCAATGCGGCCAGTGTTTTTTCCAGCCAGGCGCCCGGCTTGATGCCGGTCCAAGTCCGCGTTGGTTCCTCCGCCTGGCCTGTCCGGCCGGGTTCGTTTTCGCGCGGCATTCCGGCCAACAAGCGCATGGCTTCACCAAACGACAAGCCGTTGGCTGCCGCCTTTTCCGCTTCCCGCCACTGATCGAGGGCGGCCTGCAGTTTTTCGGGGTCGGCCTCGACCCATTGTCCCCGGATCATCACCAACCCGCCGGCTGAATCCATGAGACTGCGCCATTCTTCCGCGGTTATACTTTCGCCTTCCAGCGTGGCTTCCACCTTGAAATCGAGCAATATATTTGCGCCTAGGCCGGCTTGCCGCTGTTCGCCGACGCGGACGCCGACCATGGGACGCGCCGGGCGTTTTCCGCCCCAGCGTTCGGGCATACGCACCACCAAGCCGCTTTCTTCCAAGACGGGAATATCCTTGAGAAATCTGAACGCCTGATCCGGCCGCCATGCCAGCGGCTTGAAGAGCGCGCCATTCTCGACCATTTCCTTGATCAGGGCGCTCTTTTCCGCCGCGCGGTTCACCGGTTTCAGCAAGGCCAGCAACGCCGGCCGGTTGCCCGCGCCCGCATAGTCCTTGAGCGCCTGACCCAGCGGGCGGTGTTGCGCCTGGCCGGCGGGGGAAAGCCCGGCCGAATACGTGGCGAGAAAGGCGAAGGGAAAGTCCGGATTCGTCCGGTTTTCCGCCAAATGCAAGCAGACCCGGCCCACCATGCGCCAAACCGCGCCGAGTTGCTTAAGGTATTCCGGCGCGCCGCCGGGGCGCCGGGCCGCTTCGGCGCGCACGGTTTCATCCAGCCCGGCCCATATCCGCCGCAGAACATCAATGGAGAGATATTCGGCGCCCGGCATGGGCGGCGCGCGCTCCAATATGTTTTGCAGATCGGACTCGGACGGGGCCGGCGTGATTTGCCGCAGATCATCGGTTTCCGGCCGATGGCAGAACCTGGTCAGATGCAAGCGGGCGAAAGCTCGCCAGAACGCCGGCCCAGCCGGCAATTGTGTGTCCGCATCCCGGGTGGGCAGGTGCAGCAAACCGTAGGCGCTGCCCTTAGCGAAGGCATCCCGGACTCTGCCGATAGCCGCCGCCGCCGGCCACGGGTCGCCATCGTCCGGATGCCATGCAAGATGGCCTTGCGGAGTTAAGGCAATGCAAGGTTGTTTAAGGAGGTCGCTCATGGCGGTATGCTGTCAGATGGCGTTAAGCATTCCGATGAAACGCGGTCAGGCGGCGCGATTTCGTCCTGGCCGGCTTGATTGAGATGGCGCCCGGCGGCGATGTCCTGGCGGATTTGATCGATCACTCCGAGCAAATACTGGAGTGGTTCATTGTCTTTTTCCCGGGCCAGCAGGTCGGTGCGCAGCAAGTCATAGATGTTGATCCAAAGTTCGTTGACTTCGATTTCCATTGCGGGGTTCGGCAGGTAGAATCCGCGTGACACCCGCGCGAAAAGGCGGCGGTTGCCGGGCCCGGGGCGGTATAGCTCATTGCGGGCGAGCACGCTGGTGATGTAGGAGCGTTTGCGGGGAGTTAAGGGGTCAGTCCTATAAATTGATAATTATTGTTGCGAATTCGCTGGACAGATTAAGGGAAGCCAGTTAAGGGGTCAGATAGCATGAAAGGCAGTTGGAGCTCCGTGTGGATTGGGTATAATACCAATCAAGAAGACGCGACCATCCTGCGTCGCT
>CAYXEK010000139.1:0-2930 GCA_964463985.1 uncultured Verrucomicrobiota bacterium
GCGAATTAAGGAGTTTTCACGCCGGCAGCGACACTGCGTCATACTTGACCCGGATCACCTGGCTGGCCAACTGCGGTCAACCAGCGCCGCGGAGGAGCATAAAAAAACCCGCGGATAGCCGGGCCATCCGCGGGTTTTCCCCGGGTTAAAACTGTGATTTAGAAGTAGCTGTTCATGCCGATGCGCAGGCCCCAGTTCGTTTTTTCCATTTCATCCTTGTCGGAATAAATTTCCTCGTTGGAAAAATCGAAGAAGCCGTAAGTGGCGATGGCAATGTTGTTGGCGATGAAGGTCTTCACGCCCAATTGCAATTCGCCCATCCAGACGGTCTCCGAATCCGACCCCGCATCATCAACTTCCACCTTGGCGTATTGCACGCCGCCGGCCGCTCCGGCGAACGGCACCAGGGGGCTGGCCATGTCCAGGTGGTACTGGGCGAACACCTTGGCGCCATACGTCTGGGCGTCCAGATCGCCATAGTCCTGGTAGGCTCCCATTACGCCGGCGCCGAGAATCAGCCCGTCCATGATGAACTGGCCGAAACTGACTTCGCCGGCCGCCGTGTCGCGGTCGAGTTCGCCGGCAATACCCAGTTCGCGCGTGCCTTGATTCAGCATGGCGCCAAACGCCGTAGATCCAACCAGTCCAACTGCCAGTAAAACACCAGTGATTTTCGTCATCTGTAAACTTGCTCCCTTGATTTCGAAAGTTGATTGCTGGTCCTAAAGTACAATTCCAGACGATGTCCACTCCGCCCAAAGAGACGGCGGAGCCTTTTCAGATAAGGCTATACCACCTCCTTTCGAAAACGAATTAAACATACCCCCATGTTTATATTTATTAAAATAGTCCTTAAAAGCCGATGCTGTCAATAATAAATTCGGTCTGGGCGCATCCGGATGCAGGCCTGCAGCAGGGCCGCGATGCGCCGCGCTGCAGGCCGGCGAAGGCGGAAACGGCGCAAACGGCGCGGATGGATTCAGGCCGGCCGCCGGACTGCCGCCACCAGGCGGCCGGGCAGAACCTTGACCAGCCGTTTCATTTCCATCGTCAGCAGCAGGGCGTTCAGGCGGGCAGCCGGGATGCCGGTTTGGCGGATCAACTCGTCGAAATCCTGCTCTTCCGGATGCAAAGCGGCCAGAATCCGGCGTTCTTCCTCCGGCAGGTCGGCCGGCGCAGCCGTATCCGGGGCGGCCGCCGCCGGACGCTGCGGGAAAAGAAATTCGAATTCCGCCAGGATATCTTCCAGGTCTTCCACCAGCCGCGCGCCGTTTTTAATCAAGGCGTGCGCGCCGCGGGAACCGGGCGAGTCCACCCGTCCGGGCACAGCCATGACGCTGCGTCCCTGCTCAAGCGCCTGGTTGGCGGTGATCAGCGCGCCGCTTTGCCGCCCGGCTTCGACCACCAGCACGCCCCGCGACAGTCCGCTGACGATCCGGTTGCGCATGGGAAAGGTCGTCCTGTCGGGAACGCGGTCGAGCGGGAATTCGGTGATGACGGCGCCATGCCCATCGGCAATGCGCTCGGCGAGGGCCTGGTTTTCCGGAGGGTAAATATGCTCCAACCCGCCGCCCAGGACGGCGATGGTCCGGCCGGCGGCGGACAGGGCGGCTTCATGGGCGGCCGTGTCAATTCCGCGCGCCAGCCCGCTGACTACCGTCCAGCCGGTGCGCGCCAGTTGTGCCGAGAGACGCGCCGCCGTTTCCCGGCCGTAGTGGCTGGCATGGCGGGTGCCGACCAGGGCCAGGGCATGCCGGTCGGCCGGCCGGAGTTCCCCCTTGACATACAACGCCAGGGGCGGATCATGCAACTGGGTCAGGTTGGGCGGATAATCGGGATCGGCGGGAGTGATCAATGTGGCGCCTGCCTGCGCGGCGCGCCGGATTTCGTCCTGAAAATCCAGGCTGTTCCGCTGGGACTGGATTTTATCCGCCAGGCCGGGCCCGATTCCCGGCACTTTCAGCAATGTTGTCCGGCCGGCTTCCCAGATGGCCTGGGGATCGCCCAACGCCGCAACCAGCGCTTGAACGCTTACCGGGCCGACGCCTTCCATCATGTTCAGCGCAATGTATGCTTCATGCGCGTCCAATGTCCCCGGCTCCTTTGCGCCGCTGCCGGGATTGGCGGCGGGCGAATAATTCCAATTGCGAAGATTGCAGCAAATCGTATATTTTCAAAATGCGGATCATTTGCAGCACGTCGGATTTATCGTAATTCTTGGCGGGATCCACCCGGTGAATCAGCGTCAGCAGGATGCTGCGGAAAACCAGGACGCCATGGACGCCTTTTTCGCGCAGGCGGCTCAACAGCCGATGCTTCAATTCGGCGGAAGCCGGCAGCTTCGGCAGGCACAGGATGGTGGCCGCCTGGTCGGATCCCAGGTTGCGGTGCGCGGCGCGCAGCGCTTCCGGCGCGGCAAAGCGCACGATTTCCGGCAGGTTTTCCAGCATGGCCGGGTAAATGCGTTCGGCGTGCCAGCCGTAAATGCAGACTACCGCCTGGCCGATATGCTGCAAGTCGTCCGTCGTCCACAACACGTGTTCGGGAATGCGCGTTTCAGCGATGGCAGGATGGCGGATCAGCAGGTCGGCTTCCTCTTCCGGCCGTTTGGCGCGCCCGCCGACCAGATGCTTGCAGGGCTGGCAGACCTGGTAGCCCAGGGCTTCGAAAAATTCGCGCACAATCAATTCGCTGACCGCCGACATAAGCACCTCTTGTTTATGCGGGTAGCATAAAAGCAAAAACCGCGCGTGTCAAAGCAATTACTCCTTGGGCTTGGACGCCGCCGTGGCGGCCGGGCCGGCGGATTTCTTCGGTCTCCGCGGCTCGAATTCAAATTTGACCTGGCCATCCTGCAGGACCAGGAAAGCTTTGAATGGACGGTTCTTCTTGGAAATGAAGCCTTGAATCAGGTCGGTGCGGCCGGTGGC
>CAYXEK010000139.1:3030-9196 GCA_964463985.1 uncultured Verrucomicrobiota bacterium
TTGCGGAAATTTTCCAGGGGGCCGACCGCGCGTTTGGCCAGCAGTTCCTCCATCTCGGCGATTTCAAATTGCCGCCCTGCCAGGGTTTTCCAGCAACTGAAATCGCAGGATTGGCATTGAAACTTTTTGTAATTTTCATGCACCTCGCCGCCGCATTTCGGACAGGGAGTCTTTAACACGCCGAAATCGCCGGGGATGGTGTCATGTTCGAAGCTTTTGGCCTTGTCCACGATGCGCCGGGTCATGGCGGCAATCTCCTGCATGAACTTTTCGTGGTCAAGCTGGGCGCGCTCGATCTGCTTGAGCTGGAATTCCCAGTTGCCGGTCAATTCCGGCGAGCAGAGTTCCGGCACCGACAACCCGCGCAGGAGGGCGATCAGCGAGAAGGCCTTGGCGGTGGGCTGGAGTTCGCGGCCCTGGCGCACCAGGTACCGTTCATACAGCAGCCCTTCGATAATCGCGGCGCGGGTGGCGGGGGTGCCCAGACCCTTGGCCAGCATGGCCTCGCGCAGTTCCTCGTCGTCCACCAGTTTGCCCGCGCCTTCCATGGCGGAAAGCAGCGTGGCTTCCGTGAAACGCGCCGGCGGACGGGTTTGCAGCCCCTTGATTTCCACGCCGACAGTCTCCACGGTTTCGCCCGGGGCGACCGGCGCCAGGTTGGGCGCGGCGTCGTCCGCCGGCAGGGCGCGCCCGTAAACTTCGAGCCAGCCGGGGCGGACCAGCACTTTCCCTTCGCTTTTGAAGTTTTCGCCCGCAGCCGTGGTGATGCGGGTGGTGACCAGGTATTCCGCCGCCGGATAAAACACCGCCAGAAACCGGCGGACAACCAGATCATAAATCTTGCGATCGTCTTCCGGCAGATTCCCGGCCGGCTGAATGGTGGGAATGATCGCAAAATGGTCGGAAATCTTGGCGTTGTTGAAAATACGGCGGTTGGGCTTGACCCAGCCGTGCTGCAGGATGGCGGATGCCAGCGCGCCGTAGGCCCCGCCGCCGAGATTGGTCAGCACCTGGCGGACGGTGGACTGGTAATCTTCGGGCAAGGCGCGGGAATCCGTGCGGGGATAAGTCAGCACTTTGTACCGTTCATAAAGCGCCTGGGCGATCTGCAGCGTGCGCCGGGCGGAGAATCCGAAGCGGGAGTTGGCTTCGCGCTGCAGGCTGGTCAGGTCGAAGAGCAGCGGCGATAACTGGGTAGTGGGCTTGGATTCCTCGGATACCGTGGCCGGCTGGCCGGCGCACTTGGCCTGGATGGCCTCGGCGCGCGCGCGTTCCCAGAGGCGTTCGGCCCGCGCTTCTTCATCGTTCGGATTTTTGCTGAACGCCGGATCGAACCAGCGTCCGGCATATTCGCCGGCGGCGGCGCAGAATGTGCCTATGACTTCCCAGTAATCGCGCGGGATGAATTTTTTGATTTTTTCCTCGCGCTCCACGACGATGGCCAGCGTGGGGGTCTGCACCCGGCCCACGGTTGTCAGGTGGAACCCGCCCAGCCGGGAATTGAAAGCCGTCATGGCGCGCGTGCCGTTGATGCCCACCAGCCAGTCGGCCGCAGCCCGGCAGGCGGCGGCATTGGCCAGCGGCTGGAGTTCCACGCCGTCGCGCAGGCGCTCGAAACCTTCGCGGATGGCGCCGGGCGTCATGGATTGCAGCCAGAGGCGCTGGATGGGCAGGTTGGACTGGGCGTATTGCGCAATATGCCGGAAGATCAGTTCGCCTTCCCGGCCGGCATCGCAGGCATTGATCAGGCAGCCGACATCCTTGCGGCGGATGAGCCGCAGCAGCAATTTCAGGCGCGCCGCCGTTTTATCTATCGGCTGCAGGTCGAAATGCGGGGGTATGACCGGCAGGTTTTCAAATTTCCACTTGCCGCGCGGAGCCTCGCAGCCGTCCGGCGGATGGATTTCCAGCAGGTGGCCGATAGCGGACGAAAGCACATATTTTTCGCTTTCGAAGTAGTCTTTTTCGCGTTTAAATCCGCCGAGGGCGCGGGCGATATCCGCCGCCACGGAGGGTTTTTCAGCTATGATCAGCGACTTGGTCATTGTTTTGATTCCATTTCACGGCGGCCGCCCGGCCGCTTCATTTCTTCGGCGCCGGGGCGTCGGTCCCGAGCCGGCTTTGCCCGGCCACCTGCTCCACAAAATAACGCGGCCGGGCCCGCACGTCCTGGTAAGTGCGGCCGAGATACTCGCCCAGCAACCCCATGGCAACCAGTTGGGCGCCCATGAAGAAAAACAGGATGGCCAGCAGGGTAAACACGCCCTGCACCGCCCATTCCGGGCCGTGGATCAGGCGCAGCGCCAGAATCAGGAGTCCCAGCCCGGCGCCGGCCAGGAACATCAGCACGCCGAAAATGCTCAGGCAACGCAACGGGAAGGTGGTGATGCTGGTTAACAGATCGAATTGCAGGTTGATCAGTTTCCACAAACTGTATTTGGAGGCGCCGGCCCGGCGTTCGGCGTGGCGCACTTCGACTTCGGCGGTGTTCCGGGCAAAACTATTGGCCAGCGCGGGGATGAATGTGCTGCGCTCGTGGCATTGCAGCATCGCCTGCACAATCGACCGGCGGTAGGCCCGCAGCATACAGCCGTAGTCGTGCATCGTTACGCCCGTTACGCGGGCGGTGACGCGGTTGACCAGGAAGGATGAAAAGCGGCGGAACATGCTGTCGCAGCGCGGCACCCGCACCGACCCGACCACGTCCAGTCCTTCTTCCATTTTCGCCACCAGTTTGCCGATTTCTTCCGGAGGGTTCTGCAGGTCGGCGTCCAGGGTGACGATGATTTCGCCGCGGGATTGGGCGAACCCCGCCATGACGGCGGCATGCTGCCCGTAATTGCGGTTCAGCATGACCGCAATGACTTCCGGGTTGTCCCGCGCGGCGTCGGCCAGCAGGGCGCGGGAACGGTCGCGGCTGCCGTCATCCACCAGGATCAGTTCAAACGGCGCCGGCAGCGCCCGGCCGGCGGCCAGCGTGCGGCGCAGCAATTCCGGCAGGTTGGCTTCCTCGTTATAAACGGGGATGACCACGGAAACGGTGGCGGGGGTGTTCATCGTTTCAGGACTTCCTTGATAGTGGCGACCACATCCTCCACATCCTCCGGACGCATGCCCGGGAACAGCGGCAGGGAACAGATGCGGTCGGAGTTCCATTCGGTCTGCGGGAGCATGCCGCGCCGGTAACCCATGTTTTCGCGGTAATATTTCTGCAGATGCGCGGCGCGGAAATGCAGGCCCGTGCCGATGTTGCGCCGCTTGAGTTCCTCCATGAATTCATCGCGGGTCAGGCGGGTGCGGTCGGTGTCCAGGCGGATGATAAACAGGTGCCAGGCGTGGCGCATGGGATAGTCCGGTTCTGACAGGGGCAGGATTTCCGGCACTTCCGCCAGGCATTCGCGGTAACGCTGCGCCATGGCCGCGCGCTGGCGGTTGAATTCATCCAGCCGGACCAGCTGGCGCCGCCCCAGGACGGCGGCGATGTCGGTCAGGTTGTATTTATAGCCCGGCTCGATCACTTCCGCCTGCGGCGAGCGGCCCTGGGTGCGGCGGTCGAAGGCATCCACGCCCAGCCCGTGGAATTTCAGCCGGCGGATATGGTCGAGCAGTTCGGGGTCATCGGCGCAGAACATGCCGCCTTCGCCGGTGGTTATGTTCTTGATCGGATGGAAGGAAAAAATGGCTATCCCCTGGCTGCCGATGCGCCGGCCGCGGTATTCAGTGCCGGCGGCATGGGCGGCGTCTTCGATCATCCGGATGCCGCGCGCTTGGGCCATTTGCCGGATCGGGTCAATGTCCGCCGGGGCGCCGGCGAAATGCACGGGAATGATCAACTTGGTGCGATCCGTCACGGCTGCGGCAATTTGTTCCGGCGCCGCCATCAGCGTGTCGCGGTCCACATCCACCATGACCGGTTTGGCGCCGGCCAGGACGATCAAGTTGACGGTTGACACCCAGGTCATGGATGGGGTGATGACCTCGTCGCCCGGCCCGATGCCGAACGCCTTGAGCGCCAGGTGCATGCCGCCGGTGGCGGAAGCCAGCGCCACCGACCCGCGCGCTCCAGTGTAAGCGCTGAATTCCTTTTCGAATTCCGCGGCATGCAGGCCGGTGGTGATCCATCCCGAACGCAGCACTTCGCCGATGGCCTGGATGTCGCCCTCGTCAAATGTCGGCTTGGAAAACGGCAGAAATTCTTTGCGCATGCTCCTCCTTGCCAATGGCGGCTGCACCGGCGCCCGGGCCTGCAGCCGCGGCGATATGCCAGATATCCACTTAAGGCCGGTTGGTCTCGGAATGCCGGACATCGGCCTTTTTTAATGATTCAGCCCGGGTCACGTACCATAATTCGCGCTTGCGGCCGCGGGCATTGGGTTTAACCCGTGCTTGAACGCTCCAGGCCGGCAATTCCAGGCCTTCCGGCGGAAAATTCCGGCCGGCGGCGGCAATTCCATCCAGGCCCGGATGTTTGCCTGATAAAATCAACGAAAGCTCAAAATTATCATAAACCGGCGGAAAAACCAAGTTGCAATAATAATAAAATCCAGCGCGCGTGGTTTCATCGAATTTCCATGCGCCGACCCGGTCCCGCGCTTCCGGCGGTATGGCGGCAGCTAATTTTAGGAACACAGGGCCCTGGTTCTTGAAGTGATCCAGTGCCGGCGGGATATTGGTCAAGGCCAGAATATAAGCCAGCGCCGTAATGACCAGCCAGCGGAACGGCCAATGCCAGCCGGGCCGGCGCCACATCAGCCCGGCGGCGGCCAATACCGGCAAGGAGAGGAGCGTGTGGGCCAGCGCCGCTGATCCCGGCAGGTATCCGGCGGCGAATGCCGCGGCGGGCACAACGGCGGCAACCGGCAGCGTTGCCAGCGCCAGCCATTGCCAGGCTTGCAGGCAAAGGCGCACCCAGCCGTACGGCGGCGTTTGCAGCAGCATGCCGGTCAGCACGGCCAGGCACGGCCAGAGCGTGCTCAGGTATATTTCACGCTTGGTGGAAGAGAGCGACAGCAGGATCAGACCGCCCAAACCCCACGTCAGAACTACCGGCCAGGCGGCGGTCGGCGCGGGGCGGGAAGGTCGTGTCCGCTGGCGGCAGACGGACCAGGCGGCATTGATCCAGACCGCCAGCCAGGGCAATGCGCCCACGGCCAGGGCGGGGATATAGTAAAACGGGCCGCGGATGTGTCCCAAGTGCCGGGCCTGGCCGGTAAACCGGCCGAAGTGGTTGTCCCAGAACCACTCGCGCCACAATTCCGGCCCACCATGCCAGCGCAAGCCTGCCATCCAGGCGCCGGCAATGAACGCGGCCAATAATGCGGCCAGGATATGCCAGAAAGCCCAGCGTGTTGCGGTAATGTTTGGGGCGCCGTGCGGGTTTTCAGTGGCCGGGATTCCGGCATTCTGCTTGGACCGGAAAAGGTGAATCATGATGCCCAGCCAGCCCAGCCCGATGAAAATCGGCCCAACCAGTCCCTTGGTCAGAAATGCGCCCGCCGCCGCCATGCCGGCCAGCGGGAGCAGCCCCGGCCGGCGCGCCAGGTAAGATTCGCAGAGCAGCCAAATCCCGGCGGTAATGAAAAACATCAGGGCGTTGTCCACCAGCAGCCAGTGGGTGACATGCACGAATCCAGGGGTAACCGCCAGGGCGGCCGCCGACCATGCCGCGGCCCTGTGTCCCGCCAGCCGGCGGGCCAGCATGTATGTCGCCAGCAAAGTCGCCAGGGCCCAGAGGGCGGAGGAAACCCGCAGGGCGGCGGTCGGTCCGAGCAGCGGTTCAAACCAAGCCAGAGTAGCGGCGCTGACGGCATAAGCCAGCGGCGGTTTTTCGACGAATGGTTCGCCGGCCAGCCGCGGCACAATCACATCGCCGCTGCGGCGCATGGCCAGCGCCATGGCTGCCTCGCGCGGCTCGTCCGGCGTCCACAATTCATGGTTGGCGATTCCGGCCAGGGAGATCAATCCCAGCAGCAAGGCTGTCAGCGCGGCGCGGCTCAAAGCCGGCGCGGCGGCGCCTGGTCGGGTGAAAATCGAGGCCATGGCAGCAACATCCCTCCTGGCGCAGGTCAGCGCGTCCAACACAGGGTTTTGCCCTTCACAAAAACTTCAATGTCTGGTATAAAGCAAGGGATTTGTTGCACAATATGCGTTTTTTTGCAAGCAAACT
>CAYXEK010000140.1:0-7569 GCA_964463985.1 uncultured Verrucomicrobiota bacterium
GTTGGTTAAATATAACTGCTTAATGGGGACCACGTGATATGGTTTGGAAAAAATGGCGATCGCAACTCTAAAATCATTGAGACAGCCTGTTTTTTGCGCTGATTTCAGCGCCGCCAGCCTGGCCGACTGGACCATCGAACAACATGTGCCGGACGGCTATGACGCCTTTGCCGTCCGGGATCGCCGGCTGGCGTTTCTGGACGCCGGCAACCGCCTGCTGCCCAACATCCCCGTACTGAAGAATTTCCGGCTGCAATGCGCTTTTGACGCGGACTGGCATATCAACAACCACGTATTTTCCTGGACCGTGTTGTTCGGGTACGACCCCATCCGGCGCCGGGGGCCGGCCCTGGAAATCAGTTCCAACGGCCGGGATACATGTCTGAAACTGACGGCGGCCGACCGGCGCGAGCTGGCGCGCAGCGCGCTGGATTTGTTCATTGCGGATGACACTGTCATCCGGCTGGAAATCACCCTGCAGGATCGGGTTATCCGCTGCCGGGTCAACGGTCAAGGTTGCTTTACGCACACCTTGCCCCGGCCCGTTCCCGGCCTGATCGCCCTGACCCGCGGATCCTTCCTCGGCGAATTGCGCCTGCGCGAGCTTGCCATAGACACCGGCGACCGCCTGCCTATGGAGAAACTCTGGGAGAACGTCCGGATTCCGTTCGCGCCTCTCAACGGGATGGATATTCCCGTGGTCTGGACAATTAATGCCACGCGCCGGGGCGCTGCCACGGCGGTGGAAGTGGAATTATCCGGGGGTGAAAAGACGCGTCCTGATATTCCATGGTTTCCCTATCATGGCCACTACGTGGAATTTCTCCGGCAGCCGTATTTAAGAATCGAATCGGCGCATCAATGCGCGGAATTGACGGTCAGCGACGACACCCTGGCGCTGGCGATTCCCCGCAAGAAATATTTTTACGCCATCGGACATAACAACCCGCCCTGGCCTTTCAAAAAAACATTTCATCTCCTGAATGTTGATAAAAACTCGCTGCTATGCGCCGGCTACCGGGCCTACGGCAACCGCGCCGTCAACAAACATCTGGAAGCCAACGAGCCTTACGAGACGATCTACGACCCGGCGACCGGGCAGGTCGTCTATGCCGGCCGCGCCCTGCCGCCGGAGGCGGCGGTAATCGAATTGCAATCGCCCGCGGACAAGCAAATCTGCCGGGCCATTCCGACCGCAACCCGGGAATACGGCCGGGCCCTGCAATTCGCGCAAAAGAATCATTATTTCACCGCCGCCGAATCCTGCCGCTTTCATTTTGAATTGTTTTTGCGCGGCGCGCCGGCGCAGCGCGAACTGCGCATCGAATATCGGCTGGAAAACGCTTTTTTTGAAAAACTTTCCGAATTCACGGCGGCGGCGCCGGCGCCCGGAACTGCGACTCTGGCCCTGGATATCCGCCGCCGGCATTCCCGGAGAATCAATCTCGGGCGTTTAGCGCCGGGAGTATACCATCTGCGGTACCGGCTGAGCGATCCGGCCGGCGGGTTGCACGAGAATTATCGGGCCTTCGAGGTGCTGGGCGCCAGGGCCAGCGGCGCCGCCGCCTCGCACTTGCCCGTATTGTTTTCCATGAGCAACGAAACCAAGGGGCAGGACACGGATTGTTTCGATCCATGGCGGCCCGATTGCGCGGATGTCTCCCATTACATTTCCATCTGCGCGGGCATCATGCCGCATTTTGCCCGCGAACGCCGGTTCTGGGAGTTGTTGAAAATCTACCGGCGGGAATGGTTCTTCTGGCTCGGCAGCCGCGTCCTGCGGGATTTTTCGATTGAACACAACCGGGACTTGATCGAGCATTGCGATTACATCAAACCCTGCGACAATCCGCACGACGCGTATTTCCGTCCCTGCGCGCGCAAGTTTTACCACAAACACCTGATGCGGTATCTGCATGATTTCGCGGTGGCGCATGATTTTCATGCCGCGGAAATCAAGGCCTGTCTAGACGCCGGCGCCATCCCCGATAAGGCGCTGTTTGACGCCCTGGTGAACGAATGTTTTTACAAGTGGATTGACTTTTTCTGGGAAGCGCGCATCAAGGAACTGGCGGCGCATAAAGCGCAACTGCGGAAGATCAATCCCCGCGTCAAAATCAGTTCCTACGGCCCGGCGGCAATTTATGGCGGAATTTACAAAACCGCGCATGCCTGCGATTACGCCGGGAATTTCAAGTTTGGCGCGGCAATGGAAAAATTCCGCGACGGATATTTCATGCTTGAGGATTACCCGCATGCCTGCCGGTACAGCATCAACGCCGGACCGTTTTTCCTGGCAAGTTTCAAGGCCCGGGCGCCGGAAGTCCGGGTGTATCCGGAGATGTACAACCGCAACGGAGCGGATGTCCCCTGCCCCGATGCCGCCGTGGCCCGCGCCTGGCCGAGTTATGGCGTCTGGAACCGGGACCTGCCCATCAATGCCAGCGTCAAACGCGCGCTGGAATACGTTTACGGCTGCGTCTGGCATGATGGCCGGCGGTTCCGTTACTGGCGCGATTACGGGTTCCACACCCGCGTCTGGGAGCGGGAACGCTGCGCCGCCCTGCTGCAGGCATGGGGGTTCGTCGTCAGACACCCCCCGCAAATCCCGCTGAAAGCTCCGGCATTCGTCTGCAACGAAGCGTGCTGCCGCAATCACAAATTGTATTACGACGAATATCCCGGCGATAACCATGAAGACTTCGGCGACCTTTTCAACACGGCCGAGGAATGTTCCGCCTATGCGTACGAGATGAGCCGCGCCGCCGGTTTGAATGCGGGGTTTGTGGCCGATTTCAACGGCCTGGCCAACTTGAGCGCCGCGGAAGTTGATTTCCTGGCGCTGCCGCCGCTGACCAGTATCGGCCGCGAGACGTTAAACCATATCCGGCGTCTGCATGAGCAGGGAGTGGCCCTGCTGGGGTTCGAAGAAGTCGGCGGCCTGGAAGACTTGTTCGGCGTCTCCCCCGGCGACTGGGGCCAGGCGCGGAACATCAACGTCAACGCCAAACTCGCCGGCAATCCGCTGTCGGGCCTGGCCGGATCAACCGAATACACCGAACACCGCGCCTGTGCCGGCCGCTACCGGGCCGACACGGCGGAAGTTCTGCTGGAAGCGGAAATCCCCGTGCTGTTCCATAACCGGACCCCGTGGGGCCGGACCGCCCTGTTCAATATTCCGCCGACGGCGGTGCGCCGCCAGGATCAATTCAATCGCGTGGCCAACGGGAGAGCGTCCATCAGCCCGCTGATCAACGAGTCGGTCAAATTGATTTTAAGGCATATCAGCAAGCCCGCCGTAACAACCGACGCCGGGAAAATCATCGCCTTTGCGGATCGGGAAGGCGGACGGCACATCATCGTCATGGAAGACGCGCATCCCTTCCCCGCGCGCGCCATCCGTCCGATGATCACCGTTAATCTACCGGGCCTGGAAAAGGCCAAAATCACCTGCAACCGGGATTTTAAAATAGTCGCCGGCAATCATGGCGCCGCTGAAATCAACCTGACACTGGAGACCGACGCCTTTGCCGTCATAAGCCTTTGATGGAAAGCGAATTTTTACCAGATGACTACCGTCACTAAAGACCGCCAAACACCTTCACGAAAGAGTTTCAATAATAACGCGCGGGTAAAATCCCTGCATTGTCGCGGCAATGCGGGATTACTCCTCGCAACTTATGCGGATGAAACCAACCTGACGATTGACCAATTTTATTGGCCGGCGCCGGCCGGCCCGGTTTCCCGGTGCAATCCGGCCAACGCCAAGGTCATCCATGAATTGCGGCATCCAGCCCAGGGGTTGAGATGGCGTCATGCGGCAGGGCAAGGCAATTTGATTTTGGAATATGCCTGGCGCCGCGCCGGCGCCCTGCTGGACAACCTCATCCAGGTCAGCAATCCGGGCACAACGCCGGTTGATATCTGCCTGGAACTGCATATCCGGGGATTGCCGCTCCCGGGAATGTGCTTTGCGCCCGCGCAACAATCCGATTTTGATTTGAGCGCGGGTGATGTAGCATTTGCCTATCGCAGCGCACCGGGGATGGACGGCGGAAAATGTTACAACAAACTATCCATTCCCATGGCATGCTTTTACGATCGGCAACGCGGAGCGGGGTTTACCGTGGCGGGCCATATTGACGCGCCAACACCCGCATTTGCCTGCGAAACGAACGGTGAAACAGTGATTGTCCGGCGCCGGATCAGCGTCAACCCGGGCGGAACCGCCGCCGTCCGGCAATATATCATCCGCCATGCCGGATGCTGGCGTCCCGGACTGGGATGGATACGCGACCGTTACCCGGAATATTTCATGCTGAACACTGACGCCATGGCAAAAACGCATGGATGTTTTGTTTACACCAATACGGCGACAGAAGCATTATGCGATGAATTTGCGGCGCAAGGCGTGAAAAACGTGGAAATCCACTGGAATTGCCCGTTTTTCGGCAAAGTTGTCCCGGAGGAGGAACCATGGATTAAAATGCTGGACGACAAATGGAATGCCGTCAAACTCACCACGGACCCCAAGGCGCCTCCAGAAGATGCGCCATGGCGGGAAATCAAACGTTACATGTCAACCGCAGTAAAACCCTCCGGCCGGCACGCTGATGTGCGCGCATTCATCCGCCGATTGCAGCAACGCGGAATGCGGGCTTACATGTATTTCAACCCCACCGAATCATGGGAATTCTTTGCCGCCGACGAATTCCCCGAATGCATCCGGCGCAACCCTGACAAATCCCCGATAACCACCTGGTTTGATCATGTCGAGATGGATTGCCGGCCGGAATCGCGCTGGGGGCAATATCTCCTGAATGAAGTCGGAAACCTGTTGGCGCTTTACCCCGAGGCTGACGGCATCTTCATGGATCAGTCCGCCGCCGACCGGGATGACTTCAGTATTTTCCGCATCACTCATGCCGTCGGCAAGTTGGCGGAACGCGCCGGCAAAGCTTGTTATTGGAATAGGCCTTACATGGTTGACTTGCTCAAACATGCCACCGGGCTGCTGGGCGAATGCGGCCCCGTGCAGGGCGAGAGCATAAAATGGCTTACCATCGGCAACAAAGTGTGTTGCGGACTGGAACACAGCGAACAGCAATACCAACGCAATTTGCTCAATGGACAATGGCCGGGCGCGCCCAGCCGTCTGCATGCCCGGTCTTTCCGTCTAAGCGACACTGACGCCCGCCCCCTGCCCATTCCGGAAGCCTTGATGCGGCTGCACGGACAATACATGCCGCTCTACCGACAATATCCCGGCAAAACATGGTTTTTGGGGCCAAACCCCTTGGATTTGCCGGCGGGCGTCCAGGGGAATATCTTCCATGCAACCAGCGGGGATTATCTGATACCTTTGATTGTCCCCGGGCATTACATTGAGGATGGTATTTTCATGAATGCCGCCAACATCACCATCCGCATACCCGCAGCCGCAAAAATACGCATGGCTTATGCGCAACCAGTCAACCAGTCTGATCATTCATACAAATTGCCGCTGAGACGCCGGGGCAACCAGTTGAAAATCACCCTGCCATGGCTCGGCTCGGCCTGTCTGCTGACACTCTCCCGGGAGGCCGGCACAGCCGGCGTTATGCCCGACGCGCCGCCAGTCCGGCAAATTACCCGCCGGCATGCGCGGCGGGTAATTTGCGTGCGCGTGCTCGCCGAAGGCGTGTGCCGCACCGGCAATGACGATGGCGCATTGAACGGCCTGAAAACATCCGCGCCCCTGCCGCCCATCCCGCGCCGCAAGGTTTATTTGAATGGCCGCGAATTCGGCATCCTGGACACACGCAACTCCCGGCATTGGCACAGCGCGGACGTTGGCGTCCTGCACGAAATTACGGGCGATATCACCGACGTCTTGCAACTGAAAAACGAATTGATGATTATGCCGGACAGCCCGCGGGATTTCTTTAAAATCCGCAATATCCGGTTGCTGCTTGTTTTCGCGGACGGCCAGGCAATTTACTCCAACGCCAATCGGCATACTTATTCCAGTTGTCTGGATCCGGAATCCGAGGGAATAGTGCAAACGCCCATGAAAATAAACATCGAGTTCCCGTATTTGCCGAAATGAAAATCAATACTGAAGCCAACGGACACCCTTATGCAAAAAAACAAAATTCCCGTTTCCATGATCAGTCTGGCGCTTTTTTCCCTTTCCGCCCTTGCCGCCGGGGACTTGCATTTGGCCCCTGCATCCATGCCGCCGGAAATTGACGGCGCGCTGGACGATCCCTGCTGGCGCGAGGCCGCGGTGATTGAGACGTTGTACAACCTGGAACAACCGGGACAAACCAGCGGCGAACATAAAATCATGGTCGCTTTTGACGATCAATGGCTTTACGCGGCCTATGACATCCACCAACCGGAATCACAGCGCCAACCGCCATCTCATTTAAAGCACGACGATTTTGTCCAGCGCGACGATTGTGTGAAATTATCGTTCGATCCCGGCACGGCCGGCGCGGTTTATTACCATTTTAAACTCAACCGCGCCAATGCGCGGCGCGAGCAGAAAGTCACACGGGCCAAGGGTCAGACAAAAGGCCGGCAGGAAGTGGAAAACTGGAATATTCCCTGGCGTTCCGCCGTGCGCGACAACCCGGAGGGCTGGACGGCCGAACTCGCCGTGCCGTTGGCACTGCTCACTCCCGGCGGCAAACTGTCAAAAGCCGGCATCAATTTGCTGGCCACCCGGTACGTGGTGGTCACCCGCGATGTCGCCGTCAAAATCGCCGCCACCGAACGCGAAAGACTGTCCGCCGCGCCGCTGGAAAAATCATTTGACGAGCCGGAACGTTTTTTGCCGGTGAAGGGCATGGAAAACCTGAAAGTCCGCTCCGCATTTCTGCCGTATATCGAAAAAATCCGCGTCAGCCCCTACCGGGAAGCAGACGGAAAATATTTTTATGATGTGGCGTTCGATTTGAAGCAGTTCGGCAAAACGGCGGGAAAAATCAAACTGGAATACGAAGATCGGCCGGCTGACGGCAACCCGCGAATCACGGAACAGAGGGCGGACCTGGCCGGCGCGCCCGGCGCCACGACAATGGCCATGGCCATCCCGGCGGATGGATTTGCCGCGCGCACCGGCGAGTTGCGGTTGTATGCTGCCGCGGCCGGCGAGATCTGGCAAGCCGAGCCGCTGGATGAATCAGCCATGGCGGCGCTGAACACGCTGTTTTCGGCCTACCTGGACCGCTCGTACTATACCGATGAACAACACGCCCGGGTGATCTGCGCCATAGGACTGCCGGCAGCCTCGTTGCGGGACATGCAATTGGCGGCTATTGCGCCGGCAGAGGAGATATCCGCCGGCCGCGGGGCGGCGCCGGACGCCGCCTTGCAACCGGCAATGGAATTAAAAATTCCCCTCCGACAATTCCCCGCCGGCGCCACCCCGCTTACCGTCCAACTGCGGCGGACGGACGGCACGGTCATGTTTGAACAAACGCTGGAATTGGTGAAACGCCCGCCCAACCCGGGGTGCGAATGGAAAATAGACCATGAAAACCGCATGCTGCTGCGCAATGGCCGGCCGTTTTTCCTGCGCGG
>CAYXEK010000140.1:7669-8919 GCA_964463985.1 uncultured Verrucomicrobiota bacterium
GCCGCCGGGGCAGCCCAACCGCGTCGCCCGGTTTACGGCGCAAGCCTGGCGCCGCGCCGCGCCGCGCCGCATACCGGTGTGGTCGGTCCCCTGCCCGGAACAATGGAGTTTCATTTACAAACGCCCGATAGCGCCCCGCGAGAATCTGTGCCAGACCTACCTGGCCTTGATCCATGGCGCCAAAGGTCTGTGGTATTTCACCTATCCGTTCAAATATCAATTTACAGCCGACGGATTCAAAACCATCAACCGGCAACTGGATGCGCTGGAACCGATAGTCGCGGTTCCAGCGGCGCATACCGTCAATGACGGCGCGGGCAATTTCAACGATATCCAGGCCGCCCTCTTCCGGCATCCGGAGGGCGGACACGTCCTGCTGGCCGCCAACCGCTGCGAGTATCCCGTGGATGCGGTCTTCACTTTATCCAATCTGGGCGAGCAGGCTTCAATACGCCAATTATTCCATGAAAACTGGTCGGCGGTCGCCCAGGATGCGTCATTCCAGGATCAATTTGAGCCGTTCGGCGTCCGCGCGTACACCTACCAAACAGCACGCGACACACGCCACGCGACACACGCCACGGACCAAGGACTGCCCACACGCCACGCGACACACGCCACGGACCAAGGACTGCCGGCCGCGGACCAAGTGACAACCATCACCATTGCCATCACTCCGCATCCGGATGCGGTCCCGCCCGAGCCGTTGATTCCGGTGGCCGGCCGGCCCGGCAAACGCAACCTGGTGCAAAACCCTGGATTCGAGCTGCCGCCTACCCTGCCCGGCAGTCCGGATTACTACCCCGGGATCGGCAATCCGGGGCAAGGGTATTATTTCGGCCAGCCCGGCGCATTGTCAGGACTTGACAAAATCAATCCTTTTGAGGGAGAATACTGCCTGCGGCTGGAAGTTGACCCGGAAAAAGGCGTCCGCCATTTCAACAGCCTGGGGTTCCGGCTGGCGCCGCAGAAGGAAAAGCCGCTGCCCTTTGTGTTCTCGGTTTACATTCGTGCCGACCGCGACGGCGCGACGGCGCATTTTTTAAGGAATGGATCAAGCTTCGGCGACGGGAAAAAAGTCGCGCTCACCACGGAATGGCAACGATATTGCAAGGTCGGGAAAATCGGCCCCGGCAGCGCCGCCGCCTGGCAGAACGCCTTTGCCATATGGATAAGGCCGCCCAACCCCGGGGGGCCGGCGCCGGAATATCCGTCAATTTCATAGATCGCGGCCGGATTGTCTCCGGATG
>CAYXEK010000141.1:0-8763 GCA_964463985.1 uncultured Verrucomicrobiota bacterium
CGGCCTGGGTGGCGAAATGGCAGACGCATCGGACTTAAAATCCGATGGCCTTAACGGCCGTGAGGGTTCGACTCCCTCCCCAGGCACCATGAACGGCGCACGCGGCGCGACATGCCGCCGCCGCGAAGGGCGTAATCTTCTCCGAATGGCCGGTCATGCAATCTCCGAAAACATCGCGGCCGGCCCCCGGCCGCGCCGATTGGCGCTGGCAGGATGCCCATGCCGCGCGTTCCGTCCGCGACTTGGTCCGGCGGCTGCATTTGACGCCGGCCGATGCGGCGCGTTTGGAAGAGGCCGCCCGCCGTCAGCCGGTGAAAATCACGCCTTATTACTTGGCCCTGCTGCGTCCAAATGATCCCGCCGATCCGCTACGGCGGATGGTCTTGCCCGATCCGCGCGAGTTGCGGCTCAGCCCCGGCGAGTCGGCGGACCCCATTGCGGACAGCGGCGAACACCGGCCGGCGCCCGGGGTGACCCACCGCCACCCGGAACGAGTTCTGATTTTCCCGTCCATGCAATGCGGCGGCTACTGCCGCTATTGTTTCCGGCGGCGGCGTGTGGGCGGCGCGGAGCGCGCCTGGACCGCCGCCACCCAGGCGCGGGCCCTGGCGTATATTGCCCGGCATCCGGAAATCCGGGAAGTGATCATGACCGGCGGCGATCCGCTGATGCTGCCGGATGCGCCGCTCCTGGCGCTGCTGCGCCGGTTGCGCCGCATTCCGCATGTGCGGCTTTTGCGCGTGCATACCCGCATGCCGGCATACAATCCGTTCCGCATCACCCTGCCGCTTGTCCGCGGCCTGGCGGCCTTGCAGCCTTTGTGGGTCGTGACGCATTTCAACCACCCGCGGGAATTGACGCCTGTGGCGGCGCGTTGCCTGGCACGGCTGCGGCGGGCCGTTCCGCTTTTGAATCAAAGCGTGTTGCTGCGCGGGGTAAATGACGATCCGGCCGTGCTCCGGGAACTCGGCTGGCGCCTGGCGGAGGCGGGCGTCAAGCCTTATTACCTGCACCATCCCGACCGCGCCCCAGGCACCCGGCATTGGCGGCCGGCGCTGGCGCGCGGCCGGCGCCTGTGGCGGGAACTCTGGGGCAGTTTGCCGGGATATCTGGCGCCGCTATATGCGCTGGATCTGCCGGGCGGATACGGCAAGGTGCCGCTTGCCGCCGATTACGCGGCGCCCGCCGGCCCGTTGTCCTTCCGGGTGCGCCGGCCGCGGGGCAGGGGGGCGGTCCGATACCGCGATGCCGGCATTGACAGGTGCAGCGGTTGAGTTTATATTCCCATGCATACCGGCGGCGGAAACCGGCAGTGCGGAGACCGGCGCCGGCGGAAGAAGGTGCCGGCTGGATATGCGGTTTTAATCTGCCTTTGCGGGGCAAGCCATGTTTGAAATCAGCGTCAGGGAAAGTTTTTGCGGCGCGCATCACCTTGATGGTTACGATGGGCCATGCTGCAATCCCCACGGCCATAACTGGGAAGTCGAAGTGTTTCTAAGGGGCGCCCAGACGGACGAAGTCGGTGTGCTGGCCGATTTCAAGGACATCCGCACGGCCCTGCGGGAGATTTTGGCGGAATTGGACCACCAGGACTTGAATCGCCTGCCGGCGTTTGAAGACGTTAACCCGACGGCGGAACATATCGCCCGCCATCTTTACCAGCGCCTGTCCGCCCAGTTGAATGACGCGTTCTGCCGCCTCCACCGCGTGCGCGTCAGCGAAACTCCCGGCACCTCCGCGGTATATTGGGAGGAATAATGCCGCCGGCCGTCAATGTCTGCGAGGTTTTTGCTTCCATCCAGGGCGAGTCTACCCGGGCCGGCACGCCCTGTTTTTTCATCCGCCTGGCCGGGTGCAACCTGGAATGCAATTACTGCGATACCGCTTACGCCCGCCGGGCGCGTGGGCGGCCAGTTTTGGTGGCAGATTTGGCGAAAAAATTCCACGCCAGCCGGCTGGGTTTGGCGGAAGTCACCGGCGGCGAGCCGCTGCTCCAGCCGGCGGCGCCGGCGCTGCTGCGGCGTCTGGGCCGGTATGGCCTCGTGCTGTTGGAGACCAACGGCAGTTGCGACATCAGCGCGGCGCCGGCGGAAACCGTAGTGATCATGGACATCAAAACGCCGGGCAGCGGCCAGGTCAACGCCATGGACTGGGAAAATCTGCAGCGGCTGCGTCCGCACGATGAAGTCAAATTCGTGCTGTCCGGCCGGGCGGATTATGATTGGGCGTGCCAGTTGCTGGCCAAGCATCGTCTGGAATGCCGCTGTGCCGCGGTGCTGTTCAGCCCGGTCAGCGGGCGCCTGCCGCCCGCGCGCCTGGCCAACTGGATCGTACGGGACAAATTGCCCGTGCGTCTGAACCTGCAATGGCACAAGATGCTCTGGCCGGCGCGCCGCCGGGGGGTGTGACAATACAACCTTCCAGCGGGGGTGGCGCATCCGGATACCGAACGCCCTGCTACGCTGAAGCTAAGCCGGGCGAGCCTTTCGGCTGATATCACGGTTTTAAAAATCCGGTCCAGGTCTGAATCTTATAATCGGCGCTTGACAGACGCGTTTTCAACGTGCCGGTATTCGGATCGTAGATCGCCGGATCGGCCAGGCCGTCGCCGTCCATGTCAGACAGAACGAACAACTGTCCCAGGGCGCCAAGATAACCCGAGCCCATATTCAACAGCGCATAACTTGTGCTCGACTTGAGCGCCTTGCATTCGCTGGTAACCATGTTGCATACGCACGGATCGGCCAGGCCGTCGCCGTCAATATCCTCCGCCGCGGCCATAAATCCGGTCCCGCCCAGTAATTTGCTGTAGGTGGACGTCTGGTACGCCTGGGTCGAAAGCCGCATCTTCCAATCACCAGTTGCGGGATGATAAACCGCCGGGTCGGCCTTGCGATCCCCGTCGAAATCAGCCGCCAGCGCCGCCCACCCGGTTCCGCCAAATGCGCCGGGCATGACCATTTCGCGATAGCCGGTGGAAGAAAGCAAGGCGCGCCATTCTCCGTTGGTGGAATTGTACAAACCCATATCAGCGAAACCATCCCCGTCGAAATCGGCGGCCACCGGCGTGCAGGCGTGCCTGCCGAAGGTACCGTTGTACCTGAACCAGTTGTAGGCATTGTTCGACATGCGCCAACGCCAACTGCCGTCGGAAGGGCGATATACCCCCGGATCCGCCATGCCGTCGCCATCGTAGTCGGCCGCCACCGGCGTGTAACGCGCATCTCCCGCGGTCAGCGTATATTGTTCAACGAGCGAGGACAACAGATGGTCCTGGATATTCACCGCCTGATTGCCGGGGGTGTCATATCCGGCTGCCGCTTTATAACTCACCGTATGCGCGCCCGCGGCCAGGCCGGTAATCGTCGTCCCGCTCGTCCGCCACGCGCCGCCATCTACGCGCCACATGGCGCCGTTCGCCACGGCTTCCGCCGGCAACAACGTGACTTGCAGGGAGCCGACCGGCGCCGGCAGCACGCGCACCGAGTTACTCGCCGTTGCCGATGCGTTCCAGTTGGAATTGCCGGTTTGCCGGGCAGTCACCACCACTGTCCCGGTGCCGGTGAAGGCCAGGGTGGAACTGTTGGTGATCCGCCCCGGTCCGCGGACAACGGCGAATGTCACGGGCAAGCCCGAACTTGCCGTGGCGGAAAGCGCCACCACATTCGTCAAAATTTTATCCGGAATCGCAGGGAAAACGATGGTTTGTGAAGCTTTCACGCAGGCGATTTGCGCCGTCACGGCGCGCGAGTTATACAGGGCATCGGCCGCCTTGACCGCGCTGACGAACACCGTGCCGGCGCCGGCGGTGACGACAAGGTTCGTGCCGCCGGTGATCTGGCCGGGGCCGGAAAGCACCGTGAAACTCTCCGCGCCCGCGCCGGAGCCGCCGGTGACGCGCAGACCCTGGGAGGTGTTGTATATCTGGGTGACCGCGGGATTGAATATCAGCGCCGCTTGTTCGGCTTTTACCACGGTGAACGTATTGGTCAAGTCTGGCGCGGGATTCCATGTCGCATCGCCGGATTGCGATGCCACAATGATTACTTGCCCGGGGCCGGTAAACGTAAGGTTTGTGCCGCCGCTGATGACCGCCGGTCCGCCGGCGTTGCTGAAGCTTACCGGCAAGCCGGAACTGGCTTGGGCCGACAAACCAACCGCGCTGGTGGCGGCGAAAATCGAGCCGTTGGTTGGCGTGAAATCAGTGATCGTCTGGTTGTTTTTAACCGCCGTGCCGGCCAGATTGATTAGATTGGCGCCAATCAGCGAAGAGTTGGAGATGCTGATGGCGCAGGCGTGGTATCCGGTGGAGGTTGCGCTGAAAATCACCATGAAATTGCTGGCGGCGCCGCCGGGCAAATTTGAGGGCAATCCCGCCACACTGAAAAAAGCCGCGCCGGTTCCGCTGGTTGTTACATTACCGATGGCGATGCTATCGGCGCAGGCATTGGTCAGCGTCAGTATGTTTGTCACGGTGGCGCCGACGGCATGCTCGCCAAAATCCGTGCCTTTATCAATGTTTGCGGGTGCGCCGTTGCCGATTACCGCGCCGTTGTTTCCGATTACAATCAACTCGTCGGCCGCGTTGGGATAGTTGTTGGAGAAGATTGTAAATTGCAGGTCAGCCGCGGCGCGGTGCAGCAAGATGGCCCCGCCCATGCCCCGGCCGTTGTCGCCGCTGGGAGAACCATAGCAAGTGCCGCCGTTGCCGCCCGTGGCGGAGTTGCCGGCAAATACAACGTTGTGGCATGTGAGTTGGCCGTCTTGAATAAAAACCGCCCCGCCCAGGCCCGCGCCGCCGCCGCCGCCGCCGCCGCCCGAAGATTGGGAGGCTCCGCCGTTGCCGGCGTAAGCGCCGCCGGTTCCGGCCGGCCCGGAAGGTTGATATGCGCCCGCTCCGCCACCGCCGCCGCCGAACCCGCCGTTGCCGCCTTTTGTGGCAGCGCCATTCGGGCTTTTCCCTCCGCCGCCGCCGCTGAATTCGCCGCCGTCATATCCGTCCAGGTGGCCGATAATGCCGCCCGCGCCGCCGGCCGGTCCGCCGCCACGCCCGCCATCCGCCGTCCCGCCCGATGCGCCATTGCCGCCCACGCCGCCGGTGATGCTGTTCGAAACGAAAACGCAATCGGCCAGCGTGCCGGTGCCGTTTGCAACGTATAACGCCCCGCCCAGGCCCGCGCCGCCGCCGCCGCCGCCGGAATAATAAGCCGAGTTCTGGGGCGTTCCGGCCGGACCCACGGCGGAGTTGTTGCTGAAAATGCATGCATGCGCCGCTATTTCGCCATTTGTGACATGAATTGCGCCGCCGCACCCTCCCGCCTGTCCATTCACGCCGATGGCGCGATTATTCCGGAAGACACAGTTAGAGAATACGGCCGCTCCGCCTTGCTGGTAAAGGACTCCGCCATTCCTCCCATCGCTCGCGTATCCATCGGCGAAGGTTAATCCGCTGATGAAAGGACTGGCGTTGGTAACCGTGAAAATGCGGTTGGAATCGTTTCCGCTGACGGCAATGACGGCGGCGTCCGGGCCGCTGATGGTTACGTCCGAAGTAATATTCAGCGAGCCGCCGGTCAGAAGCAGCGTGCCCGATAAACTGAGATCAAATTCGATAATATCGCCCGCGTTCCCCGCCTGGAGGCATTGCCGCAAAGACCCCGCTCCGCTGTCGTTCAGATTGGTAACGGTAAATACCGCCGCCTGCGCCGGCAGGGCCAGGAGCAATGCCATTGCGCCGGCGCTGATCCATCGCATGGATTGACGCGCCGTCTGGCCATGGGAAACAGGTTCCACCCGCAATTTGTTTGTACGCGCCATATAATCCTCTTCCTGATTTGATAATAGCCCAGGATGTTCTGCCGCCGACATTGGCGGTAAACACATACTTGTGCAATAATTAATACAACGGATAAATGTTGTCAAGTTGAATACTGCGTATTTTGAGCGAAGCGCAAACCATCCGATTTGATCATCCGATTTTGATTGACCCGGGCGTTTATTCTGGTATTAATTACAAGACTTTGCCCGTATGCCGTGCCGGCGGAAACCGGCGCGGCAAGGCCGGGCAATACCGCAGGATTCTCAGCCTTCCCGGCCGGCGCGCGC
This sequence comes from uncultured Verrucomicrobiota bacterium, assembly GCA_964463985.1. Lineage (GTDB taxonomy): Bacteria > Verrucomicrobiota > Kiritimatiellia > JAAZAB01 > JAAZAB01 > JAXGPF01. The sequence goes on from CAYXEK010000141.1 coordinate 6,106, forward strand.
CAGGCGCGGCGGGAAGGCTTGCAACCCATTAATAGAAGGATATTTGCAATGGCCAAGCAACGTAAAGCCACCGCTAAAACCAAGGAGATGAAAGCCGCCAAACCCGCCGCCGCCAAAAAGACATCCAAAGCCGTGAAATATGTTTACGTGTTCGGCGCCGGCAAAAGCGCCACGGAAGGCCGGGCGGAAATGAAGAATCTGCTGGGCGGCAAAGGCGCCAATTTGGCGGAAATGTGCCGCCTGGAGCTGCCGGTGCCGGCTGGATTCACCATCAGCACCGAGTGCTGCGTGGATTATTTCCGCAATCGGATGAAATTCCCCTCCTCCTTGAAGAAAGACGTGGAAGCCGCCCTGGCCAAAACTGAAAAATTGATGGGCATGCAGTTCGGCGACCCCAAGAACCCCCTGCTGGTTTCCTGCCGCAGCGGCGCGCGCAAGTCCATGCCGGGCATGATGGAGACGGTGTTGAACGTGGGGTTGTGCCCCAAAACCATTCCGGGCCTGATCGCCAAGACCCAGAACGAGCGGTTTGTCTATGACGCCTACCGCCGCCTGATCATGATGTATTCCGACGTCGTGATGGAGAAGGCAGAAGGCGTTGAGCCGGCGGAAGGCCAGGGCATCCGCCTGCAACTCGACGGCATGATGACGGAAATGAAACGCAGCCGGGGCGTGGCGAAGGATACGGATCTGACCGCGGAAGATCTCAAGCAGCTTTGCGAAAATTTCAAGGCCCGCGTGCGGACGGTGCTGGGGAAAGACTTCCCGGACGACCCGATGGAGCAGCTTTGGGGCGGCATTGCGGCGGTGTTCAAAAGCTGGAACGGCAAACGCGCCATCGCCTACCGCCGGATTGAAGGCATTCCGGATGAATGGGGTACGGCTGTCAACGTGCAGGCCATGGTGTTCGGCAACATGGGTGACACCTCCGCCACCGGCGTGGCCTTCAGCCGCAATCCGGCCACCGGCGAGCACAAGTTTTACGGCGAATGGCTGGTGAACGCCCAGGGCGAAGACGTCGTTGCCGGCATCCGCACGCCCAACCCGCTCAACGAGGCCACCAAGAGCGAGCATAACGCCGAAATGGAATCGCTGGAAACCGCCATGCCGGCGGTTTACCGCGAACTGGACGCCATCCAGAAAAAATTGGAAAAACACTACCACGACATGCAGGACATCGAGTTCACCATCCAGGATGGCCGGCTCTACATGCTGCAGTGCCGCGTGGGCAAACGCACCGGCACCGCCGCGTTGAACATGGCCATGGACATGATCAGCGAGCGCCTGATCAACGAGGCGGAAGCCGTGACGCGGATCACACCCGCGCAACTGGACGAAATGCTGCACCCGATTGTTGATCCGCAGGCCGAGCAATCCGTGGACGTGCTGGCGAAGGGACTGCCCGCCGGCCCGGGCGGCGCCTGCGGCCAGATCGTCTTCACCGCCGCCGCCGCCGTGCAGGCGGCCAAGGAAGGCAAGCATGTCATCCTGGTGCGCGAGGAAACCAACCCGGAAGACGTGGAAGGCATGCGCGCGGCCGAGGGCATTCTGACCGCCCGCGGCGGGATGACCAGCCACGCCGCCCTGGTGGCCCGCGGCTGGGGCAAGTGCTGTATCGTCGGGGCCAGCGCCCTGCACATCAATGCGGCCGAGCGCACCTTGTCCGCCGCCGGCCAGACTTACCGCGAGGGCGACGCCCTCACCTTGAACGGCACGCGGGGTTACGTGTATCCCGGCCAGTTGAAAATGATTGACGCTACGGAAAATCCGCGTTTCCAGAAATTCATGAAGATCGTGGACAAGCATCGCACCCTGGGCGTGCGCACCAACGCCGATACGCCGGAAGACGCCGCCAATGCCCGGAATTTCGGCGCGGAAGGCATCGGTCTGTTCCGCACGGAACACATGTTCTACGGACAGGGCAGCGACCAGCCGCTCTTCCTGCTGCGCAAGATGATTCTCAGTCATACCAAGGACGAGCGCCGGCGCGCGCTGGATGAACTGTACCCGTTCGTCAAGCGGTCCATCAAGGGCACCCTTGAAGCTATGGAAGGCTTGCCGGTGACAATCCGCCTGCTGGATCCGCCGCTGCACGAATTCGTGCCGCAAAGCCCGGAAAAACAGGCCGAACTGGCGGGTAGCCTCGGGATTACGGCGGAAGAAGTGCGCAAACGCGGCGAACAGTTGCACGAATCCAATCCCATGATGGGCCATCGGGGCGTGCGCCTGGGCGTAACTTATCCGGAAGTGACAGAGATGCAGGTCCGGGCCATCTTTGAGGCGGCGGGCGAAATGATCCAGGCCGGCAGAAAGTGCAAGCCGGAAATCATGATCCCCGTCACCTGCGATGCGCGGGAATTGCGCGACCAGAAAGCGGTTTGCCTGCGCGTTTACGATGAAGTGCTGGGCAAGATGGGATTGCGCAAGATTCCCCATGCCTTCGGCACGATGATTGAAATTCCGCGCGCCTGCCTGCTGGCGAACCGCATGGCGGAGGAAGCGGAATTTTTCTCCTTCGGCACCAACGACCTGACCCAGATGGGCTTCGGCTTCAGCCGCGACGATATCGGCGGGTTCATGGGCGATTACCTGGAGAAGAAAATCCTGGCGGACGATCCGTTCCAGACCATTGACCAGGATGGCGTCGGCCAGTTGATC
>CAYXEK010000142.1:0-8748 GCA_964463985.1 uncultured Verrucomicrobiota bacterium
TTTTATATTGAATATCAGCAAAAAAAGAGTATAAGACAAAGCAGAAATAAAGTTGACGCAGGAGTTGCTTTCAAAACGCGCGTTTTGAAATCTGCTCGAAGGGGAAAACAGCCGGCAAGTCAACAGGGTTAAACGTCAGCATTGCGGCAAATCACAGCATGGAGGCAGCGTTATGAAATCATTGCCCAGCGCAGTTCAAATGTCGTTATTGTGCGTTTTGGCGGTTTGGTCCGCCTGCGCCGGCGCGGCGCCCTGGGCCGTGGTGGTTGACTCGCCCAGCAATCAAATCTGCACGCTGGATTTCAGCACGGCCACGCCGACCGTGCATGGCCCGTTTTTAACCGGAGAGATGGGGAGTTTTGGCGGCGGCTTGTTTGACATTGCCATCACGCCGGACGGCGAGACCGCGCTGATCTCCAATTTCGGCGACTCCACCGTTTACCGCGTGGACATCTCCGACCCCACCCAGCCGATTGTCAACGGCAGGGTCACAACCGAGTTCTTTGCCGAAGACATCACCATCACGCCTGACGGAAAGTATGCGCTGGTGACCGACGGCGGCTTCTCGACCAACCTTGGCATAATTAACCTGGCGTCTTTCATCACCTCCATCACCTACAACGTGACTTCCGGGTACGCCAATGCGGTTGCGATCGCGCCTGACAATCAAACGGTCATCATGGCGGATTATTTTTCAGGCGGCATTATGTACGGCAAACTCGGCACGAACGGGCTGGTTTCGGATACGTTCCTGTACGCGTTATCATCCAATGGAAAAACGAACCGGCCGGTCAATGTGGCCATATCGCCCGACGGGAAGACGGTCATCACCGCCAATGCCGGCACCAACCAGTTCAACGTGTTTGAAATCCGGTCTCCGGGCGTGGTAGTGCCCGGCGCCACGCCGGTCATCATCTGCTCCAACATACCGTTCGGCGGCCAGTCCGTGGCGTTTTCTCCCGCCGGCGACAAGGCTTACATTCTGCAAAACGGCTTTGATACCAATATTTCCGAGGAACACGGATTAAACTACCTTTCCTGGGCGCGGATTACCGGGCCGGGACAGGCGGAGATGGCCGGCGAAGGCGTGACCCTGCTGGCGGCGGAAGGCTCTTCCCAGTTGTTCGGCGTGGATACCCTGAAAGTCTCGCCCGACGGCAAGACGGCCATCGCCGGCAACCCCACCCTGAGCGGCGGCACCAATGTCATCTCGCTGGTGGATTTGTCCGATTACAGCGTCGCGTACATGGACATCCGGCAGTACATTCCCGTCGGGGTCGCCTTTGCCCGCAAGCCGGCGTATGCCGTGCAGGGGACGGCCGGGCCGATCGGGCATGTCCCGGTGGTGGGCGAAACCCTCACCTGCCTGATCGCCGTGACCAACTCCGGCTATGCGCCATTGGATACCATGCGCCTGGATATTTGGTATAATCCGGCCTACCTGGATTACCCGCGGGACTGCCCGCCGGCGAAAACCGGCTCGGGCTCCGCCGCATCCTGGGAAAATATCGGGCCTCTGCCGGTGGGCGCGGCAACCGTCGTCACGGCCAATTTCACCGTTCTCAAGGCCACCCTGCCGGACTCGATTTTCAACGTGGCCGTCTGCTCGCCTAAAATCAACGACTGGTACGCCTTGCCGCTCCATACCACCCTGGTGGAAATCGTGACGGCCAACCGGGTATTCCCGATGTGGGATGACTATGACGGCGATGGCAGCGCCGACCCGGCCCTGTACGTTGAATCCACCGGTTTCTGGGCGGCGCGGCTTTCCGGCAGCGGCTACGCCGTGGCAACCGCCCAATTCGGCGGACTGGGCTGGTTCCCAGTCCAGGGCGATTATGACGGCGACGGCAAGGCTGATGCCGTGCTTTACCATCCGGAATCGGCAACCTGGGAGGCCATGCTCTCAGCCAACAATTACGCTGTCGCCTCCATGTCCGGTTCCGGCGGCGCGGCTTATATGCCCGTGCCCGGCGACTTTGACGGCGATGGCCTGGCCGATCCGGCGCTGTATCAAAGAATCACGGGCGAATGGCAGGTCATGCTTTCCGCCAGCGGCTACAATACCGCCATTCTGCAGGGATTCGGCGGCCTGGCCCGCACGCCCGTGACCGGAAATTTTGACGCCGACGGCAAAGCCGACCTGGCAATTTATGCCGCCGCCAACGGCGGATGGCAGGCCCTGCTCTCGGGCAGCGGCTATGCGCCCGTCTCCCTGGCAGGGTTCGGCGGACCGAATTACCAGCCGGTGATCGCCGATTTTGACGGCGACGGGCTGGATGACCCGGCGGTCTATAATCAATACCTGCAGCGGATGGTAGTGAAATTATCCGGCGCCGGTTACAACGACTGGCTCATCCCCGGTTTCGGGGGCATCCTGACCAAGCCCGCCGGGGCGGACTACGACCTTGACGGCATTGATGACCCGCTGTTCCTGGACGAAATTACGGGCAAATGGCACGTGCAACTTTCCACGATGAATTACATCGAAGGCATGTTGACGTCCGGATACGTCCCTTGAAGCAGCAACCACAGGCAGAACAGTCGGGCTCCGCCGGTAGGGCGACGACTCCGGCGGAGCCGCTCGGGTAATATTTGGACTGCGGCGGCTGGACGCCGCTTTTCTTGCGCGCCCATTGCCGGTAGTGCCGGGACGGGAACGGGTGGGTGGACGCTGATCCGACAACGCCAGGCTTCCACGCGTCAGGCCAGCAATTCCTGGACGTCTTCCCATGTAAGTTTGCCGGCGAAATCGGTTCCGGATTGGAGCGTGGCGTCAATCACGGCCTGTTTGCGTTTCTGCATGGCCAGCACCTTTTCCTCCACCGTGCCGCGGGTGATCAGTTTGACCATGTAAACCGTGCGCGCCTGGCCGATGCGGTGCGCGCGGTCGGTGGCCTGGGCCTCCACCGCCGGATTCCACCATGGATCGAAATGGATCACCATGTCGGCCCCCGTCAGGTTCAATCCCGTGCCGCCGGCCTTCAAACTCATCAGGAAAACGGGGATATTTCGCCGGGCATTGAACTCGTTGACCACCCGCAGGCGGTCCTTGGTCAAGCCATCCAGGTAGCTGAATGCCATCTGGCGTTCATCCAGGCGGCGCCGCAAAATGGCCAGCATGGAGGTGAACTGGCTGAAGACCAGGACGCGGTGGCCGCCGTCCACGGCTTCATCCAGCAGTTCCATGAACAGTTCCAGTTTGGCCGACGGCTGATCCCGGGGCGCGTCCGGCAGTTTGACCAGGTCCAGGTGGCAGCACACCTGGCGCAACCGCAGCAGGGTCTTCAAAATTTCCATCCGCGCGCGCTGGAATCCCCGGGCGGAAACCATGCTGAAAACACGGCGGCGCGAATTTTCCAGGTATTGATCATACACCTGCTGCTGATCGGACGTCAGGGTGCAGAGCGCCAGCCGTTCGATCTTCGGCGGCAATTCGCGGGCGACTTCCTGCTTCAGGCGGCGCAGGACAAACGGGTGCAGTTTCCGGCGCAGCCGCAGGCGCGCCTGGTCGGCCTCCGGGCCGGGCTGGGCGGAGGGCAGTTCGTAATGCCGGCGAAACGACTCGTAAGAGCCCAGGTAGCCCGGCATGAGGAAGTCCATGATGGACCACAAATCGGCAATGCTGTTCTCGATTGGCGTGCCGGTAAGCACAAGCCGGTGCATGCTGCGCAGGCGCTTGGCGGCCATGGCATTCTGGGTGGAGCGGTTCTTGATATGCTGGGCCTCGTCCAGCACGATCGCGGCGAATTCGTATTGCAGGTATTGCTCCACATCGCGCCGCAGTAGGGCATAGGAAGTAATCACCAGGTCGCAGGCCGGGACATCCCCCCAATGCGCATGCCGGTCGGCGCCGTTGATGACCAGGGTGCGCAAGCCGGGCGTAAAACGCCGGGCTTCCGCTTCCCAGTTCTCCACCAGGCTGGTGGGACAGATCACCAGGGAAGGTTTGCCGCGCGTCTGCGGGTGCAACCGCTCCAAACTGAACCATGCCAGGGCTTGCAGGGTCTTGCCCAGACCCATGTCATCCGCCAGAATGCCGCTGAACAGGCATTGCTCCAGGAAGCGCAGCCAGTTCAGCCCTTCTTTCTGGTAAGGCCGCAGCAAGCTGTCCATGGCAGGACCCAATTGCAGCGGCGGCGGCGGTTGCGCGCGGTTCTGGACGTCGGCGCGCGCCGCCCACCCTGGCGGCGCTTCGATGTCAATGCCGTCCAAAGCCGCCAGGGCGGTTTTGACGTAGGCGGTATAAACCCCGGCCAGGCGGAAAGCGCCGGGGCGTGAGCCGTCGCGGCTGGCGCAATCGCGGAAAATTTCATTCACAGCCTCAATCGCGCCGGTATCGAGCAGGATCAGCCGCCCGGCGTATTCCAACCCGGCGTCGCCTTTCAACAGCGCCCGCTGGATTTCCGCCGGCGGAATGCGATGGCCTTGGCCATCCTCGTAAACCAGCGCCACTTCAAACCAGTCCGCGCCGGGTTCGTCGTGGATATGCACCACCGGCATGGCGAATTCCGCCTTTTCTATGAATTCGGCAATGCTGCCGGCGAAATCCACGCGCCAGCCAATCCGCCGCAGCTCCGGCAGCACCCCGCCCAGAAAATTGCGCACTTCGCGCAGGCCGGAGAGCGGCGCAAGCCCGTCGCCGCAATCGCCGCGCAAGCCGAACTCCGCCAGACGTTCCAGCGCGCGTTTTTCATCCTCAAGGTTGCGCACGGCGTAGCCCATGATGTTGTCGGGATCCGGCAGGGCGAAGTATCCGGCCGGGTCCGGCTTGCCGGCCGCCAGCGAAATCTCCCCGTATTCCGCGTTCAAGGAAGCTGAAAGCGACGCCAGGCTGCCCCGCACCGTCAAACGGTAGCGCGGCATTGCCGGCACAATGGTGAAAAGATTTTTGTCAAAGTCCAGGTCCAGCGGAATATGCCGGGCGATCATATCCAGTTCCACCTGCAAACAGCGCGGAACCGCCGGACGCTCAATCCGCACCTTTCCCTGGTAAATCGGCTGGAGCGGCGCCGGCAGCACCGACGCCAGGGGCCAGAAAGCGCCTTCCTGCCAGACCCAGCCCGCCCTGCCCGCCACCAGGTAAACGGCGTCATCCGGCGCGGCGGCCGGGCGTCCGCCGGGAATGGCGCCGCGTAAGATCAAGTGCAGTTCGCCGGTATCCCAATCCAAACCGACGCTGACGCGCGTTTCCACCCTGGCGCTCATGACCGGCACGGGCTGACCCGATGCGCCATGCAACAGGTGCCGGCCGGCGTGCAGGGCCAGCAGGTTCAGAAAATCCGACGCCGCCAGGTCCATCCGGCCCGGCGCCGGTCCGCCGGCAATGTCTTCCCAGACAAACAAGACCGCCTCGTCCTGTGGGGCAAAGGCCAGCGGCACATCCGTGGGCACGGCATCCGCCGGCTGCGTCCGGCCGGCATATTCCACCAGGCAGGCCACCGGCACGCGGCCGGTCCGATGCCAGTGTTCCACCCAGTTTTCCGGCATCTGGAGTTGCAACCGCGCCGGGGCGGCGCCGGCCGTCCCGGGCGTCTCACGGCACAGGTAAGGCCGGCCGGGCGGCGCCTGGTTCGGCGGCGTTAATCCGCCGGCGGACCAGGCGCGCCGCGCATCCTGCTTCAGCAATTCCAGTCCGGTGGCCACCACGTGCGCGCAGGTGATCCAGCGCTGCTGGCTGTCGTAGCAGGGACATTGATTCTCCGAAGCGCCGTTGGGCAGAAGCTTGAAGCGGCAGGTGATCGTGCCCTGCCCGTAGCGGATCGTGCCGCGCGCAATCGGGTGGCGGTACTCCGCCTCCAGCACCAGCCCTTTTTCAAACAACACCCGGCCCTGGTGAAACACCGCCGGCCCAGCCCAATCCATCAACATTTTCCGGGTAAAAGGGAGCATGTTTAACATCCAATATCCAGCGGCGGCAAAAATACAACACTCCATTCTACTCCATCCGCAAAAAACATCAATTACGAAGCTGAAAAATCTTCCCGCGAATCCAGGTTTGACATCGCCGGCCAAAAACATACAATGCTGGCTTCAATGCGGGCCAAAAAAGCAAAATTGCCCGCCCCGCGCGGACGGTTTTTTGGCATGGATGAGCGGCAAGGCAACCAATACAGGAGACGGCCATGGATTACGGGTTAACTGACCAGCAGCAAATGATCAAAGATGTCTGCCGCCAAGTGGCCATCGAAAAAATCAAGCCGATCCGCGAACATTACGACGAAGCCAACGAATTCCCCAAGGAAATGCTCAAGGTCTTCGCGCAAGCCGACTTGTGCGGCCTGTACATCGAGGAAAAATACGGCGGCATGGGCGGCGGCGTCATGGATCTGACCGTCTGCGTGGAGGAACTATCCAAGGTTTGCAGCGGCATCGCCTTGAGCCTGGCCGCCACCGCCCTGGGCATATTCCCCATTGTGCTTTTCGGCAATGAACAGCAGAAAGCCAAGTACCTTCCCCGGATAGCCAGGGGCGAAGCGCTGGGCGCTTTCGGCCTGACCGAAGCCAATGCCGGCAGCGACGCGGGCGCCATCGCCACCACCGCCGTGCGCGACGGTGATTTTTACGTGCTGAACGGCACCAAGCAATGGATCACCAACGGCGGCGAGGCGGAAATTTACACCGTTGTCGCCAAGACCAACAAGGCCAGGGGCGCCCGCGGCGCCAGCGCCTTCATCGTGGAAAAAGACACGCCGGGCTTCACTTTCGGCAAAAAGGAAAACAAGATGGGTATTCGCGCCTCCTCCACGCGCGAACTCGTTTTCCAGGATTGCCGCGTACCGGCGGAAAACCTGCTCTCGCGGGAAGGCATGGGTTTCCTGGTCGCCATGAAAACCTTTGACATGTCCCGCCCCGGCGTGGCGGCCCAGGCCCTGGGCATCGCCGCCGGCGCGCTGGAAGAAGCGGTTCAGTACAGCCGCCAGCGCCGCCAGTTCGGCAAGCCGGTCTGTTCTTTCCAGGGCGTCCAATTCATGCTCGCCGACATGGCCACCCAGGTGGAAGCCGCGCGGGCGCTGGTTTACCAGGCCGCCCGGTTCATTGACGCCGGCGCCAAGGATGTCAGCAAAATCTCCGCCATGTGCAAGCTGTTCGCCTCCGACACCGCCATGCGCGTCACCACTGACGCCGTGCAGATTCTGGGCGGGTACGGCTACATGAAGGAATACCCCGTCGAGAAAATGATGCGCGACGCCAAGATCACCCAGATTTACGAAGGCACCAACCAGATCCAGCGGGAAGTCATAGGCCTGAACCTGATCAAGGAAGCCGCCAGCGGCAAGCTTTGATTCATGGGAGCCAATTGCATCAGTCCTGACAAAAAGGCCGGGGTGGAACCCGACCCTCCAGGAACGGGGTGATTTTGCATTTTGGAGAGACGACTTCCACATCGTCCGTGACTTTTAAAAATCGCTCATGGGCCCGGCTTAAGCTCTAAATGCGCGGCCGTGAATGCCGCGAATTCCGCGCGGATGTCGTCCGGCGCGCTGTGGATCATGGCGGGCCGGTCCAGCACCGTTTTGGGTCCCGTGAAATTGTTGATGGCGGCGTAAATCCCCGTCGGCCGGCAGGTTGCATCAACCCAGCCGACGCTGAAAATCGCCGGACATTGCACCCCTGCCAGGAAATTGGCATTGTCGAAATAAGGCGCCGCCGCCATGATTTTTTCCCGGTCGCGGCCCGGCGCAGCGGCGGCGGCGGCAATCTTGGGCCAGCCCGCCCCATGCCCGCCGACGGAACCGTGCAAGCCGCTTCCCGCCGGCACGCCGGCGGCCAGCGCCGACACGCGCTTGTCCAGGCAGGCCCCGGCAATCGCCTGGAAAGCTCCCTGGCTGTGCCCGTGCAGCACCAGATGCCGCCCATCCCATTCCGGCTGGGCGGTGATGAAATCCATGGCGCGCTTCACGCGCAGAAACATGCCCAGCATGTAATATGCGCGCGGATCTTCCAGCCCGTGGACCCGGTAATCCGCCAGCGCGCCGACCGCCAGATTGTTGTAAAATTCCGCCGGCTGACCGTTCGGCAGACCATGCGCATTGATGCAGAGCGCCAGGCAACCGCGCGATGCCCAGAGCAAAGGCACATCCGGAAAAGCCGACTTTACGCCCGCGCCCTGAAAATGGATAAAAGCCGGCAGTTTGCCCTCCGGCGCGCAAGGCTTGGCGTAATACCCGGCCACCGGCGCGCCCGCGCATTTAACCCGGATATCATAAAACAAGAGGTAATCGCAGGCAATCGCCTGGAGGCTGGCTTCCGCCGGTATCTTCGCCAATTCGTCCAGGCGCGCCTGCCAGAACCCGTCAAAATCATCCGGACACTCCCGCGCCGGCCGGATGGCCTCCGGCTCCACGGCGGCGCCCAAAGCGGCGCTGACCGGCGCGGCGTCCGCCGCCTGCCGCAATACCGCCCGGCATTGGACAAACCCCGGCTCGTTCAACGCCGCGGCAATCTCCGCCCGCCCGTCCGCCAGATTCACATTGCCGGCCGACACCGGTTCGTCATCGTCGTGAAATATCCGGTAATCCACGATCCCGGCGCGCCGGACCGCTCCGTCATCCGACAGTTCCGGATGAAAAATTATCGGCTCGCCGCAGCGGTAACGCCCATCGGAACGGTTGGTCTTCAACGTCAGTTGTTGTCCATGCATTGCTTTGCCTTTGAAAATCACTGTCATCCTATAGATATAATTTATCACCTGGAAACGACGATATTCTTTGAGTAAATTGGAGTTGCTTACAATCTTTAGTTCCG
>CAYXEK010000143.1:0-3326 GCA_964463985.1 uncultured Verrucomicrobiota bacterium
GTTCCAATGTGCATGCTGTAAACAAGGAGATGCCTTATGAAACTATATCAAACCGTCTGGCTGGTGTTTTTAACTTTAACCTGCGCATTCGGCCAGACCACGGTTTACGTGGCGACGACGGGCAGCGACTCTACCGGCGACGGCTCGGCCGATAATCCGTACCTCACGATCAGCAACGGCGTGGCGCAGGCGACGGCGGGGGACCTCGTGCTGGTCAACCCGGGCGTTTATACCCAGAACGTTAATGTTTACATCAACAAGGATATCACAGTCAGAGGAATGAATGCGCCGACCGGCGTGGTAATCACCACCAGGTATCCGGATGTCAGTTATTCCACGCGCTGCGTGCGGGTGAGCAGCGCTGGCGCGGTTTTTGACGGCTTTACCCTGGAAAAGGGGTATCCGCCGAATAATGACGTCAATCAATACAGTTGCGGTGGAGGAATCCTGGTGGAAGCCGGCTTGGCGTCAAACTGCATTGTCAGGGAGAACCTGGGGTTCCGCGGCGGCGGCGTGGCATTGTTCAACTCCAATGCAGTGATGCGCGGTTGCTGGATTTCGAATAATTATGCCAGCCTTGCAGGCGGGGGGGTGATGTTTGGCGATCGTTACGGCGATAAAGGCGGCGCCAGCCTGCTGGATAGCGTTGTCAGCAGTAATACAACACCTGTCACCGGCGGCGGCATTTATACCAAATCCACCAATGGCGTAATTTCTAACTGCACGATTGCCGCCAACTACGTGCCAAGCACCGGCGGCGGTAATGGCGGCGGAATTTATGTGCGCGGGCCGGGCATGCTGGTAACCGATTCGATTGTAAGCAACAATGCGTCCGAGGTAAGCGGCGCTGGAATCGGCGTTTATGACGTTGGATATGCCATAATCCGCAACAGCCTGATTGTCGGGAATAAAGCAAGAATTGCCGGCGCTGGAATTCACGTTTATCGGACATCTCCGGCCGGTGGCGCAATGATCAGCAATTGCGTTATCAGGGGCAATCAAGCATCCGCTTCAGGACTAGCAATTTATGGCGTCGGACTTTGTGATGGTTATAGCAGCGGGGCAACATCGACGGGCAGGTTGACGGTGGTGGATACTAAAATTATAGAAAATGGTGGCGAACTTTGCCGGTTCGGCGGCGGTGTTTGGGTATATACGCATGGCACGGCGTCCTTTCATAATTGCGAAATCATCAGCAACAGCCTTGCCTATAACTGGAGCAGCGGCGGAGGCATGCTGGTCTGCACCGGCAGCGCCAGCGTGGTCGTGCAAAACTGTTTAATCGCCGGTAATCGGACAATCATAGGACCAAACGGGAGTGGCGGCGGATTGTTTTTCTCGGGCGAACTGGGCGCCAAATCCGGGCCGAATCCGTTGCAAGCCGCGGTGGAATCCTGTACGATCATCGGCAATTCCGTGTCCAATGATTACGGGGGAATGAATGTGCTTGCCGGCAACATGACGGTGCTGAATTGCGTGGTGGCGTCGAATTCTGCCGGCTTGAATTATCCGGATATGCGCGGCGACACGGCTTATATTGCGCCGGTCTATTTTTCCTGCAGTCCGGCGCTGACCAACTCCGAAAACGGCAATATCACCAATGCGCCCGGGTTTATGGATTACGCTGCCGGCGATTTCCGGTTGGCTGGCGGCTCGCCCTGCGTGAGTACGGGCACAAACCAACCCTGGATGGCCGATGCCGTGGATTTGGACGGGCGCCCGCGGCTGGACCGGTTTGTGCGGCGGACGGATATGGGGTGTTATGAATATATTCCGCCCGGGGCATTGTTTAATTTGCGGTAGTCAATTTCAAAACTGCTTTAAAATCACCTCCATCGAAGAAAATTAACATGATCAAAGCCGGTTTTTATGAAGTGGATATTTCGCCGTCGGTAATGATGTCCTGCACGAGTTTCGATGAGGGGAGGCTGAGCAATATCGCTTCGCCGCCGAAATTGACCGCCGGGGTCTGGCGGTCCGCTGACCTGAAAATTGCCGTCGTGGGCATGGATATCTGCGCCATTCAACGGCCAGTCTGGGAAAAAGCCCGGGCCATGCTGCAAGATAAGTTCGGGTTTGACGGCCTGATCTGCGCCGCTTCCCATGCCCATTCAGCCGGCCCGGGTATCCGGGATTGGGTTTTGCCCATTGATGAGGTGGAAAAAATTGAGGATATCAAGCCCGAACTTCGGCGCCGGATCTACAGTTTGCGCCATCCCGGCGACAAGCGGGAGTCCGTGCCGCCGGAAATCAACCAACTGTATCTGGACCTGCTGCCTTACCGGATTGTGGATGCTGCCGTATCGGCCGAAAAACGGCTGGAGGAAGTCCGGCTGATCAACGGCAGGGACATTGTCCGCGATGTCGGGCATAACCGCCGCCAGAAGATGAAGCAGGGCTGCACTTTCAGCCATGCCGGCAAGGGCAATCCCGATATTGTCGGGGATGCCGGGCCGATTGACGAGGAAGTCACAGTGCTGGGCGCGGTTAATAATCGCGGGCAGGTTATCGGAGTCATTGTCAATTACGGCTGCCATGCCACGGTTGCCGGGTCCAAAGAGGGAATTTCCGGCGATTGGCCTTTTTATTTGCGGGAAACAATCAAAAAAAACATCAGCCCATCTACCGTTACCGTGTTCCTGAACGGCTGCTGCGGCGATGTTACCCAGGTGGACAATATCAGCCTCGATCCCCACCGGTTCGGCGAGCAATGGTGCCGGATATTGGGGCAGCGGGTGGCTTTTCCCGTGCTTGACATTCTGACGCGCGAGCCGGTGCACGAGTTTGAAACGTTGCGATTCGCTTCAGTTGATTTGCCGCTCGACTGGCGGGCAATCAGCGATGAAAAATACCGGCAGGCACTGGACCTGGTGAACCGGGAGGAGCGCGGCGTGCCCGGCTGCTGGTTCCCCATGGGCGTGGTCTTGCACAAGTGGAAAGCCAGATTGCATCCGCATGCAGTCTGCAACCTGAATGTCATTCAAATCGGCAATCTGGTGATTGCCACCAATCCAACCGAAACATTTACAAGAACCGGGATGGATATCAAAAAGGCTTCGCCGTTTCCATTCACCATGCCGGTAGAATTAACCAATGACTGGCTGGGTTACATGGCCACCGCCGACGCTTTTGGCCCGAACGGCGGAGGGTACGAACCGCAACTTAAGCAGGGCACCGCCCTGGAAGTGGAGGCCGCCCGGAAGGTCACGGAAAAACTGTCTCAGATGATGAATGAATTCCGTCCGGAGAAAGACATTCCACCGCCTCGAATTGAAAAACTTGCCAAAACCGGCCAGAGTTGCTGGCATTCCCCGCCGGAGGATTTG
>CAYXEK010000143.1:3426-8679 GCA_964463985.1 uncultured Verrucomicrobiota bacterium
ATGCAAGCCGGGTTTTACGAGTCGGATATAACGCCGTTTTACGATACGCGTTCCGCCACGGCCTATGATTATGGGCTCAAGCAGGGAGTCAACACGCCGTTTTCATTCTCGGCCGGCGTTTTTGAGTCCGAAGACCGCTGCGTGGCGCTGGTAGGCGCGGACCTGATCATCCTGGACCGCGCCCTGATTGATTTCGCCGAGGCCGAACTAAAAAAGCTCATGCCGCTGGATATCCTGATTGCCGGCGCCTCGCATACCCATGCCAACCCGGTATCCACCGACTGGATGATGATGCCGGAGTCCGAAGTGTTGGAAATGGCGGATATCAAGCCGGAAGTCCGGGCGCGGGTAGCGCGTGAAATCGGGCGGGTTGACTCGGATTACAAAATGCTCCTGCGGAAACGGCTGGTGGACGCGGTCTGGAACGCCTGGCTGCGCCGGCAGGAAGTGCGCCTGGTCATGGGCTGCGCCAAGGTGGATAACGTGGCTTATAACCGCCGGTATAAGATGAAAAACGGTCTGACAGCGACGCACGGCGGCAAGGGCAACCCGGACATTGTGGGGTATGCCGGGCCGGTGGACACGGAACTTTCAGCGCTGGGCGCGGTCAACGACGCCGGCGAGATGATCGGCGCGGTGGTCAACTTTGCCTGCCACGGGACGGTGTCGGCCGAGGACAAGTATTCCGCCGACTGGCCGTATTACATGCGCGAAACCGTCAAGCGTAATATTAATCCGCGCATGCGGGTGGTTTTTTTGAACGGGTGCTGCGGCGATGTGACCCAGATTGACAATCTCGATCCGGCTCCCGAGCCGCGCACCGAGCGCCGCGCCCTGGTTTTAGGCGAACGGGTGGGGTTCGGCGCGGTGGAGGCGTTGCGCGCGCCTGAACCGGGAAAATACAACCTGCTTAAATTCCAGCATGCCATCCTGCCGCTGGATTACCGCGCCATATCCGAGGGACGCTATCAACGCGCATTGGCGGATGTAAATGAAAAGTACGATTTAAGCAAGGATAAATGGTTGATTGGATATTACGCGCGCGATACTGTGCTGCTGTACAACCGGATGCGCAAAAAGCCGCTGTTTGATTGCGAACTCAACGCCGTGCAGATAGGCAACCTTATTCTGTTCACATCGCCCGGCGAAGTTTTTGCGCAAATGGCGTTGGACGTCAAGGCGGCGGCCAGAGCCAATGAATTCCCCTGCGTCATGGTGGCGGAACTGACCAACGGCCATGCCGGTTACATACCCACGCCGGAGGCGTTCGGGCCGGGCGGCGGCGGCTACGAGCCCAAATTCGGCGGCGGCAGTTTTCTGGAACCCGGAGCCTTTGAAAAAATCCGGGATAAATTCATCGGCTTGCTGGCCGGATTCAAGCCCGAGCGCGCTTTGGCCAAACCCGGGAAAGCCGGCAAACCCTGGATGGCTTACAAGCCGGAGGAACTGTAAGGCAGCTTTTGGGTCAATCGCCGCCGCGGTTGCGTTTACCCTGAGAAGCCAGCAATCCGCGGCGCGCATGGGCAAAATATTTCCGGATGCACTTTTCGCAGGAAAATCCCGGAATGCCTTCGACCGTGAATTTCCGGAATCCGTCCGACAAGGAGCGCCTGAGGGCGGGGCGGTTTCCGATAAAAGCCAGGAAACACACGAATTTTTCCAGGGTGGCATCGTCAATGGAATGTTCCATGCTGCCGGCGGTTGTATCGGCGGATTTGGCGTCCAGCGCCAGAATGCCGCACAGAAATTCATGAATGATTTCATGGCGCAAAAGAAGCTTTTCTGCTTTTTTTGTTCCGGCTGGCGTCAGGGTGGCCGGTTCGTATGGGCGGTAATTTATCAACCCCCGGGACGCAAGACTCTGCATGGCCGCCGTTACCGCGGATTTGGCCACCTTGAGGCTGGCGGCGATATCGCTGACGCGCGCGAAACGTTTTTCCCGCTGGTATTCGAAGATGATCCGCAGGTAATCTTCCAGCGTGGCGCTTAGTTTATCGAAGGCCTCGCGGGTGTTTTTCATGGAACCCTTTGGTCAATTGAGAGGATTTAACAAATCAAACGCCTGGCTGGCGGCCATTGCAATCGGCTCCCGCCCCGGGTCGGGTGACAGTTCCGGTTGGCCGGCGCAGCGCAGCGTCATCAGATCCAGCGCGGTGAGATTTCCGCGCATGGCGGCGGTGATGACGTCAATGTGCTTCATGGGGCCATCGCTGTCGCTGATTATCTGGCCGCCGATCACCTTTTGTGTTTGCTTGTCGAAGACAAGCTTGACCTTGTAAGGCCGCCGGCCCCTCATCATGGAATGCATGCTGTCGGATTCCTGTTTGGCGCAGACGACCCCGATCCCTTCCGCGGCGGCCTGTTGTTCCGTGATGCCGGTTCCGGCGATCGCCTTGTCGAAAAATTTGGTGGCAAAGCTGTTGATGAACCCGGGATATTCGATATTGCCGCCGATAATGTTTCGGGCGATAACGCGGCCGGCGATCACGGCGTTGGGGCGCAGTTGTCCCAGCGATTGACGCCCGGTCACCCAATGGGGAAATTCAATCAAATCGCCGCCGGCGAATATTTGCGGATCGGAAGTCCGGAGGTGTTTATCCACCGCCAGTCCAAGCGATCCTTTTTTCAGGCCGGCTTGATCGGCCAGTTCCGTGTTCGGTTTGACGCCGGTCGAAACCAGTACCATCTGGCATTGAATGCGTTCGCCGGACTTCAACACCGCTTCCTCGACTCCGTGGGCGCCGGTGATTTTACCAAGGCGCTGATTCAAACACAATTCGATGTTGTGGCTTTGCATGTATGCTTCGACGTCGGCGCTCATGTCAGGATCAATGGCTTTCGCCAGGATATGTCCAAGCATTTCCACTATATATATCTTTATTCCGTGGCGCGCGGCCAGGTACGCGATTTCCACGCCGATCGGCCCGGCGCCCAGCATAACGGCGCTTTGAACGCGATTGGTGTTCATCCAATTCAGAATGGCGGTGGCGTCGCCGCTTTTGCGCAGCGCAAAAACTCCCGGCAGCCGGATGCCGTCAATCGGCGGCAAGACGGGATTGGCGCCGGTGGCCAGCACGAGGATGTCGTAAGCGTAATCCCGGCCGTCCGCCGTGGTTACTTTGCGCGCGGATTTGTCAAGCGCGACGGCCTTGGAGTTGACCAGGGCGATGCCTGGTTTGGTGAACATGGAGTCGTTTTTATATGAGGGATGGACCATGACGTCGCCGCAGCAGATGTAGGGCGTCGCGCAGCGGGTCAGCAATCCTTTTTCGTCCGGTTCGCGGATGACGGTTACATTGATGTCCGGGCGCAGCTTTTTCAATGTCACAGCCGCAAGCGCCCCGGTGCCGGAACATCCGATAACAACCACGTTTTTAACTTTCTGCATGCAATACTCCAGAATATTGGAATTGCGGTGTAGGGCAGACAATCAGATTTCAGACAAAAGCCGATCCATTTGCTCCATGCTCTGCTCCGCGACTTTGCGTTCCTTGTTAAAATAACGTTTCATGCGATCGATCAGGCTGCGTTTTTCTTCGGGAGAGTCGAAATGCGCGAGCAGGTTTTTTGTCCATGTGACGTTGGCCGCCACGTCCATGGGAATTCTTTCGCTGTCATGGCGCACGGCGTTTTGCGGGCACAGGTCGTGGCATTGGCCGCACCGAATGCATTCTTTGTCGAAGATGGAAGCCTTGTGCGACTCCATGCGGATTGCGCCGGCGGGGCATGCATCAACGCATATGCCGCATCCTGTGCAGGCGTCCGTTTTGATCCAGGGCATGGGTTTCTCCTTTTGGCGCGAAAGTTGATAAAGTTCGCCATATATACTAATGTTCTGGCATCTTAACATCAAGCACTATCTGCGATGTTTGAAAAATCTCGAGAAAAGCGCCAGGTTTATTGCGCTATCCGAGGTCCTTCAGGATGCGCGGCCATTTCCAGCGGCAGCCGGCGCCAGGCCGGGCGGTTTTTCCCGGCCATGGTCTGGGTTCCGCCCGGGGGCATACATCAGCCCCAACAGAGTTTCAATATGCACGGTGATTTTGAAGGCGGCCGTCAGGTCATCCGACTTGCCTGTGGCCAAATATGCCCTTTACTGTATCTTGGATTGGTGTAGAATTCAATCAGGCAACAGGCAAATTTCAAAACTAACGTTTTGAATGAACGCCGTATTCCGAAAGCGGAATTTACCATGATTGCATGCGGCACAAAGTCAACGCATTACGTGCATTGAAATTGGAATGTTCGTCTGCGGCATTTTGGCCAGCATGGGGAGCAATATGTACGAACCGGCCTTGAAGACCCTGGATGAACACCGTGAATATGTCGAAAAGATGTCGCGCCTGTCGTTTTTTTTCGCGCGCCGGCTGAAAGACAAAATCCCGGAGAGTTCGGTCGGCGAATTGGCGCGCGACCGCACGCCCCTGTTTTTCCATGCGTTGAATTACCGGGATTATCAGACCAAATGGGACAATCCGGATTGCCGGCCGATTGTCGCCCGCGCGAATGAACTCGGCGGTCTGCCGCCGGCGGAATTCGAGGAACGGATGTATGCTTATATCCGCGATCTGGCCATGGCGCGCGCGGATGAATTTTATCCCAAAAGCGTCGGCATGCCCGGTTACCTGCCGCCGGAATGGAACGCGGGCAGCTTGAAGTACGATCCGCCGAGTCCAAAATTGCCGCCGCACTGGTGCTGTTTCCACATTGCCAACGCGCTCGCTCCCCGCTCTATTTACGATGATCCGCGGCATTTACCGGAGTGTTTTATGGATTTGATGGATCGGAGCGCAAAAGCTTACGGTTATGCCACGCTTTACACCAGCACCTGGCTGAACGATCATCCGCGCTGGCTGGCGTTCTTTCCGGAAGAATGGCGTCAAAACCTATCCGAAGGCAAGGACCTTACCGGTTGGAGTTTCGGCAACTGGGGCCAGTTGGTCACCTCCCGCGGCACCTTTAACGACAAGGCCGGCCAGTACGCGCGGGAGCATGTGACCCTGAAATACAAGGCCCGCAATTCGCATTGTTCGTTTGAGAATATGCGCGCGCACCTGCGGGGAATGATCTCATGCAGCGGCCTATCATTGTTTTCCCATGGGGGGCGAACCAGTGGTGAGCCTTTCATACATCCCCGCTAATCAAAACGGCTCAGCACAGCTTCGCCCTCCCTTCAATTGCCGCGCCAGGTGGCGGTGGCGTACTGCTGGTAGCCGGTGGATGACAGCAGTATCCGCCAGACTCCGGTGCTGG
>CAYXEK010000144.1:0-8654 GCA_964463985.1 uncultured Verrucomicrobiota bacterium
TACACCGCCGCAACGGCATCCCAGGCGCCGTACAAATCCGGCCGCGCAAACACCGGGTCCACAATTTTTTCAGCCAGGTAATTGGCCACCACGATTTTCTTGAACAGCCCGCCCAGAATCATCGGCGCGGCGCGGCCGATGTCCAGGCGGCGCGGCGTCAGCGGCACGGCCAACTGCCCGATCAAGTCGCGGGCGCGAACGATCGGCCCGGCGACCAGTTGCGGAAAAAACGCCAGGTACAACGCGAAGTCCATCCAGCAGCCCGCCGGCTCCATCTGCCGGCGGTAAACGTCAATCACATAACTCAAGGCCTGGAACGTGAAAAACGATATGCCAACCGGCAGAATGATGCTGCCGAGATAGTTGAAAACCGGAAGCCATGACTCCACGCTGGCATTGGCGGAAAAGCGGTGCATCACCCAAAACGCCTGCTGCGCGAAAAAGGCGGCGTACTTGAAAAACACCAGCACGCCCAGGTTGAGCATTACCGCCGCGGCGAGCGCCAGGCGCCGCGCGCCGGCCCGGCGCGCCCGGCTGATCCACAACGCCAGCAGATGATTGGCCAGGCTGGACCCCACCAGCAATCCGACAAAACGCCAATCCCAGTAGCCGTAAAAAAAATAGCTGGCGGCCAGCATGCACCATTTCCAGACCAGGGCGCGCCCGCGCAGCAACCATCCCAGGGCAAAGACTACCAGAAAAAACAAGGCAAAATCAATTGTGGGAAAAAGCATAAAAAAACAGCAGCATTCCCTATGCCCGGCTGCCCGGCCGGCTTACAGGCCAGTACGTATGGTTTGGATGAAATGTATCATTTTGTTCCGGCCAGGTCAACGGAAACGGCGCGGACGTTACGGTTATCAGCATCCCGCCAGCGCGCCTCGGCCAGGTGGCACCGGCACCAGCGGCCGGGCGCCAATTCTTTCAACGGCGGCAATTGCGCGCGGCAGATATCAATGGCGTACGGGCAGCGCGGATGAAACGGACAACCGGCGATCGCGGCCCCGGCGGCCGGCGTTTCACCTTGCGGCACCCGGCGGGGGAAGCGGGCGACTCCGGCCGCGCGGTCCAAAACCGGCACGGCCGCCAGCAGCGCTTCGGTATAAGGATGAGCCGGATTGCGGAACAGACCATCGGCGGGGCCGGATTCCATGATCCGGCCGAAATACATGACGTACACCCGCCGGCACATGTAATTTACCACCGCCAGGTCATGCGCAATGAACAACCAGGCCAGCCCGGCGGAGCGCTGCAAATCGCGCATCAGACGCAAAATTTGCGCCTGCACGGAAACGTCCAGGGCCGATACCGGCTCATCGGCTACAATCAATTCCGGACCCAGCGCCAGGGCCCGGGCGATCCCTACCCGCTGCCTTTGTCCGCCGCTTAATTCGTGGGGATAGCGCCGGACGTAATCCGGTTCCAGCCCGGTCTGCCGCAGCAATTCCGCCACCCGTTCCCGGCGGTCGCGGCGGCGGCCACGGCGGTGCACCGCCAATACTTCGTCCAACGCCGCGCCGACAGTCATGCGCGGATTCAGCGATCCGTAAGGGTCCTGGAAAATCATCTGCGCCCGCTGCCGGAATGATTGGAGCGCGCGTCCGCGCAGGTTGGGCACTGACAGGCCGTCAAAGGCCACCGCGCCGCCGCTGACGGGCGCCAGCCGCAGCGCGGCATTGCCCAGAGTGCTCTTGCCGCAGCCGCTTTCGCCGACCAGGCCGACGCTTTCGCCCGCGCCCACCGCCAGCGAAACTTCATCCACCGCCATGATCCAGCGGCGGCGGCCGGCGGGATAACGCACCTGCAAGTTATTTATTTCCAATAAGGGCATCGCACCCAGTGTCCTTCCCCCGCCGCGGTTAATTCCGGCTCGTTTGTCCGGCAGGCGGGCCGCGCCCGCGGACAACGCGGATGAAATTTGCAACCGTCAGGCAGACGCGCCGGGTGCGGCACCGTGCCGGGTATGCCCGCCAATTCGACACCGGCGTCGCCCAAACGCGGCACCGCGGCGAGCAGGCCGCGGGTATAAGGATGCGCCGGCGTGCGCAAAACCGCTTCCGTCGGCCCCGTTTCCACGATCCGCCCGGCGTACATGACATTCACCCGCGCCGCCACCCCGGCCACCAAGCCCAGGTTATGCGTGATCAACAACACCGCCATCCCCAGTTCCGCCTGCAGGCGCACCAGCAAATCCAGAATCTGGGCCTGCACGGTCACATCCAGCGCCGTGGTCGGCTCATCCGCCACCAGCAGGCGCGGCCGGCACGCCAGCGCCATGGCAATCATCACCCGCTGCTGCATGCCGCCGCTCAGCTCGTGCGGATAAGCGCGCCAGCAGCGTTCCGGGTCCGCCAGCCCGACCATCTGGAAAAGGCGCAGCACTTCTTCCCGCGCGTGCACTGCATGCCGGTGCAGGCGCAACGCTTCCGCCACCTGCCAGCCGGCGCGGAACACCGGATTAAGCGAACTGGACGGTTCCTGGAATACGTACGATATCGCCGCGCCGCGCAGACGCATCAAATCGCGCAGCGGCAGCCCGGTCAGGTCCTGCCCGTCAAAAACCACGCGGCCGCCGGCAATGTAGCCCGCGCCGCCCACCAACCGCGCCAGCGAAAGGGCCGTGACGCTCTTGCCCGATCCGCTCTCGCCGACCAGCGCCACAGTTTCGCCGGCCGCCACTGCGAAGGATGCCCCGTCCACCGCCCGGATCGGATATCCTGCTGCGCGGAAATACACCCGCAAGTCCTCCACGGCCAGCAAGGGCCCTGCGCCGGGTTTTGATTTGCCTTGATTCATGGGGCTCCGCAAGCGCCGGCCAGCAGCGCGGGCAATTCATGCAGCGATTGCAGGAACACGTCCGCGGCCAGATCGGGCGGCGGCGGCGAACCGTTGGTCAGGAAAAAAGTCAGGGCGCCGGCCTGCCGGCCGGCTTCGATGTCGTAACGGTAATCGCCCACGACCGCCAGTTCCGCCGCGGACAGGCGCAATCGCTCCGCGGCCAGGCGCACGCCTTCCGGGTGAGGCTTGGGCCGCGCCACATCGGCGCGCGTGATCACCACCGCAAAATCCTCCAGCGCCACGCGCTCAAAGTTGGCCAGCGCGGCGCACACGGAATTCCGGCTGTTGCGCGTCAGCAATCCCATGGGGATGCCGCGGGCGCGCATCCAGCAAATCAAATCTTCCGCACCTTCGTTGGGCTGGGCGGCGGCGGCCGCCTCGGCCTCGTAACGCTCCAGCACCGCCTGCGACTCCCGGCGGGGGTTCTCCGTCAATTGGTCCAGGAATTCCAGGATGGCGATTCCCGGGGGACAGCCGATGGCGCGCTTGATGGCGGCATAATCAATGCCGCCCGGGCGCGTCAGCGTGCCGTCGAAGTCGAACAAAACGGCAGCGATACTCGTTTTCAGGCGCTCAGCCACAACAACTCGCTCCTCCATTAAATTCTCTCATTCCGCCGAACGCAGGCGCGGATCGAGCGCGTCACGCAGGGCGTCGCCCAGCAGATTGAACGCCAGCACAATCAGGAAAATCGCCAGCGTGACAAACGTCAGTTCCCACCACATTCCCTGCCAGAGCCGCAGCCGCGCGTTGCTGATCATGATGCCCCAGGACGGCTCGCCCTGGACGCCGATGCCCAGGAAACTCATGAAAACCTCCGTGGAGACCGCGGCGGGAAACCGCAGCGAAAAGGTAATGATGACCACATGGAAAATATTGGGCAGGATATGGCGGAACATGATCCGCGCATGGCTCATCCCCAGGGCCTGCGCCGCCAGGACGTAAGGCCGGGTTTTGTGTTTGAGCACTTCGCCGCGGATCAGCCGCGACAGGCCCACCCAGGTGGTCAAACCGATGCCGAGGTAGACCCCGGCCAGGCCGCGGCCCGCCACCATGGCAATCGCCAGGATGAACAGCAAGCCGGGTATGGATGCGAAAGTGGAATAAATCCAGACGATGAAATCGTCCACCCGCCCGCCGAAATACCCGGCCAGGCTGCCGAGCAGCACGCCGATGGGAATGGCGATGCAGGAAGTAATAATTCCCACCAGGAAGGCGATGCGCGCGCCCTGGACGATCCGCTGCAAAACATCGCGGCCCAGGTTGTCCGTGCCCAGGGGGTGCCGCAGCAAGTGCCGCGCCGCCAGCAGGGGCGCGCGCCAGAGCGGCCGGACTTCGCCGGGCGCCGGCGGCGGCGCCCACGGGCGGCGGCACACGCTGGGCGGCAGGTACGCCCGCTCCAGGGCCACGGCCTGATACGGCGGCGTCAAGTCGCGCCAGCGGTAAAAACGGTAAACCGCTTCGCCGTAAACCGCCAGCGCTGCGTAGCCCATGACCACCGCCAGCGACCACCGGGCCAGGCGCCGGCAGCGCAGACGCCGCCAGGCATCGCGCCAGAGCGACGCGGGCTGCTCCAAAGATTGTTCCGTATCATGCATATCAAGCTGATTTCAAAACTCACGTTTTGAAAGAATTCAGTAGTCAGGAGTCAGAATTACGAATGATTGCATACAGCATGGGATCAAACAACCGAATACTGAACACTTATGCAAGCAACTCATATCGCATTAATTTAACTTGACGCGCGGATCCACCAGGGCATAGGCGATATCCGTCATCAGATTCGCGATTACGTACAACACCGCGCCGATGAACACCACCGCGCGCACCACGTCCACATCGGCGAAATTCAAGGCGTTGATGCTCATGCCGCCCAGGCCGGGAATGCCGAAAAATCCCTCCAGCAACAGGCTGCCGGTGTAAAGAAACGGGATGGCAATCACCACGTTGGTCAGGATGGGAATCATGGCGTTTTTCAACACATGCCGGAAAAGCACGCCGCGCCGGCTGACGCCCTTGGCGAAGGCCGTGCGGACGTAATCCCGGTAAAGTTCGTCCAGCATTATGGTCCGGTAAAACCGGATGTTTTCGCCCAACCCGCTCACGATCCCGATAATCACCGGCAGCGCCAGGTAATACCAGGATTCGTAACCCCAGATTGGAAACCAGCGCGCGCGGTACGCCAGCAGGTACTGCCCGAAAATAATCCAGACCAGGTAGTTCAGGCTCATCAGCATCACCGCCGCCACCACTACTCCGCGATCCAGCCAGGTATCGCGGAAAAACGCGCAGACCAGCGCGGTCAGGATTGACGCCAGCAAAGTGCCGCAGAAAATCGGCACGGTCAGGGTCAGCGACGGCCAAATGCCGTCGCGCAGCATCCGCGTCACCCGCTGGTTGGAATAAGTTGAAACGCCAAAATCCAGGCGCGCCAGCTGCCGGAGATAAAAGAAAAACTGCGAGTCCAGCCAGCCGCGGTTGGCCCGCTGCAGGCGCAGTTCGGCGATTTCCAGGGGAGCGTCCGCCGCCCGCAGCAGGCAGACGGACGGCGGGGCGGGATTGGTGAAGACCAACGCGCGCGTTGTCCATTCCCTGGCGGCAGGCAACTCGCCCAGCGCCGCGGGCGCGGAGACATCGTCCCCTGGCGCCGCCAGCAGTACCGCCTGGCCCGCCGCCAGGCGATAACGCAGCTTCCAGCGCAGGACGCCGCCTGCCGGCGGCGCAAAGTTCATGGGAATGGCGGCCGTCCGCCCCGGCGCCAGCCGGATCAAGCCCGGCGCTCCGGCGGACGGCGGTTGATGCGCAACCTCCGGCACGGCGCGCCAGGCGCCGGCATGCTGGCTAAAATCCGTCTCGGGATAGGCGCGGGTACCGGACCAGCGTCCCCACAGCAGCGGCTTGTTGAAGCCGCGCTGCTCGTCAAAATCCTCCAGGGCCTTGGGCGAAATGTTTTTCCCCAGCGTCATGGCGGCCGGACTGCCGCCGACAACGTTGAAAAGGATGAAGGTGATGATGACCACCCCGAGCACCGTGGGGATCATCTGCAATACGCGGCGGAGAATGAAACCGGTCATAGGCTGATGAACATGGTTATTCCGCCCCGACCGGCAGATATCCCGGCGTCCCCCACAAGGTTTTGCCAAGAATTACGCCGCGCGTCAGCGAACGCACCTGCCAATTGCCGGTGGCGCGTTCGTAAATTGCCAAATCCCAGCAGCCGTCGCCGTCGTAATCGCCGGGCACCGGCGTCCAACCATTGCCGCCCCAACGGTAATTCCGGACGATTTCCACGCCCGCCACCGTCTGAATGTGCCAGGTGGCCGTGGATTCGCGATAGACCGCCAGATCAAACACGCCGTCGCCGTCGTAATCGCCCATCACCGGCTGGTAGCCCGGGCCGCCCCAGGCGCGTTCCCAGAGAAGCAAGGCGCCATCCAGGCGGCGGCTGTACCACCACCCGGAATCCTCCTGGTACACAGTCAAATCCCATACGCCATCGCCATCGTAATCGCCCGGCACAGCCCGCATGTCCGGGCCGCCAAACACTTCGTTCCAGATCAGTGGAACCAACGCATCGTCCACGATGCACCAGCGTCCGTCTTCCGGGAAATAAACCGCCAGGTTGCCGAGACCATTGCCGGTAAAATCGCCGGGCAGCGCAAGGCTGCC
Source organism: uncultured Verrucomicrobiota bacterium (assembly GCA_964463985.1). Lineage (GTDB taxonomy): Bacteria > Verrucomicrobiota > Kiritimatiellia > JAAZAB01 > JAAZAB01 > JAXGPF01. The sequence continues at coordinate 6,508 of CAYXEK010000144.1, forward strand.
GGGCGCATCCGCCGCAATCGAGCCGGCGGCATAGCCCGAAGCCGAGAGCATCGCCTGCCAGTCGCCGTCGCGAAACACCATCGGCTCCCCGCGGTAGTCGCCGTCCATGTCAAAGCCGTAAACCGGAGCTAACCCGGCGCCGAACTGCACCGCCCAGCCCAGTTGCCGGGCATCCACCGTGCGCGCATACCAGGCGCCGCCGATATCCAGCGCCATGTCGGTTATGCCGTCGCCGTCATAATCGTTAAAACCCCAGTATCCGGGCGAAGCCAGCGAATCAATATTTATGCTGCCGTGCACCGTCGCGGTATTGTTCAACATGTTGGTGTCCGACAACTGCGAGGGCCATACCGGTAAAACCTGGGTCCAGACGGAATACTCGTCTTCCGGCAAGTTCATCCGGACAAAACTGCCCGGCAAACTCAAGACCTGCGATGCGCCGGGCGCCAGCGTCAGATTGACGGCCATGCTGCCCAGGTAGGTTGTGCTGTCGGTGGCATAACGATAAGCGTAATATCTCACCGCCACCTTGCCGTTGTCGCCGGCCAGCGGCGACCCGCCCAGATTGGCGACCCGCATGGAAAGCACGCGCGGCGACGTCTCCGGCCGCAAGTTGCGCGGCAGCAGCACCGCCTGCCAGATTTTGATGTCCCCGCTGACGGAGCCGGCATACCCTGTGGCCGATTCGCTGAATTCCGTGGCGCCGGAGGAATTGCGGCCTTTTACCTTGTAAGTATATTGCACGCCGGGCTCGACATCGGAGTCGTCATAAGTCAACCCCGTGGTGGAGCCGATCCGTTCATAGACCGCGCCGCGCAGCCGCCAGATGTCATATTCCGCCGCGCCCCAGCCGGCCGTCCAACTCAGGCGCACTTTGCCGACCAGGCTGCCCAGGGTGGCCGCCAGGCCGGAAGGCCGGCTCAACACGTAGCCGTATACCGCCCGGCTGTATTCGCCCGGTTGAATCACCGAACCGTTTTTCAAGGCGCGCACCTTGTACTGGTAACGCACGCCTTCGGCGACCGTGAAGTCATCGTATTCCAGCGCCTCGGTCGTCTGCACCAGTTTCCACGACGGATCGGCGCGCCAGATTTCATACACCTGCGCGCCGTCAACTCCCACCCAGCGCACATGCACCTTGTTGAAATAAGTTCCCTCCGACGCCCAGATGCCCTCCGGATAACCCAGGGCGCGGTAACCGATGTCATAGGGGCTTAACACGCCGGCCCCGCCGTACCCGTTGACCGCCCGGACCCAGTAATAGTAGATCTCGCCCGCCAGGGCCGAGGAGTCGCTGAAAGTGTTGGTTTCCAGGCCCCCGGCAATCCGCATGACAAACTGCTCGTTGAAATCGCGGGTGTTGCCGCGCCACACCTCGTAATAGCGCGAGCCGCCCGGGAACGGCGCCACCGGCGCCCAGTCCACCGCCACCTTGTTGTCGTATTCGCCGTCGCTGGCCGCGACCCAGGCCGGCGCCGGCAAGGCCACGATGGAAATCGCCACGTCAATCTGCTGGGTCGTAGGCGGATTCGAAAGTTCCGAATCCTGGCCGACGACCGTAATCACGCCCGCGTAAACGCCCGTGGAGAAGGTGGTCATGTCGTTGAAAAGCACTTCCACCGTGTTGGTTTCATCGCCGAAGGTTGAACCGCTGACCATGTCGCGAATCCACCAGGCGTCGCGGGTAATGGTGTAATTCATCTGGCTGCGCGGCAATGGGCCGCCGTTCCATACCTTGAATTCCATCTTGACCGGATTGGCGCCAACGTCCACCGTCTGGGAGAGACTGTGCGGGTCCACCCTGATCCAGGCCGGCGTCGCCTGCTTGCCGAAACCCGCATCCTGCGCCGCAACCGCATCCGACCGACCGGCCACCACGCCGGCAACGCACAGGGCTGCCAACGCAAAAAGACACCTTGACGGCGCACGGGAGAAGTTCTTAAGCATAATATTTTTCATGGCTTATCAACAAAACCGTAATTTGCAAGTTAGCCCAAAACAACAACTTACACCAAACGATGCCGGCGTGCGCTCATATCGCGGCGCCTGACCGGCGCTATGAGCCTTCAAGCGCGAATTTTCCGATATGGAGGCGCATAATGCAAGCAAATTCTGTTCCGGATCAATTAAAATTTTGCATGTTTTTT
>CAYXEK010000145.1:0-8608 GCA_964463985.1 uncultured Verrucomicrobiota bacterium
TGCCTTTTCCGGCCGTCCCGGTCAAGCAAAAAGCGGGGATCAATCCCGATGGTCGGCAGATTCCGCGTGGACGGTCCTTGAGGTGGCCGCGCTTCAGCGCGGTTCCCAGCGCCAGAACAGGCATAGCGCGCCGCACAACAGGGCCGCGATATACAGACCGGCGTAGACCGCCGCCGCGGCGCAATACGCGCCGTCAAGCCGTCCGCCGCCAGCCAGCGCTTCCACCGCCCAGAAATCCTGCCAGGCCGGCAAAACGCGCACCAACACGGACAGCGCGGATCCGGCCGGGGCGCGCTGCGCCAGGAAATCCACCAGCGCGCCGGCCGCCAATGCGCCCATGTATGCCGCGGTTGCCAGATGCAAAGGCCAACGCACGGTCAACAGCAAGGCCAATGCCGCCATGACCAGCAAAGCCAGCGTAATCAAGCCGCCAGCCGGCAGCAGCCTCCAATCCAGGAATCGGCCAAAACGGCACCAACCGCCGGCGGGGTGGATGCATCCCGCAACCGCCAGCGCCAGCAGCATGGCGGGGAACAGCGCCGCCATCGCCGCGCCTGAAAATGACGCCCTTCCGCGGAAATTCAGCCAGGCGGCGCAGATGGCCGCGCCCACCGCGGCGGCGACAACCACCAGCATTATAGTTGCGTCAAACCGCGGCGCCGGCAGGGCAATGCGTTCGGAGAGCAAAACGCCCGCCATGGCCAGCAAGCCGTGCCAAACCATTAAAGCCGCCAACCCGGCATAGCGTCCGAACAACAGTACTGTCCGCCCGGCAGGCGAGCACATGTTCAACGCCAGCACACCTGCGGAAGCCGGCTCATAAGCCGCGGCCGCCGGAGATGCCAGGGCCAGAAACGTCCCGCTGACGGCAAACAGCGCCAGCGAGCCATCGCGCGTCAAGCGGTTTTCCTCGCCCAGGTTAAAAGCCACAATGGAAGGCAGCAACAGCATCAATGCCAGCGTCATCATGACCAGCAGCAGGCACAAGGGACGGCGGGCGGCCACCTTGACGGTATAAAGCGCCGCCCCGGAAAACTGCCGGAAAACACCTGGAATCATGCATCCTCCTCCGCTGCGTCCGGCGGTATTTCGCCCGGCTCAAGCGCGACAATCCTGGCCAGCGCTTTAGCGCGGCCATGACGGCAGATCAGCATGGTTCCCAGCGCCGCGGCCGATACGCCCCACGCGCCCCATGTCCTATTGATTGCCGGCATGTCCGGCCAGCCGGCGGCCGGCGCCGCTCCCACGGCGGCCCTGACGATCAGCGCCAGCAAGCCCGCGCCGTAACACAGGATAGCTCCGGATTGCGCCGCCGCCCAGCGGCTGGCGGCGGCACAATCCAGGCGATGCAGCAACTGGGCGGCCACAAGGTTCAACAACAACATCGTCATCAGCAGCGCCACCGTAAGGGCCGTGAAGTTGCCCAGAATAAACTGATCCAGCGGCCGCGCCTTATGCCAGACCGCAAATGGGGCCATGTACAATTGCGCCGCCAGCATCAAGCCCGCCGCGCGGATCGAACGCAGGTCGCCGCCCGACAATTCCACATATTCATAAAGACATATCAGGCCCCAACCCGTCAGCAGCGTGCCCAGGACATAAGCCGGCAACTGAATATGCAGAATTTCCAAGGAGAAAAAAACACGGGCGCCATGCAGCGCCGCGGTCGCCAGGACGCCCCAGGCCAAGGCGGCGAACCCCCGCGCCAGCAGCAAGACCGGCGCAATCGCTGCGCCGCCTGACGGCTCCCGCCCGGCGTTAATGGCCATGTAGTCGGTCATTTTCAAAACCAAGCTCCGGTCCAGGTTCAACTCAAGATCAGGCGCAAAGCCGCCGCCAGCGCCAGGGCCAGCACCATGCGCCGGAAAAACACCGGCGAAAGTCGGTTTAACAACGCCCGCCCCGCCAAGGCTCCCGCCGCCACCGCCGGCGCACAAGCCAGCGCAAAGAGCAAGGTTCCGCGGTCAATCATGCCCAGTTGCAAATATAGCGGAACTTTCAAACAGTTGAAAATAAAAAAATACCAGGCCGCCGTGCCCATAAACCGCAACTTGTCGAAACCGCGGCTCAACAGGTAAATGTTCATGATGGGGCCGGCGACATTACCGACGGTGGTGGCGAAACCTGCCAGCGCGCCCATGCCGAATGTGAACCAGGGGCGCCGGGGAAATTTGTTCCAGCCCAAAGTTTGACGCCCCCACTCCATCGCCGTCAACGCCAGGATCAGCGTCCCGAGCAGAAACTTCAATTGCGCATCATTGACCGCGCGCAGGAAAACATACCCGGCGGCAATGCCCAGAACCACGCAGGGAAACAACGCCCATAAACGCGGCCAGTCCGCGTTGCGGCGGTAATAGCCAAGAGCAAACAAATCCCCCATGATCAGCAGCGGAAGCAACGCGCCCACCGCCATGCGGGCTGGCAGAATTTCCGCCAGTAATGCCACCGCCAGCACGCCCATGCCCGGCACGCCGGTCTTGGCCAGCCCCGCCAGCAGGCCGGCCGACAATCCCGCCAGCCAGAATCCGATTCCATGCGGCATTTACCACCCCCAATGCCGCGCCAGCCAATAAAAAGCCGGCACGGTCAGCATGCTCAAAACAGTTGACCAGAAAATTGCCCGCGCGCTCAGCAGATGATCGCCGTTAAAACGTTCGGCCATGATGCTGGCGCTGATCGCCACCGGCATGGCGGCGATCAAATAGCAGGTACGCCGCGCGTCCTCCGGAATTGGAAAACCCAGGCGCGCCAGCAACCAGCCTCCCGCGGCCGCCAGGCAGGGCGCGCAGATCAGGCGCACGGCCAGCACGGCCGCCAGTTCCCGCAACGGCGAAGCGGCTCCTTCCGCCGCCCGTGCGCCCAATTGCGCGCCGGTAAGCAGCAGCGAAAGGGGAATTGTCAGGCTGCCCAGCATGCCCAGGGCCTGCGTTGCGGCGGCGGCGGCAAACAGCGACGGCGGGACATCCATGGCGCCGGCAGTTTCCAGGTTGCGCGCCGCCGGCCAGATCAACGCCAGGGCAATGCCGGCAGCCGTGGCGATCAACCCGGGGTTCCGCGCAAGATTTATCAACGCCCGCAGGTTGGGCGCCGCGCCCTGCAATGTCCAGACTCCCAGCGACCAAAGGGTTAACTGCGCGCCCACATTGAAGAGGAGGACATCGCGCACACCGGCATCGCCGAACAAAGCCTCCGCGATCGGCAGCGGCAGAAAAATCCAGTTCGGCAAGCCCGCCAGAAAAACCGCTGTCGGCAGCCGCTGCCGCGGACAAAACCACGGCAGCACCATCCAGCCTGCCAGCATTGCGGTCAACATGACTCCGCCGCCCAGCAGCGGCACAAACCAGCCATGGCGCAAGGCCCCGGCGTCCACCGTGCGCAGCATCTGGGTCAGCACCAGGCAGGGAAATACCAGGTCCACCACCAGGCGGCTCAGGATGCGCACCGCGGCGGCATTGATATAAGCCTGTCGGCGCGCCCACCATCCGACGGCCATGACCAGAAACATGGCCATGATTTTCAACAGCACCACGCGGGAATCAGTCATGGCCGCCGCCGTCCGGCGCGGTGTAAAACCGCCGCCCGTCGCATTCGCGCACAGCCAGCCGGCCAGCCTGGCGCATTTGTTCCAGGATGCGTTCAGCCGACGGCATTGCCAGACCCAAGCCGGCGGCTACGTCTTCCGCCGTGCCGGGATGCCTTTGCAGCATGGCCAGGATTTCAGCGCCATCCGCGGCGCCGGATACCGGGGTTGACTGGGGATGGTAGTCGGCAATGACCTCGGCGTGCGGGCGGAATCCGAGTGCAATTTCCGCCAGGCGCTCCGGCGGCACCGGCAACAGACCAGCTTCCGCGGGCGGGCGGGCGACGGTATTGAGCTGTACGCGGTCCGGGGCGATCCGTTCCGCCCAGGCGCGCAAAGCGGCCAGGCTGGCGGGATGGTCGTTGAGGTTCCGCACCAGGAAGATTTCCAGCCAATATTGTCCGCGATAAGTCCGGCGGAAATCAACCAGCCCCCGGGCCATGGTTTCAAAATCGGTCCCGGCAGCGGGGCGGTTGATGCGCTGGAAAGTTTCGGCATCGCCGGCATCCAGCGAAGGCGCAACCAGGTCCGCCGCCAGCAGTTCGCTCCGGACATCCGGCCGCCAGAGCAAGGAGCCGTTGGTAATCACCGCCACCGGAATATCCGTCAAGCGCTTGATGCCGGAGATTAACTCGTCCAGCCCGGCGTGCAGCGTCGGTTCGCCGGAGCCGCCCAGGGTGATATAATCCGGCGTGCTGGCCAAATGTGGTTCCAGTTCTCGCAGAATACCGGCCGGATCCCGCCACATCCGGCGTACGGCCGTATGGCTTACGGTCCGGCCCAACTGGCAATAAACACAATCGTAATTGCAGGTCTTGTAAGGCGCCAGGTCAATTCCCAGCGAACGCCCCAACCGCCGGGAAGGGACCGGACCGAAAATGCAACTCATGCCCCGCTCCTCCCGGCCTTACATGCCGACAATTTCACCCATTTTGAAAATCGGCAGGAACATGGAAATGACGATCCCGCCGATGACCACCCCCAGAAAAATCATCAATAGCGGCTCGATCATGGCGGTCAGGCTGTCCAACATGGCTTCCACTTCGTCATCGTAAAAATCGGCGATATTCTGCATCATTTCGTCAATCTTGCCGGTTTTTTCCCCGGCCGCCAGCATGTGCACCAGCAGCTTGGGGAAACAGCGCTGCTTGATCAAGGCCGAGGAAAGCGGATCGCCCTGTTCGACGGTGTAACGCGCCTGCAGCACGACTTTTTCAAAGACTTTGTTGCCTGTGGCGCCGGAAACAATTTCCAGGGCGCTGAGAATCGGCACGCCGCTGCGCAGCAGTTGCGCGAAAGTGCGGGCAAAGCGGCTGGTGGCCACCTTGCGGTTCAATTCGCCGATAACAGGAAATTGCAAGGCGAATGAAGACAACTGGTATGCGCCGGCGGGCGTCTTGGCCCATTTGCGGAAAGCAAACACGCCCGCCGCCAACGCCAGTACCAGGTAAATGCCGTAATTGCGCATGACATCGCTTAAATCCACCATCGTCTGGGTCAGTCCGGGCAATTCCGCGCCGAATTCGGCAAACATTTCCGCGAATACCGGCACAATGAACAAAATCATGGCGGTGGCGATGCCCAGGGCAATGCAGAGCACAATCACCGGATAACTCATGGCGGATTTGACCTTGCGCGCCAGTTTGGCCGAAGCTTCCAGGAAAGACGCCAGGCGGGCGGCGGTTTCGCCCAACTGCCCGCCGGATTCGCCGGCCCGGATCATGTTGACATACAATTGATCAAACACTGACGGGTAATGTCCCAGCGATTCCGCAAAAGACGAGCCGGCCTGCAGGTGATTTTTCAACCCTAAAATCACCATTTTCATGTTTTTATCAATCGTCTGGTCCTCCAGCGCGTCCAGCGACTGTATCAGGGGCATCCCCGCCAGCAGCATGGCGGATAGCTGGCGTGAAAAGGGCGGCAGTTCCTTGTTGCGTATTTTTTTGGCGCCCGGCACCCGGGCGGGGCCGCCGTGTGGCTTCCGCGCCCGCCCCGCAGAATCCCCGCCCGGCCTCCCGGGGTTCCGGGAACCGGCGGCGCTGTCGCGCATTTTTCTGACTTCGTTTTTCATTACAGCCATGATGTTCCGTCTTTCTGATGCCGGCCGAATAAGGAAGGCCAGCCCCGATTTATTCGCCGCCGCCGCCGGTAACGCTTAAAATTTCTTCCAGGCTGGAAATCCCTTGTTTCACCTTCTCCAGGCCGACCATCCGCAGGGTCATCATGCCGTTGGCCACAGCCTGCTCGGTCAAAGCCCCGGAATTGGCGTTAGCCAGGATCAACTGGCGGATGGAATCGTCCACAATCAGGACTTCCATCAGCGACCCGCGTCCCTTGAACCCGGTGTTGGCGCACTTGGAACATCCGTGCGGAGCAAAAATCTGGGCCCCTTCCAGCAGGGCCGGGTCAAGGTTGTTGATCCGGAGATAGTCCGGCGAAATTTCCGCCGGTTTTTTGCAGGCCACGCACAATTTCTTATACAACCGCTGGGCTTGCGACATGATCACGGATGACGCCAGCAAAAACGCTTCCAACCCCATGTCGCGCATCCGGGTGATGGCGCCGGCGGCGTCGTTGGTGTGCAGGGTGCTCAGAACCAGGTGTCCGGTTAAAGCCGCCTTGACGGCAATGGCCGCGGTTTCCTGGTCGCGGATTTCACCCACCATGACGATGTCGGGATCCTGTCGCAGAATGGCGCGCAAGGCGTTGGCGAAGGTCAAGCCGACCTCATCGTTAATCTGCACCTGGTTGATGCCCGCCAATTGGTATTCCACCGGGTCCTCGGTGGTGACGATGTTGACATTCGGCTTGTTCAAATCCTGCAGGCAGGAATACAAGGTCGTGGTTTTGCCGCTGCCGGTCGGCCCGGTGACCAGGATTATGCCATGCGGCTGGTTGATGGCATACACCAGCGCCTCGTAGGCTTTCTGGTCCAAGCCCAGGGCCGAGAGGCTGGGCGCCAGGTTGCTGCGGTCAAGGATGCGCATGACGATTTTTTCGCCGTGAATCATGGGCAGCAGATTGACGCGCAAATCAACCTCCTTGCCCAGGGCCCGGATTTTAAAGCGTCCATCCTGCGGGATGCGCCGCTCGGCGATGTTCATGTCCGACATGATTTTAATGCGGGATGTAATGGCCGATTGCAGGTTTTTGGGCGGGCTAGGCACTTCATACAACTCGCCATCCACCCGGTAACGCAGGCGCAGCGCGCGTTCCATCGGCTCGATATGGATATCGCTCGCGCGCCGTCGCAACGCCTCCACCAGGATGGAATTGACGATGCGGATTACCGGCGCGCCTTCGGCGCTTTCCAGCATTTCATCAATGCTGACATCCTCTTTTTTTTCATGCCCGACTTCGACATCCTCGCCGTCCATCATGTTTTTGAATATGTCTTCCAGATTCGGCGAAGCCTGCTCCAGAAATTTCTGCAGCAGGTCCTTGACTTCCTTCTCCGCGGCCGCCAGCGGCACGATGGTCAGGTCGGTGATGGCCTGCAATTCCTCTATGGTGCCCATGTTAAAAGGATCGCCGAGCGCCACCGTCAAGACCCGGCCGATTTTGGCGACAGGGACCGCCAGCAGGGTTTTCAGGCGTTCGGCGGGAACCAATTCCAGCAACTGGACATCCGGAATAAAATGCGCGAGGGTGATCGGCCGCATGCCCAGATATTCGGCGATAGCCAGCGTGAGGTTGGTTTCTGAAACCAACTGATTGGCGAGAAGATATTCCTCGAGACGGCGGTCTTCCGCCTGGGATGTTTCCAGTGCTTTATTCAAAACATCCTCATCCACGGCCTGGCGCCGCAAGAGTATGGCGGCAATTTTATTGCTCAATGACCCGCGATCCATTTGAAATTCCTCCGCCGGCGCCGGTGAGCCGGGCACGTTCTCCAGTGGGAATATGGCATATTGACGGCCAATTGGCCAGCAAAAACTCGCCCGCCCCCCCCTGCGTCTTACGGCAAAACGGCAATTGCGCCAACCAATACGCCAAGGTCCGGCGGGAAACCGTCAGCGCCGGAATCCCAGGTCGATTGCACCTTCATTTCCACCCATACCCACTCCGGCTCGGATATATTCCGGCTGAAAGGCGCAACCACCCACTGCCATTCCATGGGAGGCAGCGAGCCTTCCCAGAGGCCGGCGCCCTCCGCTTCAAGATTCAATTGCGTGGTTTGCGGCGGTGCGCGCACCAGCAACAGCAGGCGCCCTGTCGGCGATGGCGGCCGCGGCAAAAGCACGGCGGCTCCCCCGCACGCCCAGCGCGCCTGCATGGGCGGCATTTCCCGGCGGATCAGAATTTCCCCCGGCGCGGTTGCCAGCAAATTCCGCAGCAGAAGCGGCCCGCGCCAGGCAGTGCAGCTGGCAATCGGGCCTAAATTCAGCGAAGCGCCGGCGAATTCGGAGTACGCGGCGGACGGTAAGCGCAAAACACGCCAATCTCCGTCCAGCGGCAGCATTTGCCAGGATCCCGCGGGCGCTATTCCCCCGCCCAGGGCCAGCAGCAGCATTTCCTCACCCGGCGCGGCGCGGGGCCAAACAGCGCGCAAATCGTCCAACCCCGCGCACCGCATATGCCAGCGGCTTGACCGGAGATTGGCGAACCGCTGCAAGCCCATGTTGCCGGCATCGAACCGGACGAGGTACGGTTCAGACCAATCGCGGCAGCCGGATGGGGCCTTGTCCGCCAGACGCATGCGATACATGCCCAGCGCCATGTCATTGCGCCGCACATCCACCGGCAACCGGCGTCCTGCCTGACGCAACCGCCGGTAATTCCAGACGCCTTCCAGCACCGGGGCGAAAACGAAGCGGTCGCTGACCGGCGCATGAAAAGGCGTGATAAAATAAACCGGGACATCTTGAAATTCACGCATCAAGCGTTCCAACTCCGCTTCAATCCGGGCATAGCTCGCACGCCGTTCGTTGTCAATACCCAGCACCGGCAGGTTGAAATAATGGTCAAAGGGCGCCGCCAGGCGCGAATATTCCACCAACAAAGCACCTTCCGCCGCGCGCACAA
>CAYXEK010000146.1:0-8542 GCA_964463985.1 uncultured Verrucomicrobiota bacterium
GCGGAACTGGCCAATGCCCTGGGCGATTTGCAGTTCGATCCGGCCGCCCCGGCGCAGGTCATAAGGTGATCTCACAAAGAAACTAAGCCACGAAGGAGCAGTGGATTTCGGATGCAGAAGGAAAACATGCCGTTAGGCTCCAGTTCCGTTAAACGGAACAATGTTTTCCTGCTTGTTCTTTCTGGGTGGCTTGGTGACTTCGTGCGATAATGCTTCTTTTATTATGTTCAGGTAAAATAATCTGCGTAAATCTGCGTAATCTGTGGATAAAAAACTTTGAAAGAGACTCGGATAAGCCGCTTTTCAAAAACTTTTGCCCGGAGGTACATGATGCGTCGTTGTGCGTTGACAATCTCAGCCTGCCTGCTGGCCGCGGCCTTGGTTTTGGGCGGCTGCCATAAAGCGCCGCCGCCGGCCGGGCGGCCGCCCACTCCCGTGGCGGCCGCCACTGCCACCCGGGCGGCGGTGCCGGTGATGGTGGAAGCGTTCGGGCGTCTGCGCGCCTTGAATGACGTGGATATCCAGCCGCAAGTGTCGGGCAAAATCATCGAGGCGCCATTTACCGAAGGCGCTGCGGTGGAACAGGGGGCGGTGCTGTTCCGGATCGAGCCGGACGCTTACCAGGCCGCGCTGGATCAGGCGGCCGCCCAGGTGGCTTCCGCCGAAGCCGCCCTGGCGCAGAAACGCGCCACGCTGGAGCGCAACCGCAAGCTGCTCAAGCAATCGCTGATTGCGCAGGAGGATTACGACAAGCTGGCGACGGACGTGCAAGTCGCCGCCGCCCAGCTTGACCAGTACCGCGCCGCCCATGCCCAGGCGCAGGTGAATTTGAATTACTGCACCATTGCCGCCCCGGTGGCCGGCCGGGTCGGCAAACGGCTGGTGGACCCGGGCAATGTCGTCGCGCCAGGGGCCGGGCAGACGCTGGTCAACCTGCGGACGCTGGACCCGCTTTACCTGGATTTCACGTTAAGCGAGGCTTTTTTGCCCAAGGTGCGCCAGGCCATGGACGCCGGGCCGGTGGATGTGCTGATTGTCGCCGAGGCGGCCGGCGGCGAACCGGGCTTGCACCAGGGTCGGCTGCAAATGCTGGACAATGCCGTGGATACCCGGAGCGGCACAATAGCGCTGCGCGCCGTCGTGCCCAATCCGGCGCGGAAACTCTGGCCGGGCCAATTTGTCTACGCTTCGCCGATCCTGGGCGTCCTGACCAATGCCGTCCTGGTGCCTCAATCGGCAGTGACGGACGGCAAGAATGGGCCTTATGCCTTCGTCATCCAGGACAACAAGGCGGTTGTGCGCATGGTTGAACGCGGCCCGATTGTCGGCCAGGCCGTGGTGGCGGCCAAAGGCATCGATGCGGGCGACGTGGTGATTACCGCCGGCCAGTTGGGGGTGGGTCCCGGCGCGGCCGTCCAGGTGAAAACCGAGCCGGATGAAGCCGCCCGCATTGATATCCGCCGGCGCCAGGCCAATCCCAATACTTTGGCGCTGATCCGCGCGCTGGCGGCGCAGGGCGAAGATGCCGGCCAGATCGGTTTGATTGTCGGATTGCCCCCCGCCAATGTGCATTCCCTGCTGGCGCCGCCGGGAGCAAAACCATGACCGTATCGGAAATTTTTGTCCGCAAGCCGATCACCACCATCCTGCTGACGGTGGTCTTGCTGGTCATGGGCGCAGCCGCTTACCTGAACCTGCCCGTCAGCAGCCTGCCGAATGTGGACTCGCCGGTGATGACCGTCTCGGCATTATACCCCGGCGCCAGCCCCCAGACCATGGCCTCCTCCGTTGCCGGCCCGCTGGAAAACGAGTTGATGAGCATCAATGGCCTGGTGTCCATCATTTCCGACAACACGCCGGGCAGCACCAAGATCACCCTGACGTTTGACCTGAACAAGAACGTGGATTTGCTGGCGCCGGATGTCCAGCGGGCCATCTCCGCGGCCCAGTCCAAGCTGCCCGCCGACCTGCCGAATCCGCCGACTTACGACAAGAACAATCCGTCCGACCAGCCGATCATGTACATCATGGTCACCTCCGACACGCTGACCCCGGGCCAGGTGTACGATTATGCCTACCGTTACATCAGCAAACGCCTGAGCACGATTGAAGGCGTGTCCAAGGTGGATACCTGGGGATCCAAAACCGCCATCCGCATCCAGGCGCATCCGGAAAAACTGGCGGCGTTGAATATGACCATGGCCGACATCGAGGCGGCGGTGGAAGCCGGCACTTCCGCGTTGCCCGGCGGGACGCTCGACGGGGCGGCGCATTCCATTTCCATCGAGCCGAAAGGGCAGCTTTTGCAGGCCCGGGATTATGCCCGGCTGATCGTGGCGTGGCGCGAAGGCGGCCCGATCTACCTGCGCGATGTGGCGGACTGCCTGGACAGCATTGACAACGACAAGATTGCGGTGCGCCACGGCGTAGTCAAAAAGGGGCGGGTCTGGGAAGGCGGCACCTGCCTGCCGGTGTCGCGCTCGCCGGGCGCCAATACGGTGGCGGTGGTCAAGCGCATCCGCGCGACGCTGGCGCAACTCCGCGATGAGCTGCCGGAGTCCATTTCGATTGACGTCATGTTCGATAATTCCATTTCCATCGTGGAATCCATCAACGACGTCCAGAGCACCATCGTCATTGCGATCATCCTGGTGGTTTTGATCATCTTCCTCTTCCTGGGGCGGCTCCGCGAGACTTTCATCCCGTCGGCGGTGATACCGGTGGCGTTGCTCGGCGCGTTCATTGTCATGGGGCGCATCGGTTTCAGCCTGGATAACCTGTCGCTGATGGCCATCGTGCTGTCGGTGGGGTTCCTGGTGGACGACGCCATCGTCGTGCTGGAAAACACCATCCGCCATGTCGAGGACGGGCGCAAGCCGGTGCCTGCCGCCATCGCCAGCATGGGGGAACTGACCTTCACCGTGATTTCCACCAGCGTGGCGCTGATCATCGTCTTTGTGCCGCTGGTGTTCATGGCGGGGGTGGTGGGCCGGAATTTCCAGGAATTCGCGCTGACGGTCATCATCGCGATCGTCTGCTCCACCATCCTGGCCATGACCCTCACGCCCATGATGTGTTCGCGCATTCTGAAGCCCACCGGCGGCCGCGAAAACCGCGTGCAGCGTACAGTCTCCGCCGTCATCGGCGCCGCCACCCGGCATTACGGCGCGGCCTTGACCTGGGTGCTGCGCCGCAAGTGGATAGCCGTGGCGGTCTGGGCGGTCTGCATCGGCGGTACGGTCGTGATTTTCAACCTGTTGCCCAAGGATTTCATCCCGCCCGGCGACAGCGGCTGCGCCTTTGGCGTGATGATGACGCCCATGGGCAGCTCGTCCGACGACATGCTGGCGCTGCAGCGCAAGGTTGAGCAGATCGTCATGAACAACACCAACGTGGAAAATGTGCTCACCGTGGCCAATCCCGCCCCGGGCGCCGATAAAAGTACGGGTTACGTGGTCGTCGTGCTCAGGGAAGGCGCTCGCCCGCCGATTGACGCGGTGCTGGGGGATTTAAGCCGGCGCTTTTTCGGGCTGACCGGGGGCATGGTGTTCCTCAAGCCGATTCCGCTGATGAACTTGAGCGCCGGCGGCGAATCCACCGCGCAAGGCAGCACGTATTCCTTCGCCATGCAGGGCAATGACCGCGACGAATTGTATGAAGTGGCCGGCAAGCTTCAGGCGCGCATGGCTTCCATGGACAAACTGTTTTACGGCATCCAGACCAGCGTCAAGCTCAACATGCCGCAATTGAACATCCACCTGATCCGGGAACGCGCTTCCTATTACGGGATCACTTCCCAGCAGATACTGGCCACCCTGATGCAGGCCTATTCCGGCGGCCGGGCGGTGACCTTTTACACCGACAACGACACCTATGACGTGGTGCCGGAGGTGGTTGGGGGACGCGCCCGGCAGCCCGCGGACCTGGAACTGATCCGGGTGCAGTCGCCGGTGACCGGCGAGGCTGTGCCCTTGAGTTCCCTGGCCGTCTGGGAGGAAACCGTCGGCCCGCAGAACGTGCCGCACAGCCAGCAGTTGGATGCGGCCACGATTTCCTTCAACCTCCGGCCGGGCGTACCGCTGGGCGCCGCCACCAAGGCGCTGGACCAGGCTGCGCATGAAATCCTGCCGCCCAGCATCAGCGGCCGGCTGCAGGGGGAAGCCCAGGAATTCCAGGAAGCCATCAAGAGCCTGGTGTTCCTGATGCTGATCTCGGTCTTCCTGATGTACGTCGTGCTTGGCATCCTGTACGAAAGCTACATCCATCCGTTCACCGTGCTGACCACGCTGCCGGTGGCCGCTTTCGGGGGCGTCGCCACGCTCTGGCTGTTCCGCCAGACCTGCAACCTCTACGCTTACATCGGCATTTTCATGCTGCTGGGCATCATCGCCAAGAACGGCATCATGATGGTGGACTTCGCCAAGCAGTACCTGGCGGAGCATCCCGGCGCCACCGGTTTCGACGCCATTCACAATGCCTGCATCATCCGCTTTCGCCCGATCCTGATGACGGGTCTGTCCACGATCATGGGCGCCATGCCCATCGCGCTGGGGATCGGCGCCGACGGCTCGTCCCGCATCCCGCTGGGCTTGATCATCGTGGGCGGCATGGTCTTCGCCCAGGTGGTGACGCTCTTCGTGACCCCGGGCATTTACCTCTACATGGACGCCATCCAGCGGCGCCTGGCCAATCCCGCGCGCGACCGCGCCCTGGGCATGGATGCGGAATAGTCCCGCCCCGCCGCGCCGTCATAGACGCACCATGGAACCGCAGGTTTGAGGAACGGCGGAATATCCCAGGCCAGCAATGCATCACCAGGCGGGCATTATGCCGGGCATGAAATTGGCCTGCATCGGCGCGTAGGCATTGCCGGAAAGCCGGAAAGTCCATGCGCCGGCGGCGCTCCAATAGGCGGTCGGATCGGCCTTGCCGTCGCCATCATAGTCCATCGGCGCGGGCTGGGCGCCGATGCCGCCCAAGGCTGCCGTAACCGAGGCATAGCCTCCGCCCGAACACAGCACATTCCATTCGCCGGTGGCGCTGAGGAAAACGGCTGGATCATCCTTGCGGTCGCCATCGTAATCCGCCGCAACGGGCAGTCCGCCCGGCAAACTCGCCAAGGGGCCGACCGTGTTCCATCCGGCAGCGGATGTTTTGAACCACCATGCGCCGGACGCCGGCAGGTAATATGCCGGATCGGCCATGCCGTCGCCATCGTAATCGCCCGGTGCGGCCAGCGCGCCGGCCGCGCCGAAATCCACCGGAACAATTGCGTCCGAAGACGAAAGCTTCACTTGCCACCGCCCGGCGGCGGAGGAAAACACGCCCGGATCGGTTTTGCCGTCGCCATCGTAATCACCGGCCGCCGGCGTCCACCCGGCGCCGCCGAGTTGCAGGGTTAACGGAGTGTAGCCGCTGCCGGAATATAAAATTATCCAATGCCCGTCCGCTTCGCGGTAAACCGCCGGATCGAATTTTCCGTCGCCGTCAAAATCACCGATAATGGGGACATATCCGCTGGCGCCCACCGCGCCGCTGGCGCCGTAATAACCGGAGCCGGAGAGCAGCACCTGCCAAAGCCCCGCGCCGGGATTGGGCTGAAATCCGCCCGGATCAGCCTTGCCATCGCCGTCAAAATCACCGTGCTTTGTGTGAACGCGCGCCCGCGCCCGGCCTTCAACGCCGGGTGTATTGATGTCCGTGCAAATCACGGTGAAATCGCCCGGCACTGTCGCCGTATAAGCGCCGTTGGAATTGATTGTCCCGCCAGTGGCCGACCATTCCTCATAAAAATAAAAACGTTGGCCGGCCGCGCCATACCCAGTGGCGGTGAATACGGTCGTATCGCCAACTCGCAGTGTTGTGTTTACAGGCGTTACATCAATCCGAGCCAGATAGGTGTCATTGACCATGATGCTCCCCGAGCCGGATATCGTAAAGCCCTTCGCCGTACAGGTAACAGTGAAAGAACCCGGCACTGTCGCCGTATAAGCGCCGTTGGAATTGATTGTCCCGCCAGTGGCCGACCATTGCGGATCAAAGTTATATATATTGCCGTTCTGGTCATACCCGGTGGCGGTAAACAGCATTTGGTGCCCAACCGTCATATCGACTGATGAAGGCGTTACATCAATCCGTGCCAGATATGCGCCTCCGCCTTGAATGGTAATATCGGCCGACCCGTTCGGCCCGCCGGATGATGGCGGCCCTTCGTAGCACAAAATGTAGCCGGGGCCGGGCGTGGCGGCGGTAAAATCGCATTGGGGCGCAACGGTATCATTGCCGTTGGTCACCGGGGCAAACGTTCCGCCTTCGCACTCCCAGTGTGGATCAATTATGTCCACTGGAGCGCCGTTGGTGTCAAATCCCTGCGCGGTGAAACGCAAGGTTTGTCCGACCATCATGGTCGGATTGGTGGGAGTAACCGTTATTTCCGACACCAGGGACTGCGCCCAAGCGGATGATTGCGCGGCAACCAGTAGCGCCAACGCCGCAACCATGCATCCCGGCGGGGGCATCATCCTGAGGAACATGCCGCTCCTGCACAACGTTCTTGGGGCAACTTCCTTCAAACATCGCATTAGTTTCATAACCACAACCTCGTAATTATTACAGCATGCAGTTTGACGTGAGCATCAGAGCAAGATTTGCACCAAAAATGCATAAGATGCACAAAATCAGATCATTGACGACTGCCGCGCCAACCGGCATCTGCCGGTCTGACGGATCGGCTGGCCCCCTGATACGCGAATTAATTCGGGGGTCCGGGTGTCTGCTGATTAACATGTGAACCAGCAATAACTAAAAAGGAGGATCGAGAATTGTGAGTTTTTTTGTGATACTGGCTGAATCTATTTCCGTCAGGGCGATAGCTGCATTGCGATATGCTTCAGGAAGATACAAACCTCGCTTTTTCTCAAAATCATTTATGAATGCTGGTAAAGAAAGAGGGAGAATATCAAGTCGGTATATCAGGAAACAAAGCTTTCTGATGTCTTCTTCTGGTTGATAGTCAGTCTGTTTATTCCCCATCTGGTCCAGTTTGGGAATAAGCCGCACAGGAATATAATTCGGCAAAATCCCCGCTGCCAGCGCGCCAATCAGGATGTCAGCTTCAATATCATATGACTGCGCTATAATCGGCAGATGTTTAAGCAGGCTTGTATGAAATCCCCAACATCCACACTGGGCATCTGGAAGATCCACGTTGTATTTTGTTTCGATAAGATAATTCTCGAATTTTTCCACTACAACTCGATCGTGGATCATTGTTTCTTCCGGATTCTTTCGATACCCCAGAATTAAAGGCCCATTTTTCACCAATGCTTTAACCACATCGTTAGCCATGTTAAAATCAATTTTGCCGGACCCGTCAACAAGAACAACCAAAGAATTTTCGCGGTACAATTGCTGATGGCAGCGGATTTTCACGCGCTGGATGCTTTCGCACACCCATGTTCCTTTGCGGACAAGATCGGAATCGGAGTAGATGGGTTCTTCCGAAATGACCATTTCATTACCCGAACTGACCACCAAAGCATGCCGGGTTGCTTCCTCGCCAGGCCAGCCAATCAGAAAATCACATCGCCAGCCGTTAGTCTTGGCAGCGGATTCCCACTCGCTTCGAAACCACCGTTGCAGGACGTTACGACGCTCAATCTGTGCTTTTACATTGCGTGTAAAGGCCGGGAAAAACAAGTGCACGAATAGATCGGCCACGCTCTCCCCCTTCTTGAACTCTTGGTTTAGGCTGGAACGCTCTCCAAGGCATCCAAGAAGGCATGTAGCGCATCCCATTCACCCCACACGTGTACCGTCATGCCGGCTTCTAACTTGAGATCGGTTTTCGGAATGCGCCGCGTATTCTCTCTGACTGGACAGTTGTGGATATGATCGCAATAGAGTATGAACTTCTGTTCGATCTCTCCGACTGTGCGGCCGACTACGGGTGAACCTTCAGTTATAAAAGTCTCAACCCCTTGCCAATTTGACATGGTCATTGGATCTAACTGTTTCGTGTTCACTATTGATTCCTTTCTAACTATGAAACGCAACCCGCCGTATGATTTATCAATCTGTCCGATTGAAACGACTAACACCTCTGGACTTTGTAATAATGTCCTCGATAGTCAATGGGCGCTCATTGATTGGAGTGAAGAGAAAATATGTTAAATTGCTTTATAACCGACAATAAGAAGCACCAAATGAATTTGACGCGGTGACGTGGAATTAGAGTAAACCAGCATTTGCATGTTTCATGTATAAAATGTGCAAAATCCTGGCATACATGTCAAGCGCAATAAAAAATATTTTATCTGCATATGTTGTACATGAATTCTGATCGGAATATTCAATATCAGATACCATTATCTGATCAGTGAGTGGCAAAGTCCCGCGGAATAAGGCAAACAAATTGTTGAAATTGCAAACAATTTGTGCTGGCCAAAAATGCTGGAATGGGGACAATACCCGGGAAAGCGCCCGATGTCCGTCTTTTCCGGAGGAAGGCGTTCAAGGATTGAAAACGCCATGAAAAAAAACA
>CAYXEK010000147.1:0-8517 GCA_964463985.1 uncultured Verrucomicrobiota bacterium
AAAAAGGTCGGGGTGAAACCCGACCCTCCAAAAATGGGTTGATTTAGCATTTTGGAGGGACGACTTCCACGTCGTCCGGGACTTTTGAAATTGGCTCCAATGTTCGATATTTTGGACTGCGCCCAACGCGGCCCGGTCCCCCTGCGCTCAGCGCAAGTTAAACAGCGCGCCCTGCGGCAGGTATTCGTAACAGCCCATGTCCGCCCGGCCGGAAAACCGGTCAATCCGCGCGCGCCCTCCCAAATCCACAGCCCCGGCCATCCAGGTAAGATTGGTTCCGGCATTGACGCAGGGCGAGCGGGCCTGAAGACTGTAGTCGCCCGATGCGTAATCCGCAAACTCCGGCGCATTGGTGATGTTGCCCTGCTCCGCATTGGTCAGCTCCGGGCTGCAGGAATAATAAAACGCATCCTTGTCGGCCGGATTCAAATCCGGATAATTCCACGTGGCGCCGCAGCGGTTGGACACAACTATACAATTCAATATCTCCGTATGGTTGGACACCGTATTCATTCCGCCGTAATCGCGCAGCGTCGAGTTGTCCGCGATCGTGCATGACTCCACCCGCACATCCAGCGGATTCGGCCCGCTCCATCTGCACATATTGTCAGCGGTAAGTAAAAGCCCCCCTCCCTGCGAATAGGAAATGGTCGAACGGTTGCTGGCAATCAGGCAATTCTGCACCGCTACGCAGGCGCTGCCGGTTGCAACCAGCATCCCTCCGCCATACATGATGACTTCATTGGAAACAATTTCGCAATTGCTGACCGTTGTAGTGCCATGGGTCCAGATCCACACTCCGCCGCCGTACCGGCCGCCATGATTGCCGAACATCCGGCAATTGACCACGGCCAGCGTTCCGGAAGAGGTGTTGGGTACGCTAAAGGGATACCCATCCGCGATCCCGGCGCCATAGCCCGCGGCTGCATCGCCGATGTTGTAACTGAAGACGCAATTGCTGATCAGCGTGCTGCAATAAGGCCGCGAGCGCATGATTTGCAGGCCGCCGCCGGTTGAATAAACATAGTTATGCGTGCTGGTGCTGTTGAGCATGGTGAGCGACCCGTAGCCATTGACACACACTCCGCCGCCGCACAAGGCGGAACTGTTGTTGCTGATCAGGCAATCCGCCATCAAAGCATTTGTCCCGTCCACATAGACCCCGCCGCCGTAAGCATGGCTTGTTCTCGTGGCGGCATTGCCGGCGATAATGCAGTTGGAAATAAGGGTGTTGGCTTCCGCGTAGATGCCGCCGCCATTGTATGTCAGGGCATTGCTTGTGATCAGGGAATTCAAAATGGTGTTCCCGACTCTTAAAAGAAGCCCGCCGCCGTAGGTGGAAGACGCATCATTGGTCAGCCAGTTATTGCTGATGATGCAATCCGTGATCAATGCATTGGCGTTCAAGCCCGCTTCCATGCCTCCGCCATAATTATTGGCGTAATTGCCCGCCACGATGCAGTTGGAAAGCGTGCCGCCCAAAATGTAAACTCCCCCGCCCCGGCCGTTGTAAACGCCCCGCACGGCATTGCCGCCGGTGATGGTGAGACCGGAGGCCATGGCATTCGAATGGGCAAGGTACAGCGCGAACAAGTCTCGTTCCCGTCTATGACTGTGTTGGACCGGTCTTCGCCGCCGCCGGCGGCTGCATTCCAACTGCGCAAATGCAAGGCCTTGTCCAGTAAAATACGCTCGGTAACAACATAATTGCCCGTGGCCACCATCACCGTGCCGCCGGCCGGCGCCAGATACACGCCGTTGCTGATGGTCAGGTACGGCTTCCCGGCCGTGCCGTCGCCTTCTGTATCATCGCCGGTGGTTGCCACGTAAACTGTCTGCGCCCAGAGACCCGTCGCTCCGGCCAGCCACATCGCCGCCCAGGCTACCCGACCGGTTTGAGTCCGGCAGTAGGTTTTGCAGATTTTCATTGCTTAACGACTCCTTTCAGCATACGCCGCAACACCTATGGAAAAACCGGAATCCGTTTGCTTGACAATTTACCTTGATTTTGCCGCCCGGGCAAGCCGCAAAATATTATTCACTCGCGTATTGTTCACCCGCCGGCGCTGTTTGATGCACTGCTCACGCAAAAAATCAGCCGCTCGCGCCGCCGGCGGATAACGGACAGGCAACGCTGCCGCTCCCCGGCATAACCGGCCGCGCGGTCCGGAACTTTTGCCACCAGCGCGGCAGGCTTGCCTGCCATACGGATGCCAGGTCCAGCGGTTGCGGCAGCCAGACCCGGTAGAGCGACTGTTCGCTCCATAAATTGCCGGCGGAGGCAAAATCACAAAAAGTAATCTTGCGTTGCCCGCCGCCCTGCTCCCGGAGCATCGCGTCGAACGCCAGCCAGACTCCATGCCGCCGCGCCGCTGCAGCATTGGGCGTCAATGCCACCGAACCGTCGGCGCCGCTTGCCGGTTTAAACAACAGCTCCGCGTTTTCCGCCGCCGGGCAGAGCCGGTTGTCCAGAGCCAATGCCAGCGGCCCGCGCATCAGCGCAAAGCAATCCTGCGGACTGCCGGCGGGCGCGCCCATCAGCCGGCCCCGCATGTCAAGCTGTAATTCCACCATATCGCCGGCGCGCCATTCCCGCCGGAGAACGGCATAAGTACCCGGGTTGAGTTCGCCGTCGTAGCTCCTGCCATTGACGGCCAGCGCATTCCGGACGCTCCATTCGGGAATCCGCAATGACAGGGAAAATTCTTCCGGCCGCGCCGGCTGCACCGCCAGCATTATTGTTCCGGAAGCCGGGTAGTCCGTTTCCTGGATCAGCCGGACATTCACGCCGTCAGGCAGCCGTACGTCCGCCGTTAACGGATTGTACAGGTTAACTACCGGCCCGGCGGCGCCGGCCATGACCGCCCACCGGGGCGTCAGCAGCATCCCGCGCGGCCCGCTGAGCACGCAACAGCTCGTGCCCGCATCGGCATGCTGGACGTGGCTCGGCACACGGTCGCCCTCCAGCCCGGAAAGATACCCCCACCATTGCCCCTCCGGCGCCAACGCTCCCAGCAGCGCGTTGTAAAGGCTTATTTCCAGGGCATCGGCATACCGGGATGCCCCGGTCAGCCGCAACAGTTGGAAACAGAATTTCATCCAGGTGGCGGTCACGCAGGTTTCAATGGCTACCGGCTCCGGCCCGCATTGCCTGCCGCGCGCGCCGCACCAGACCTCATGGCTGGAACCGGAGCCGACAATGGTCAATTCTTCCTTGAAGATGCCTTCCGCAAGCTTAACCGCCGCATCCAGATAACGCCGGTCGCCGGCGGCGCGGTACAATTCGCACAAGCCTTCGTAACAGGACATCATTTCGTAGGCTTTCGGCGCGCCGCCGAGCTGCGCGGGTGGTTTGCCGGCCAGCGCATCCTCCACCAGCCGCAATCCTTCCGGCGACCAGTGATTTGGGCGGCTCCATCGGCTTACAATGTGCCTGGCAAAATCCAGATATTTCTTTTTACCGGAGCGTTGATAAAGCAATGCTATCGGTTCCAGCACGGAACTGGACGGCAAGCCTTTCCAGAGCGGATATCCGATGGCGGCTATATTCTCGCCGGCCGGACCACACTCGGATATCAGGCGGTCGGCCTGCCGGCCGGCGGCCGCCAGGATGAATTCATCGCCGGTAACATCGTAGATGCCAAGCAATCCCAGCAAAACATATTTACGGCCCCAGACGTCCCACCCCTGAAGATGATGTTCCGGCCGGCGCGTGCCGATGTAGCCGTCGGAGTCCTGCGTGGCGATCAAGTCCCGGGCCGCCTGGCGCAACATCTCAAGCTGCTGCGGCGCCGGCCGGCCGCCGCCGGCCAGCGCCGCGCCGGACGCCCATTTGCCCCAGTATTCACAGCGCCAGTCGCTGTTGCCGACTTCGTCTTTCTCGCGAAATGGACGCAACAGGCGTTCCTGTTCCTGGCGCCATACGCTGTTATTTGCCAGGGCGTCAATCCGGCCGCCCAGGACGCCGCCCAGACTTATCCCACCGGGGCGGGCGGGTTGCAATACATCTGCCTTTTCAATCAATGTCATAACGGTGGATAATTACATCAAAGCTTTTTAACCATCTCTATCAAATCCGAATACCGCCTGGGATTGTTGGGCATAACCTGCCAGTCCAACCGCCGGCCGATTTCGCGGTACCCGAGTTTTTTATATAATTCGAATGCGACGGTGTTGGCGCTCCAGACAGTCAGAAACAGGCGGCGCCGTTTCAATGCCAGCGCCTCCGGTTCCAGCAGTTCCATCATGCGCCGCCCCAGACCCAGTCCCCGGCTTTTCTTCAGCAGCGCCAACCCGATGGTGGCATATAATTTGCCGGTGATGTCCACCTGCCCCTGCCCCGCCAATTGTCCGTCAATAAAAACAAACAGCCAGCGGGCACGGCCGGTTTCCATGCGGACAAGGATGTCGGCCAGGCGGCGCGCCGCCAGTTCCTGGTCCACCGCCTCGTTGTTGGCCATGATCTGTTCCCTGTTAAAGGCCTGGCGCATGGCGGTGAATTCCGGCAAATCCTTCCATTGCGGGTAGCGAAACATTACAGACCGATCATGCAAACGATACCGCGCGATGATTTTACCTTCGAGCATATTTCCTCCCAGGCAGGCGAACCCTGCAAACCAACCCTTGTTCCGGACACGTTGATTGATCCGGCGCGCCTTGCGCGCCCGAGCATGAAGCGGTTTAGCCGGAAACATGAACCGCGGCATTTCAACTCATTGTTTAACAGATTTTTCCCGGGAGTCAAGTTCCCGCGGAAGAGCGCGCATGCTTGGTTGAGCCTTGCTGAAGTGGCCGGAAAATAAAATAGTGTATTTGCCGCACGGGTTGATATACTTGGATAAATAATTTGATTGGCGTCTGGGACGCCGAAGCATGGCGCGGCGGATGTTCCGCCCGCGTGGGAGGGAAAATCATGGACAGTCCTTATCGCGGTTCAAAATCAACCTTCGCGTTGTTTTTCGGCAACCGGGGATTTTTTCCGGCAGCCCTGCAAAAGTCCGCCCGCGCGGAAATGGAGTCGCGCCTGCGCGCGCTGGGACATAAGACGCTGACCCTGGATTTCAAGGCCACCCGCAATGGCGCCGTGGAAACTCCGGAGGAAGGCGAACGTTACGCCCGGTTCCTGCGCGAAAACCGCGGGCGGTTTGAAGGCGTTATCCTGAGCCTGCCGAATTTCGGCGATGAAAACGGCGCGGTGGCGGCCTTGCGCGACGCCGGCGTGCCCATCCTGGTGCAGGCTTATCCGGATGAATTGGACAGGATGGCGCCCGCCGACCGCCGCGATTCTTTTTGCGGCAAATTTTCCATCATGGACTTGTTCCATCAATGCGCAATTCCTTTCACGGCTCTGCCGCCGCACACCGTCCGCCCATCCGACCGCCGGTTCGCGGATAATATTGATTATTTTGACCGGCTGTGCCGCGTTGCCGCGGGACTGCGCCGGATCGCCGTGGGCGCCATTGGCGCGCGCACCACGGCGTTCAAGACCGTCCGGATTGACGAAGTCGCGCTGCAACGCCGCGGGATCACGGTGGAAACGATTGACCTGAGCGATGTGTTCGCCCGGGTGCGCGCGGTGAAACCATCCTCCAAAGTTCTTGCCGCCAAAATCCGCGTCCTGGACAGATATAGTTCCTGGGCCGGCGCGCCGAAAAAAACCATCCATACCCTGGCGGCACTGGGTGTCGCGCTGGACGACATCATTCAAGAGTACAAGCTTGACGCAATTTCAGTGCGATGCTGGACGGAAATGCAGCAGCAACTGAATGTTTCGCCCTGCGTATTGCTCAGCGATTACAACAACCGCGGCGTGGCCGCGGCCTGCGAGGTGGATGTCGGCAATGCCGTGATGATGCGCGGACTGCAACTGGCGGCCGGCGCCCCGGCGGCGCTGATGGATTGGAACAATAATTACGGCGATGATGACAACAAGTGCATTTTATTCCATTGCGGCGCGGCGCCCCGGGCAATGATGTCCGGCCCCGGCCGGATCAGCGATCACGCCATCATCTCCAACGCGGTCGGCAAGGGCCGTTCATACGGATGCAACGTCGGGCGCATCCGCCCGATGCCTTTCACTTACGGCAGCCTGATGACCGAGTCCGGCGCCATCAAGGTTTACACGGGGCAGGGACATTTTACCGATGACCCGATTCCAGACGATTTCTTCGGCTGCGCCGGAGTGGCGGAAATCGTCAACCTGCAGTCCGTGTTGCAGACTATCGGATATGCCGGTTACCGCCATCATGTCAGCCTGGCCGGCGGACACGTGGCGGCGCCTCTGGGCGAAGCCTTGCAGAAATACCTGGGGTACCAGGTCGCGGCGGTTTAAAGATCGGACGCTCCCGGCACGGCTGCGCCGTTCTCGTCTACGGTTTATTTCACCACGACCATGCCGTACGCGCCAAGCAATTCCGCCGGAATGCCGATCCGGATGGATGCGTCCTGCCCGGGTTCGACAGTCAACGATACGCCGCCGGCGTCAGATGCGTCTGGATCAAAATAGACGGCTTGCGGCTTAGACGGCAGCACGGCATCAGGCGGCGGCCTGACCGTGAGCGCGAAGGGCGGCTGACCGGCGTGGGACGGGAAGGAAATCGAATCAAAATCTTCAAACCCGACGGGCTTGCCGGCCGGCTGGTCCAGAATCCCGGCCGTATTAACAATGTGGATTACCACGGCATCTGCCTTTTCGGTCAAAAACACCGTCACCAGCACGCCGGCCGGCACATTTTCAGCCGTTAACGGAAGCTGGCCGGGCATCAATTCCCGCAGGAAACCGGCCAGTTGCCCGCGGATATGCCGGTCGCGGTCCGGCAGGCGCTGGAAGGGCACGGTGGGGTTCTTCGCCAGGTCATTGTTCCACCAGTTCAGCGAATGTTCACGCTCGTAATCAGGCGTCTGGTAATTTTTGCCGCAGACCATCAGCCGGCCCGCGCCGACCTCGTGCACGGCAGGCGGAGCGTCATCCGCAGGGAATGCGAATGATTTCAGGCCCAGTAATGCGGCAATGTCCGCCGCCGGCCGATCGGTCCAGTCCGGCCGCTTGGCGGCGGTATCGCCGGCCCAGATCATCGTGCCGCCATGCAGCATGAATCGGCGGAATGACTCCAACTCCCAATCGGCCATGAACCGGATTTCGCGCAGAATGATGATCCGGTAAAAACTCAGCCGCTGGCGCAACTCGCTGGTTTCCAGGATATCAAACGGGATGTTTTCCATGACGCAAGTCAAGGCCCAGCCCAGCAGGCGGTTGCGGGGCTCCTTTTCGTATTCAAAGCAATTATTGCGGTTCAAAATGGAATCGTAAAAAGCCAGCGCGGCAAATTTCCGGACCCGGCGCAACCGGCCGGCATGCTTGATTTCAAAATCCCGCAGCCGCCGTTCGCCTTCCATGGCGACGTATCCCTCGCCGGTGCCCGTGAAAGCCTGCCCCCAGCTCATGGCCAGCGCCCAGACCAGTTTCAACTGGTTGGTCCGGGTGGGATAGGCAAACAGGGCCGAGGGAATGCCGCGGCTGCGGCCGATGGCATACCTTTGCGCCGCCTCCACCGCCCAGGGCGGCCAGGAGTAATCTAGGATGTGGGCGCCGCCGGCTTCCTGCCAGATGAGGTCCAGCGCCGGCAGCCGCTGCAGACAATATGCGTCGCGGTGCTGCTGCAGGCCCAGCCGCTCGTAATTCGGGCGGTAAAGCTGGAGCCCGAGCGATTCATAATGGTGCTTGATCGCCAGGTGGTAATTTTCGATGACCGCGCGCCGGAAATCAATGAAGGCCCGGAATGACGGCTCAGCCCAGTTGCCATGCCATTTTTCGAAGGCCGCGCCGGGCGGCGGAATCTCATGCCCGGTTTGCGCGGCGAAATCGCGCCGGCAGAACTCGCAGGCGCAGGCGTAAAAACTGTAACTGACATCGTCCGTCATGATGCCGTCCACCCCTGTCGCGTAAACCGTCTCCAGGTATTGCATATACGCCCGGCGGTAATAGGGATTGTTCGGGCAAATGGCGTAGCCATGATACCCGGTAAAGAGCGGCTTGCCGGTGCGGCCGTCAATGTAATAGAAATCGGTCAGCCTTCTGCCGTCCAGTATTTCCGGGTTGCGGTCGTACCCGCCGATCAATTCCGGCCAGGTTTTGACGGTTGACTTGCGGATTTTCAACGCGCGCTCCAGCCAGGTCCACCCGGCTGCGTCTTTCGGCGCATGGGTCAGCACTGCCGAGTGATGTTCAATGACGCAGAGGCCGTTATCATGACAGGCTTTTACCACGCGCGCCAGCGCAGCGTTGATCCGGTCCCAGTAATGGTAAAAAGACCAGCGAAAATGCGCGGAGCCGAAAGTCATCACCCAGTTGCAACCGAGTTCCCTGAAGGCGGCGGCCTTGCGTTCCAGGTCGGCATCAGAATCCATAAAGATTTCCTGGTCGTTCACCCAGAAGACACCGCAGCGGATATCCCAAGCATCTTGCATAAGGGGTCAGTCCTATATTTTAATAATTCCTATCTGGCGCCGCTCTGCGCA
>CAYXEK010000148.1:0-8317 GCA_964463985.1 uncultured Verrucomicrobiota bacterium
CCCGATGTCCGCGAAACGCCCAAACCAGTCAATCCGCCGGAGCCCGTCCAAATCCAAAGCCCCGATCCACGGGTGGTTCGTTCCAGCATTGATGCAGGGCGAACCCGGCTGTAAATGATAATCCGGACCGGCCGGATCGGAATTGACGAACGACGGGTGGTTGGTCAGATTGCCCTGGTGCTCCGGCAACACAAAAGTTCCGACACAGCAATTATAGAACCAGTTCGAGTGGTGCGCCACACCTAAGCCAATATCTGAGCCGATAACACCGGCAGTGTTGCTGTAAATGATGCAATTGACGAACATCTGCCGCATGACGGGATGCGTATCGCTCGAAGTGCGCAGCCCGCCGATCGATGACCGGGCATGGTTGCTGACGATGGTGCAGTTAACCACGGAAAACGAATTGCTGTTAAGGTAAATCCCGCCGGCGCGGTATGAATCATTGCGCATGATCAAAGAATTGCGGACCATGGTGTTCGAGCCGGCGTTGGCCGACCCCCCCAGCCCTCCGCCGTAGTTGTTGCCGCTGCAAACATTATCGCGAATAACACAGCGCTCTATGACCCCGCGGTTGAAAAACACGCCACCGATGTTCAGCCCGGTATTGCCGTATATTTCGCTATCCCGCAGCATGCCGCCGCCGGCCCCGGCCGAGCCTTCCATGGCCATTCCCCCGCCGAACTGGCTGGTGTTGACGTTGCAACTGATCCGGCAATGCGTGACCAAACCGGTCCAGGCGGTGCCGGAGTAAATGCCGCCGCCCCAACGATTGGCGCCCAGGGTTTGATTATGCGTGATATGACAATTAGTCATGTTGCCGTTGCGCAGTTGCATGCCGCCGCCATCGCCGGCGTTGTGAAAATTCGAGATGGTCAGCCCGTCCAACCACGCGCCGCCGTGGTTCAGATCAAAACAGCGGTTGGTGTAATCCGGAAACGCGCCGGTCAGGATAGTCTGGTCCGGGCCATATTCCCCGCGGATGGTCAGGCTATACGCCACGGAAATCTCGCCGGTCACCACAAAAGTGCCGTTGGAAAAATTAATCCGATCGGTATCGCGCGCCCGGGCGATGACATCCTGGACATTGGTCGCGGCCTTGCTCCAATCTTCGAACGGCGGGATGTGCGGCCCGTTGGTGGCGACGTAATAATTGGTCATGGCCGGCGCACACGCAGGCAGCAATGCCGCTCCCAGCGCCAGCAGCGTTAGAATCGTACGCTTGAACATTTGCATCCTTCCCTCCTTTTTACAAGTTCGCGACACCAACATCGGTGGCGCTTCTTAACCAACCCGCGCCTTCATGGTTCGAATTCCGTCGGCGCGCCGCCGGGTTCAAACTGCAACGCGTCCACCCACAGCCGGGCCGGCTGTTCATTTCTGCGCAGAATCACCATGGCGGGGACATAAAACCCGCCCGCCGGCATCTTGAAAACAATATGATAACGCTGCCATTCACGGTTCACCATGCATTTTTTCTCCAGCCGGCCGGCGCCGGCGCCGGAAAGCAGGTCCACATTCACGCCGTCGCGGTCGGCGCGCAGGTACGCGGAAAACACATAATCGCGGTCGCGGTCGTTTTCCACCCTGATATCGGTGTAGGCAATCACCTGGTCCACCGCGCTGGTCGTCGCCAGCAGCAGGGATTGTTTGCCATGGAACGGCTGTTCTTCACTCAATCCCCAATTCCGCTCGGAGCCGCCGATCAGGCTGTCCAGCGAGTCGCGCGCGCCCCAGACTTTCTTGTGGTAATCCGGCCAGCCGGCGATGGTGGCCTCTTCATAACTCGGGTTGGGCAGCCGGTTCCGCATGTCAACCCGACCCGTACGCGCATAGGCTGTCTCCCGCACCGCCAATTCCGGATGCGGCTGCATGCTGATTTTGACGGCAACCGGTTCGGTGATGGCGCGGGCGGGGATTCGGTAGGCGCGCGTGGACATTGGCGTAAACTTATCGGCGAATGTATCGCCCCGGACCGCATGCGTTGGGTCCCCGAACATCCGGGTGACCTTCTCGGCCTGGGGGCTTAACCCGGCGATGGTTATTTCCGCGTCCACGGGATGATAAGCGGTGTTCACCGCCAGCAGCACATATCCGCCCGCCGGATGCCGCATCAGGCGCGCCTGGATATCGGTGAACTTGCCTTGCAGCGGCGACAGCGATCCGGGCGTGTATGATATTTCCTGCCGGACTTCCGGTTGCAGGCAGACCGGCCCCAATTCCCGCATCTGCGCGGCCAGGTCCCGCATCGTATCAAGCATTTCCCTGGATTGGAAAGGATACCGGAAATAAAACAGCCCCTTCGTGCCATGGATCAGCGCCAGGTAGGTCTGGGCTTTTTGTTCCGCCCCGGTCAGGGCGCGCTTGGTGCAGCCGCTCCAATACTCCAGCATGGGAATCGTCCAGGTGACGCTGCGCACTTCGTCCGCGCGTTTTTTGGTCATGGCCACCACCGCGGCCATGAAATTGATGGAATTCCGGCCGGCGCCCTCGCCGCCGTACCCTGGCACCCAGTAAGGGTCGGTGCCCAGCGCATCGCTCCAATCAACGGCATCCGGCGAGTTGGGAATGCTGCTGGAATAATTCAGGAAAACGGGATGATATCCGTCAAGATCGTGCAGTAATTTGTAAAAAGCCTGACCCACCGGCATGGCGCCGGTTTCCAGCACCGGCTCATCCATGATAAACCAGCCCATGAGGTTTGGATATTCCCGCCCCCGGCTAACGGCTGCGGTGATGTCGGGAATGTTGTTTTCTAAATACTCCATGAACAACGCCGACTTGGAGGCAATCGGCAACTTGGAAAACGGGGCGCCGATCAAGACGCCTTTCATCCGGATGAAGCTGCCGTCCGTGCCGCCCAGGCGCTTGTTCAGCAATTCCAGGTGAGCCGGAGGCAGGATTTTTTTCGGGTCGCGCAACCGGGTTCGATCGTCAAAGCGGGTAATGCTATGATCAGTCAGAGTGACATTCAGACCATTGGACTGCGCCAACTGCATGTATGCATCAATATTGTCGGTTCGCGACCATTGATGCACTGCATTAAAACCGATGTCGGCGATGATTTTCAAATGAAACGCGCTGCCAGCGGAATCTACCACGCCAAACGGGAAATAAGGCTGGCCGTTGTTCAGGAAAGTACGGTTGAACCGGTCAATTTTCCATTCCCGGCCGGGGTTTGCCACGCGTTTGACCAGCACCGCCGACTCATCGGCCACCAGCGCCCCATCCGCGCGCAACAATTCCAGGCGGATTTCATGACGGCCGGGTTGCAGTTTATCAATCGGAAAAGCCCAGTAGATATCCGGCGCAATCCCGGCAATTTCACCCAGTTTCACGCCAGCCGCCGTGCGCGCCGACAGCCGCATGTTCTGCAAGTCATGTTCCGGCAACCCGATCCGGCAATGCGCCCGGGCTTCCGGCTCATCGGTGTAATAATTGCGGTCCAGCGCGGCGGAAAACAGGTTCAGCGCGGCCGGACTGGCGATCACCCGCATATCCACGGCCCGTCCAGCATTCGACTTCAAGCTGACGCGCAGATTGCGCCGGACGATCTCCCGGACCGGCACGGACACCGACCAGTCAACATCCTGCCCCGCCGGGACCGGCACGGCCGCGGACACCTCGCCGCCCGTCCCCGCCGCCGGCAAATCATTGATTTGCACATGCACCAACCCGGTTTGACTGCTGAAGTTGCGGATTTTGCCGGAAACCGGATATTGATAGCCGCCATTGGTGTAAGCATAACCGCCGACGGTAACATTTTCCAGCATCGGCAGAAATGCCGCCTTGAACTCCGCCTGATCCAGCCCCCTGATCGGAACAAACTTTTCCGGCTCCTGCCACCACGCGCGCGATGTCGGCGCCCAGGCGGCCACCGCGCATTCTTCGCCCACCACCACAAACTGCTGGTCGCGCAATGGTGTAAACACATGCGCCACCAGATTGATGGACGCCCGCGCCGGATCGCCGACGCCCAGCATCATGGAAAACGGCAGGGCCAGTTCCGCCTGCCAGCCGGCAGCGGTCAAACGCGTGGCCGAACGCAGCGGCAGGTTCCACCCCGATTCGGCGCCTTTATCGGTATTGCGCTGATCAGCAATCACGTTGCCCGCGCTCAGCCGGATGTGATACCACAATTTCCCTTCCGTGCCCGGATCAAAGGCCACCTTGACGCAATTTTCATCCTGCACTTTTTCGTCCCGCAATTCAGCCTTGGGCTGAATGGACCGCGGATCAGGATGGCGTATGTCAAACCCGACATACAACCAGGCGGCATCCCGCATCAATCTGGCGGAAACATTGGCGGCGGAGGGCCAACCGTCTACGCTGATCACAACGAAGTTAGTGACCGGCAGGGCTGCCGCCCAGGCCTGTTCATCCAGGTTGCCGTCTATGTCCGGCGCTGCCGGCACGATCGGTATTTCAATAGCCGGCGGTGGAGGCGCGCCATGCAGCCAGACCGCGGAGAGACACGCACCGGCCAAGACCATGATTTTCATTGCGTTCATCAACATGATATTAATATGCTCCCATTGAAAACTCACCGCAACTGAATTCCCTTGCTTTTACTTGCGTTTTATTGCGCATTCACGAATACCTGCGGCGGCGATTGTCGGGTTTTTTGTGAACAAACGGCTTTCCGAGCAGGGCGCGGGGCGGCACCCCGTAATGGCGGTGGAAAGCGTGCGAGAAATACTGAAGATTGCGGAACCCGACCAGTCCGGCGATTTCCTTGACGGGCAATTCGCCGCGCTGCAGCAACAGACGCGCCTGCCGCATGCGTAGTTCCGCCAGGTATTCGAAAAGCGAAATACCGCTTTCCCGGCTGAAAACATGCGAAAGGTGGTAAGGGCTGACGGACAAAGCGGAGGCGATGCCTTCCAGCGATATGTATTCCCGGTAATGCGTTTCGACGTATTGCTTGGCTTTCAGGATCAGCGCGCGGCGGCGGTGCGCGGCGGCAACCGCCGGGGAATCCGCTTCCCTGTCCGGCCGCAACAGGCGCAAGGCGAGCAGGAGCATCGCCTGGACATAAACGCGCGTCACCAGCTCATCCAGCGGCGCGCCTGATTTCAAAGTCGTCTGCACCCGGCTGAACATGGATGAAATTTCGCGGCTGGCGGGAATCCGCAGGGTATGCCGCTGACTGCGCGGAAAAAGCCCCCAGAACTCCTTTTCCATTTTCCAGGAAAAAAACAGCATGAACACCCGGGGCGGCCGGGCGGGATCATACACATCCCGGTGCCATACCCCGGGGTGCATCAAAAGCAATTCGCTGGTATCGGCGGCGACTTTGCTTCCATTGCGGAATTCAATCGCCAAATTGCCCTGGATCACATAGTGCATCTCGCAGCACCATGGCCGATGCCATTCCTCGCGCCAATGCGCATCATAGGGCATCATCGCCATGGAACGGATTTCCGGCAACTGCGCCCGCAACCCCGCAAAAATGGATTTCATGTCATTCTTACCGCGCATGATTTGTTCGGCATTCCAGGTAATTAAAAAGCAGCATGCAAATTTTAGCTTTTAAAAGAAGTAGTCAGCAGAGCAAATTTCAAAACTCACGTTTTGCAATTTGCTCTGGAGAAACCACTTCCACGTCGTCGGAGACTTTCCGTATTACAGGTTCGCGCCATTGGCGGCTATGACATCCCGGTACCAGAGCGCCGAATCCTTGAAGACACGGCGCTGCGATGCATAATCCACGTAAACGATACCGTAGCGCGGACCATACCCGCCGGTCCACTCGAAATTGTCCATCCATGACCAGAGGAAATAACCCTGCACGGGGATTTCCCGGGCCGCGCGCCGCAATTCCCGCAGGTAGCGGGCGATGAAATCAACGCGCTGGGAATCGTGCACCCCGCCATCCAGGGCCGGCCAGTCGGGATTGGGCAGGCCGTTTTCAGTAATGACAATCGGCCGCCGGTAGCGCTCGTACATGAATTTCGGCCCCCAATACAGACATTCCGGCGTGCAATGCACCAACGCGCTGCCGGGCGGGGGGTTGACTTTTTCGGCGCCGGCGCCGACCAGCGTACCGGAATAAATATTGACGCCGCAAAAGTCCAACGGCTGGGCGATCACTTCCAGGTCGCGCTCCCACCCCGCCGGCAGCAAGTCGCCAACCAAGCGCAATCCATCCTCCGGGTACCGGCCGAGATGCACCGGGTCCATCCACCAGGAATTGGTGCGGCCGCCGGCAAAGAATTCATCCCGGCCGGCCGGCGCGGCGAACATCCGGCGCCGCGCGGTTTCAATCTGGTCGGCAGTGGAGTTTTGCGGCATATATACCATGCCCACCGGCGCATCGCCGATGCAGGGCGGCTTGACGCACGCCGTCCGCAGCGCCTGCACGGCCCGGCCATGGGCCATCAAGGCATGATGTCCGGCCAGCAAGACATCGTCCAATGGCAAATCCAGTGCCGGCGCCTGCAGGATTTTACCGCCCGCGGCATAGCCGAACCCGATGAACCCCTGGATTTCGTTCAACGTCATCCAGTGGGTGACCCGGTCGGAAAGCCGTTCCGCCACAATGCGCGCATATTCGCCGAACCAATCCACAATCTCGCGGTTCAGCCAACCGCCCCGATGGAACAGAGCTTGCGGCAAATCCCAATGATAAAGCGTCGGCCAGGGCGCGATGCCGGCGTCCAGCAATGCATCCACCAGGCGGTCGTAAAAATCCAACCCTTTAATATTCACGGCCCCGGTTCCACCCGGCAAGACGCGCGGCCAGGAGATCGAAAACCGGTAGGCGCGCAGCCCGACCTGGCGCATCAAGGCCACATCCTCCGCGTACCGGTGGTAATGGTCGCAAGCCACGTCGCCGGTGGCGCCGTCGCGGATTGCGCCGGGTTTCCGGCACAAGGCATCCCAGATTGAAAGACCCTTGCCGTCTTCCCGGGCGGCGCCTTCCACCTGGTAGGCAGAAGTGGCCGCACCCCAGGCAAAATTCTTTGGAAAACCGCTTAAAGATTGATTTTTCATCAGTAGCATCCCATAGAAAACCGATTTATTCTCTCACCCTCCTTCGTCAAGACTACGGCGGGCAAGCCAATGCCGCAAAGCCACAAAGAAGATGGGATTATTTATTACGGAACCCGATAAGCGGTTAGCCACAAGATGCACAAGAAGCACAAGAAGGAAAGGCAACAGTAAAAGAGAAAGTTTATTGGAATTGAGCGGCATGCCGCGCTGTCCGCTAGGCGGACATGGATCGGGTGACACCCGGATACCCGAATAGATTCGCGTATCAGGGTGTCAGCCGATCCGCCAGACCGGCAGATGCCGGTCGGCGCGGCAATCGTTCGTGATCTAAAAATCTTGTGCATCTTGTGCATTTTTGTGGCTAATCTTGCTCTGCTTTGTGTTCCCAGAGGGGACGATGCATTGCCAAAAACCGGAACTATAGATTACAAGCCATCTCCAATTTCATTAAAGAATATCGTCGTTTCCAGGGGATAAATTATATCTATGGGATGACAGTGATTTTTCATTAAGGTTCGAACTCCGTCGGTTCCGCCCCCTGTTCCACCTGCAACGCATCCACCCAAACCGTGCCGGCGCCGAACACCCGCACGCCGAAATTATGGTACCGGCTGATGGCGGGTGTCAAAACGCCGCTGTATTCATAACGCCGCCATTCCGTTGTCAGTTTGAATTCCGGCATGGCGGCGGCTTCCGGGGAAGCCAAATCCGTTGCCTGTTCAAACCCGGTCAGACGCGCCGCCACGCCGTCCCGATCCGCCTTCATGTAGGCTGAAAACACGAAGCGGGTGGGACGGCTCACATTGGGCACAAGCGTGAAGGACGCGCCCTCCCACCAGGTCAACCAGCGGCGGCCGTCATGCTGGTGGCTGACTATGCGCAAACTGGCCTGGCCATGCCAGGCGGTGTTGGTGTCCTGCGCAATCAACGCGGTGCCGGTGCCGATGAGATGAAAATCCATGGGGTCTTTATATTCCGGGTCTCCCGGCTGCGGCGCCCGGGAAATCATTGAAATATAATAGTCCGGCCAACCCGGCAGGCTGGCTTCCTCAAACGATGGATTCCGCGCCAGGTTGCGCTTGCCGGGCCGGCCGCTGTCGGGATAGCCGATTGCGCCATACAACGGGTCGGCCCGGTCCGGATGCGCCTGCATTTCAAGGCGTATGCGCGCCGGCCGGTCTGCCGGCGGCGCGGAATTGAGCAGGTAAGCCCGCGTGGCCAGGCATTCCAACCGGTCGGAAAATTTCCCGTCGGCCAGCTTAAACGAAACATTTGAAAACAGCCGTTCAACCTTGCCGTCCGGCTCAGGCAAATCAATGTG
>CAYXEK010000149.1:0-8306 GCA_964463985.1 uncultured Verrucomicrobiota bacterium
GCCTCGGCGGCCGTGCTCCAGGAAGCCATCCGGAACCTGGCCGAGGACCAATAACACACATTACCTGCAGCCGCATCCGCTGGAACTGAAACTCCGCAACCATGCGTGAAAACGCGCTGGACGGATCAACGCACCGCCAGCCCAGCCTGGGCGAACCACGTTTCATCCACATCAGCCTCGGCCACGGTAGCGCCGTCTTCCCGCAACTCGTAGCGGCGGTGGAACACCAGCCCTCCGGCGCAGCGGAGGATGAGGCGCCTGGTGATTTCGTATTCCAGTCGCAATCCGGTCCTGAATCCCTTGAACCTCAGGTCAAAATCTCCGGTTTTCCCGGTAAAATCCTTGCGGACATCCCATTCATTTCCCGAAGGCGTAATCATCGCCATGCAGCGCAGGCGCTCCGTCGGCGTGTAAATTATCCCGGGATTCGGAAACATCAGGTTGATCCGCCAATCCGGCCGCGGATCCCAGGTCAGTCCCGCCACCGGGAACGGCATTTCCCGGCCCATGATCCGCCCGTAAGCCACGCCGGCGGACAAGTTCAAACGCGGCGACCAGCGGTATCCCCCCAACGCCAGGCCGGTAAAACGCCAGGCGCCGCTGTCCACGTCTTCCATGTCGCTGTATATTGCCGGCGCGGCCATGATCGTGCCGGTCCAGTCTTTCGGCAAGGAAACGGAAACCCGGACCGGCACGCCGCAGGCGAACAGGTTCCTGGTTTCGGAATATTTTTCCGGATCGCCCCCGCCCTGGAAATCGAATTGCGTCCATTGCAGGTCCACCCCGCTGAAAACCCGCCAGTCCGGCCGGAGATAAACCGGGAAGGCGAGCTGCAGGAAGGTGTCATGCATGATTACCTTGTCGTAAGGAAAATTGATGGTGTCCGGGTCGAAGCCGGCCTGTTCCTCGTAAGTGTAGTAATAGGTTATCCAGGGCGGCCGGCGGGCAACAGCGTCACGGACCTCCGGCACAGGCTTGACATTGCCCGCAGCCGACATGCCAATCCCCGTCATCTGCTGGGGCGGGATTGACGGGGGCGGTGGCGGCGGTGATTGCGTGGCATCGGCGGGGTAGGCCGCATAGGCCAGGCTGTACATTATTATCAGGTTGGCTGCCGATACCAGGCTTGGCGGGCGAAAGCTGCAGCAATTCATAAGCAACACCTCAAAAACTTCTTGATTTTGCCGGCAAAGGCTGCCGGGTCATGCCAATTTCAGCACCTCGGGATGGGCCGGGTCGGCCGCGGAAACGCGCCCGGGCGGCACGATCAGGAAATCGCGGTCATCCCATTTGCCGTCCACCAGATGCTGCAGCAGCGTTAAGTCCCCGTATAGTTCCTCGTATTCCCAGCCCAGTTCCTCCGCGCACTTTTTCGTAAAACTTTTTTCCGCTTCGGCATTGGGAAAGCCATTATCTATGTAGACGGCCCGGCGGTATTTATTAAGCCAGTCGGCTTCCATCCGCAGCAGGTATTCCGCGTTATCCTCCCCGTACTTCGCGGCATATTCGCGCAAGGCCGCATCCAGGCGCGCCTTGCCCGGCATCAGGCAGGTTTCTATCCAGCCGGCGCTGTACCAGTAGGTGCCGGGATGGGTGTCAAAATATTCCCGGTAACGCTGGCGCGAGCCCAGCAGCAGGGCAATGCAGTCGTGCGCCTTGGGAATCACCACCGGACATTCCCGGGCCATGATGCCGGCCAGGCCGTTGCTGCACAGGGCGTAACCGATCAGGATGGCGTCATACGGCCGATCCGCTCCAGCCGAACCCAGCGGCCGGCCCGGCCGCTGCCGCGGACGCACAGGCTCGTCAATCGCCTCCTGCACAGACTTGCGGAGGATGTCCGGCTGGTCATGCAATCCCTGCGGCAGCATCGCCATGTCCACAATATTGGGCGAACGCGCGATACAGCGGTTCAGCTCGCGCCGCAAGACGTTGCAGCCGACCAACTTAAAGTGTTTTTGCGTTTTTGGATTTATATCCAAATTCATAAGTCTCTGTATGAGTGAATTTTGCAAAAATCCCGTAGCGGATTCAGGATTTTGTTTCCGGAAAAAGATAATCCATGAAACGGACTGCCACCTTAGCGCCCTCCGGAGGCGAGATGGCCAAGTCCGGGCTTAATTCCACCACCCGGCAGGGCGTGCCCGACCGGCTGGCAAGGAAATCCACGCCCATGACCGGGATCCCGTACAGGCGCGCAACCCGGCGCGCCATCTTAACCAGCGCACGCGGCACGGTATCGGTAACATCCAGCACCGTGCCGCCGGTGTGATAATTGGTGGTCAAACGCACCTGGACCCGCCGGCGGGCAGGTGGGATGGCATCGAAATTCAAGTTGCAATGGCGCAAATTGCGCGCGGTTTCAGCGTCCAGCGGAATCCGGCAACTCGGGTCAAACTTCCGCATCCGGGCATTCGCCTGGCGGATCAGCGCGCGGATCGTATCCCGGCCATTGCCGGTAACCGATGCCGGCCGGCGTTCTATGGCGGCGACAAATTTGCCGTCCACGATGATCACCCGGTAATCAATCCCGCGGACGTATTCCTCCAGCACGATATCCTCGCTGAAAACTCGGGCGCGCCGCACGGCGCGATCCAGTTCAGCAGGTGTGCGGATGGCCACGGAAACCCCGCGTCCGCCCCATTCCCGGCAGGGCTTGACTACGATGCACCCGGTTTGACGGAGGAAATGCCGGCCGGCCGGCCGGCCGGCATACTGAATCTGCCTCGGCACGGGGAAATTGTGCCGGGCCAGGAACTGGTTCGCCAGGCGCTTATCCTGGGCGAGCAGGAACGTGACCGCGCCCACGCGGTCAGTCAGCGCGTTGAAGCAGCGCACCGCCCGCCCGGCGTGTTTCAGGAGAAAGATCGGAGTTTGGGCATCAATCACCTCTATGCCGATGCCCCGGCGCCGGGCCTCGTCAGTAATGGTCGTGGTATAGATCGAGTCCATATCCGCCTATCATTGTGTTTCCCGTCCGCCTTGTCAAGATTTTGACGCTTCGGAAAATCCTCGTCACCCGGCAGGGCGGTCAGTCCCTTGACCGCCGTTTCATCTTGCCGTGCGAATATAGTCCGCTTTTTTAAATTGTGAGGGGAAAACACAAAAAAGCTGAGATATTGTCAAAGAAATTGCATATATCATACAGTCGGCTTTCGCATCTCTTCCGAAACGAGCATGGCATAGGTATACGGCAATATCTTACCCAGCATAAAATCGCCAAGGCTAAATGCCTGCTGGCCGGAAATGATAAAATCGAAACCATTGCCGGTGCCCTGGGTTACCAGGACAAAAGAGCGTTTCTCCGACAATTTAAAAAAGCCACCAAGCTGACACCGACTGAGTATCGCCGCGCATTGCTTAATGACGGTGGCAGTAAAATGTTTGATGAAGGCCGTAAAATTAAGCCATTATCATGGTTAATGGAATTAACACAGATTGGAGGCAACGGGCGCATATGCGATTCGCCGATACACGATGGATTTTCTGTCTGATCGCCATAAGTCAACCTGTGTGTCTGGTCGAAGGGCGGTCTGTTATCCGGACGAGCGCTTCACTTTCCGCGGCGATAAGTCTCATGCAAACCGGAAAATATTCAGAAGCGTGCATGATTTGCGAACAGATAGTCCAGCGCCGCGGCAAAAGCGACGAAGTTCAGAATGCCATATATCAACAAGGGTATTGTCTTCAGGCGCTGGGAGATTATGAAAAAGCTTTAGCCTGCTGGAAATCACTGGATAAATACCACGGATGGGAACAATCAGTTCTGCTGCCGATGGGAATAATTTACGCAGACAAAATGAATCTGCCGGAAAAAGCCGTTGACTGTTACAAAAAACTGCTGCGTAATATCCGCGCAGATCACGCCTTGTGCGCGGAAATCCACTGTCGTCTTGGTATGGCATTGTACATGCTGGGCGATTACCGCCAGGCTCGGGCTGCTATTGAAAAGTCTATAGCTTTGCAGCCTCCGGATGCAATGCTTGGATTGGCTCGGGAATGGCTGGCCAGAACCACTAATGCCATCGTGGCGGTTAAAAAATCACACAAGGGAAAAAACTACATTAAACCGCCCGATGAACGACAGGTTACCCCCCAGACAAAAATGCACGCCGCCATCAGGGAAGCAGAAGATCTGCAATATCAAGGCGATATTGAGGGCGCCTTGAAAGGGTTTCGGCGTATTGAGAGAAATCTCACACGGGGCGACGGGTATGACCGCGCTTTGTTTCGACTCGGCCAATGCCAGGCGGCATTGGGGCATGCACAGACCGCGTTGGCATCTTGGGATCGGGTGCTGATTTTAGTCCGGATGAACCAGCCGTGCGAGTATGCGGATGACAGCCTGCTGGCTCAAGCCGATACTTGGCTTAATGCTTTGGGCAAGCCGGACAAGGCGATCCGGTGCTGCGAAGCCTTGCGGGAAGAATACCCGCTCAGCGAGTTAATGCCGCAGGCTGATTATATCATGGGTATGGCGTATTTTTACCAGGGCGATCTGGAGCGTGCCCTCGCGCTCTTTGAATGCGAACTGGCGCGGCGGCATGCTGGACTGGTACGCCGGACGGCGGAATCCGTCATTATGGAATCATGCTGGGACCATGTTGCCGAAATGGAATCTCACAGCCAGCCTGTTACGGGATTGGAACGGCTTGTGGCAGCTTGCCGGGACAAAAATCTGGCGGCATGCCTGGGAGCGGAATTACAAGCAGCGGCGCGCACGGGTCCATTGATAAAGTTGGGCGATATGCAATTTGCGGCGAAAGAATATGCCAAAGCGCTGCGATCCTACAAGAAAGCCGCAGACGAAAAAAGCGGAGGCGAAACCGCGGCTTATGCCATGTTGCAGATGGGCCGTTGTTACAACCAGCTCCGGCAGTACCGTTTGGCGCTCACGTGCTACAAACAGTTCCAGGGCAAATACCAGGCCAGTCAATACGCGGATGACGCCTTGCTTCGCGCGGGAGTTATATATGTCGGGCCGTTGCATGATATGCGGTCGGGAGCGGAAATGTATCAACTTGTTCTGGACCGTTACCCGGATTCCAACGAGGCTGAGACCGCAATGTATCATTTGGCCACATTAGCTTATTGGCAAAACGATTTGCATCAAGCTCTTGATTTGTATCGGCAAACAGCCGAATCATGGCCAAATGGCAAATATTATGCCTTCCTGACAACTCAGCGGTTACCGGAATTGACGGCCGCATTGCGCGGAAAAAATTAACTGGAGATTCCACGTGAAGCAAATATTCCTGATTCTTTGTCTGCTCCCATTTCTGCTTGTTCCCGCGGCAGCGCAGCAAAGCAAGTCTGTGTTCATCCCCGGCGACGCCTACACGGCGTATAATATCCCGGCCGGCGGTTCGGCATTGCAATTGAACATAAATCGTGCTAATAATAATCTTGTGATAGACGATTCGGAAATTCTTCTGCAGGATGCCTCCGATGCCGTGCAGTGGTACCGTTCGTCCGCCGGCCCGGCGCTGCACGTTTATCAGATTGGAACAGTGCTGTCATCCCGGGAATATGTGCATGTTTTCGGGCATTACCATTATACCAACGGATCTGGCGGCGGGACGCCCCCGATGTTCAACGCCAAGGTGGCGGCGGTGGATGTGGACATGACGTCCGTTACCGAGGAAGACGAAGAGAGTGTAGGAATCTGGCTTGGCAAAAACGGTGCGCGCAAGGCGGTGACGATCCAGGCTGTCCAGTGCAAAGGGCCGGGCAACGAGCAGGAGCTGGCCTGGTCTTCGGGAAAACTCTCGCTCTGGTCGGCCGCATCCGGCGGGAGCATGCTGCCGGGCAACTCCAAAAGTCTTTCTGCCAGCCAGGCCTACACATATTATGCGCAGGGGGATGTGGCCAGCAGGTCGGTCCGGGATTCTGAGATCAGCATAACATACGCGGGTGGGAATGGTACTGCATGTGATAAAATCAAGGTCACGGTGGTTTCGGCGTCGTTAACCTCTTTTGAAATAATTCCGGCCAACACTACCCAGGAAGTAAGCGTGACGGTGGCGCCGAATCCGCCCGGCACGAATATTACATTGCAATTGTCGTGCCTGGCGGGAAGCGGAAGCGCGGTGTTTATTCCGGGAGATACGACCTTATCCAACATCACCCAGTCCACGACGGTTAAGATAAAAGGCGTGACCGCCAGCAGTGTCGCGAGTAATATGATTCTGAAAGCAATGCTGGGGAATAATGTGCTGGCCTCGAATGTGTTTACCGTGCTCTCTGTAGACTTGGATATCTGGAACGGCGGGAGCGATCTGGACAACGGACAGACCGCCGGAAGTCAGGGCGCCCAGGTTCCCGAAGGTAGCGAGGTCTCGACCGGGGCTTATGTTTTGGTCAACTGGGACGATGACGACGCCGACGGGACGATGAACGCCGACGGCACATGGTCGGCGTTGCCCGTACCGGACCTGACCGAGAACTCCGTTGCCGACGAAGGCAATCTCGCCAAGTTGAAACCCACCGTTGAACCGCTGCTGGACACCGGAACGATTGAGTTGGAGGTATCGGGCGCAGACGCGGGCAAGGTCAAACTCTGGACGCAGAGCACCA
Source organism: uncultured Verrucomicrobiota bacterium (assembly GCA_964463985.1). Classification (GTDB taxonomy): domain Bacteria; phylum Verrucomicrobiota; class Kiritimatiellia; order JAAZAB01; family JAAZAB01; genus JAXGPF01. The sequence continues at coordinate 6,577 of CAYXEK010000149.1, forward strand.
AGGGAACAGAGGTTACGTTGATCTCGAACAAGAAGACTTGGAATCTCGCCAACTCGACGGAGAAAGCCGACTTCCAAACCTTCATGAATGACGGCTACTGGATCGAAGGAACGGATGTCGGCACGGCCGAGCGCGGGGTTACCTTCACCGTGCGCTACAAGGATAGTGGCGGGACCGAAATCTGCAAGGACGACAACAAGGCAACGGGCGTCATGATCAATCTGGCCAACGTTGTAGCCCGTGACAACATGATCGACATCTGGGGTATCGGACAGAACAGTAGAGGGCATTCGGCCTTGGTTTGGCGATATGCGGGCACTTGCACAAAAGCAGACCTGACCAATGATGTGAACTTCATCCTTATTGAGATGGGAGGTCCCACAGACAACCGGAATATCACCACGATAACCCAACAGGCAGGATACCCAGCCTATGGTTGCTTTAGGAATCCGTCGATGACCTACGTCCAGCGTCTTCGGATCATACGAGCCGCGCGCGCATTGGCGGCAAGTGCTCCGATCACCTGTACCGCGACCGATGCCGTGCAACCCTACGACTGGGACGGTGCGCTCAACACCCTTACGGCTTTGCGTTGTGACAGCTTGGTGGAGGTCTGTTATGAGATCAACGGCGGCGAAGTCTGGGGGATGGAGCGGGATGCGGACAGCCACACGGTCCACTACATGATAAATGACCAGGCGGACAACTGGAGTTACAACGCCACTTGGGGCACATGGACAGCGGGGGCGAACAATCTGCCGGACAACCTTGAGGAGCACAACGACTTTGATCTCATTGGCTGGGCTGACACCTTCATGCCCGCCACACAGTGTGGCAATGTTGCTCCAGACGAAGCAGATACCCAGTTGGAAGAACAGAACCTTTGCCAGCCGGTCGGCAGCATAGGAGGAAATTGAAAATGAAACTACGAGTACTTCTTGCCTGCTGTCTCCTTGGCCCGACCCTGCTTTATGGAGAGACAAGCGTTTGGTCGAGAATCGAGGAGCTTTCGCAGTTCGATACGCCCCAGGGAAATCCACAACTGGAAGCGTACCTCAAGACGCTCACTCGGCCGCAAATGCTCGAAGCCGCCCGCGAATGCTGCAAGAAGGCGGAAACTCGTGTTCCCCAGGAAAGATGGGAGGAAGGCGTTCTTCCCGCAGGGCTTGCTCTGGCTTTTTACGGCAATCAAGAAGGGGGACTTTCCGCCGTCGCCTTGGACCAACTTCTTGACAGTGTTGCTTCCGAAGATGAGGGCGAACTGTTCCGCGAGACGATGTTGCGACTCTTGCGGCAGCGTTATTGGGAACAGATGACGGATGCTCAGCGCAGGCAGAGCAGACAGTCCTTTCTTGCGGCCTTGTCGGACGCGAAAGCGCCCGTGCGACTCAGGGTGTTGAATTGCCGGGAACTCGCGCACGCGACGGCCGAGAATCATCGCCGCATTATTATCTCGGACAAGAACGTGCAGCCGCTCAGAAACGACAAACAGAAGTGGCGGAGTGTTAATGACATTGTTCAGAAGGGCGAGGTTCATCTTGAACCCGAGACACGCAAAGCTCTGAAAGCGCTTCGGGATGAGATCGCGAACATCACGCCGACACTCATTGAGCTATCACAGGGCGCAGATGAACCGTCGGAGGTGAAGGACTGTGCGCGTTCGGCCCTAAAGACCCTTACCGACTTGCCGGTCGCCCCTGAACAATGAACGTCACCAGTAAACCATGGAC
>CAYXEK010000150.1:0-8274 GCA_964463985.1 uncultured Verrucomicrobiota bacterium
GAGGGTTCGCCCCACCGGCCGAACACCCGGCATGCAAGGTGGGGCGAACCCTCCGGGTGAGCCGGGCTGTTTCTGTGTTTGGACGCTCCATGTTGTAACTGGTCGCGGATGCGCGGCGCGAAGGATGAAGCTGTATAAGCATACCGCGAATCCTTCGCAACAAAGCAGATGCGGCAAAATCGCCAATCCCTTCCGGGTTTGAAATTCAGGGAACTTTTTTCACCTAATAGGTGCAGGGTCTTTCAATCCTAATATTCTTGTTCTCAACATTTTATCTCGTTTCCTGAATTTCAAATGACGGATATAGGTTGAAATCCTCCGCCGTTGCGATACACTATCCGCTGATACGGCCGCATTTGGGGCCGTTAATGCTTATGACCACATTGCCATATATTGCGCTCGGGTATATCGCACCCGGCCTGGCGGCTTACCTGATCGGCGCCATCCCGTTCGGCTTGTTGATCGCCCGGCTCCGCGGCGTGGACATCCGCCGGGTCGGCAGCGGCAATATCGGCGCCACCAACGTGTACCGATCCATCGGCAAAAGCTGGGGAATTCTCACGTTCATCTGCGATGCGCTGAAAGGCTATCTACCGGTGTGGATTTTCCCGCTGCTGGCCATGCGGCTGACAGCGGACAAAGTTTCCCCCGCCGGCCTGGCCATCCTCTGCGCCGCCATGGCGGTTGCCGGCCATAACTGGCCGATTTACCTCCGGTTCAAGGGCGGCAAGGGCGTCGCCACCAGCGCGGGCGCGCTCCTGGCATTGGCGCCCTCCGCCATCGGCGTCGGGCTGCTGACATGGCTGATGGTGTTCCTGGCCACGCGCTATGTTTCCGTGGCTTCTATCGCCGCCGCCGGAGCCGTGGCCGGCGCCGGCTGGTTCATGGCGGCCTGGCCGACAGCGGCGCTGCTGACCGGGCTGAGCGCGGTGATTATCTGGCGGCATAAATCCAACATCCAACGCCTGCGCGGGGGAACGGAACTCCGGTTCCAATTCCGGAAATCAAAATAACCGAGTTGCTTTCAAAACGTTGATTTTGAAATTGGATCAACCATGCAAAATATTTCAATCATCGGCGATGGCGGCTGGGGCACGGCCCTGGGGTTGCACCTGCACCGGCAGGGCCATCGCGTCCGGCTCTGGGGCCCTTTCCCGGATATCATCGGCAAAATACAAACTGGCGGCGAAAACCAGCTTTACCTGCCGGGCATTAAATTGCCGCCGGATTTGACCTGGACCTCCGACCCCGATGCCGCGGCGGCGGATGCCGGCCTGATGGTGCTGGCTGTGCCGTCGAAATTCTGCCGGTCAGCCTTTGCTCGATTCCGCGGGCGCCTGCCGGATGGTTGCCCCCTGCTGAGCGTCAGCAAGGGACTGGATGCCGAAACCGGGCGGCGCCTCACGGAACTGGCCGCGGAATTTTTCCCCAATCATCCCCTGGCAGCCCTGTCCGGCCCCAGCCTGGCGGATGAGGTGGCCCGGCAAATGCCCACGGCCGTGGTGATCGCCGGCCCGGACCCGCTGGCCCGGCGGCTGCAAAAGGTTTTCATGGGGCCGCGGTTCCGCGTTTACACTTCCGGCGATATAACCGGCGTGGAATTGGGCGGCGCGCTGAAGAACGTCATCGCCCTGGCGGTGGGCGCCGGCGACGGCCTGGGCTTCGGCGATAATACCCGCGCGGCCCTGATCACCCGCGGCCTGGTGGAAATCACCCGGCTGGGCTGCGCCCTGGGCGCGCGCCGGGAAACGTTTGCGGGATTAAGCGGCATGGGCGACCTGATCGTCACCTGCACCAGCCGCCTCAGCCGCAACCGGATGGTGGGCGAGCGGCTGGGCAAAGGCGAAATCCTCCAGCAGATCACCGGCGGCATGGCCCAGGTGGCCGAAGGCATTACAACCTGCGCGACGGCACAGCGGCTCGGACGGGAGCACCATGTCCGCACGCCGATCATTGACGAAGTCCATGCCCTGATCCACGGGAAAACCACGCCCGTTGAAGCTGTCCGCAGTCTGCTGGAGCGCGATGCCCGGCCGGAAACTTGAGCGGCGCGGACGGCGGCGGCCGCAAACGGACTGCGCCGGGCAATCTCAGGCCGGCGCACAGGCGCGCGCGACCCGGATGCCAAGTTTTTTCATCCGCGACCGCAAGGTGCTTGGGTTTACCCCCAGCAGTTCCGCCGCCCCGCCACGGCCCGCGATGCGCCCGCCAGTCACGGCCAGCATTCGCCGGATATGTTCCGCCGCGGCGGCGTTCAGCGTCAACAACTGGTCCGGCGCCGCCGCCGGAACGCCCGGCAATGGCGCCGCCATGGCCGCGCCCAGCGGCGGGAAAAACAGCGGACCTCCCCGGTTTTGGATAATGGCCCGCTCGATGATGTTCTGCAGTTCGCGCACATTGCCCGGCCATTCGTATGCCTGCAGCCGGACAATATCGCCGGGGGCGACCGACGGCGTGCGGCCCAGATTCATTTCGCGGGCCTTGCGCTCCACGAAATGGTGAACCAGCGGGGGAATATCCTGGCGGCGCATGCGCAGCGGAGGAATGTAAATGGGAAAAACGTTCAACCGGTACCACAAATCCTCGCGGAACCGGCCGGCGCGGACCATCTGCGCCAGGTCGCGGTGCGTTGCGGCAATCACCCGCACATCCGCGGTCAGAGTTTCCGTGCCGCCCACGCGCTCAAATTGACGGTCCTGCAGCACGCGCAGCAGTTTTACCTGCGCTTCAAACGATAATTCGCCGATTTCGTCCAGGAAAATCGTGCCGCCGGCCGCGCGTTCAAAACGGCCCCGCTTGCGCTCAATGGCCCCGGTGAAAGCACCCTTTTCATGGCCGAACAATTCGCTGTCCAGCAGTGTTTCCGGGATGGCCCCGCATTGCACACGGACCATTGGCGCCTGGTTGCGGGGCGATAGCAGGTGAATTACATTGGCGATGACTTCCTTGCCCGTGCCGGTTTCGCCCAGCAGCAGCACGGGGCTGGTCATGGGCGCCACCCGCCGCGCCATTTCCATCACCTGCGCCAGGCCGAAATCGGCGCCCACCACCTGCACCCCGGCCGCGCGTTCCATTTCCAGGGAAAGCGCGCGGTTTTCCTCGGCCAACTGGTCCCGCAGCCGCTCCAGCTCGCGAAACCGCCAGGCATTGCTCATGGCCAGCGATATCGGTTCCTTGACCTGCCCGAGTAAAGCGGCATGCTGCTCGTTGTATTGATTGCGGCCTTCCGTCGAAAGCACCAGCCCGCCGATATTCTCGTGCTTGATGCTTAAATGCAAACCGATCACCGAACGGGTAATCAAATGGGGAAAACAATTCCGCACCGAGGCCGGTAAAGTTTCGGCATTATTGTTGATGGTGACCAGTTGATTGCTTTCGCGCGCATGCTGGATCAACTCCCAGAATTCCGCGTCTATCGGAAACTCCTGGAAATCCTCCTGCACCAGCTTCGCGGCGCCGCTGCGCGCCACTTCCGCCACGGCGTATATGCTGCGGCGCTCCATATCAATCCGATTCAGACCAATGGTGTCAATAGGAATAAAATGCCGCAGGTATTCCAGCAGATTCCGCAGCGCTTCCACGATATCCAGACTGCTGCTGACCCGCAAGGTTACCTCGCGGAAAAATTCATCGCGATCAATTTCCATTGCAACTGCTCCTCTAATCCCATCAATATAAACCGCGATATAATACGTAAACGCGATATTTCGCCGGAACAAACGCGATATTTCAAATACTATATCAATGACTTGGCATGCAAGTCAACGTTTGGTTAAAATAATAAACATGGTTTTGTTGGTCGCAAAGGCGGATAGGCTCACCACAGGTTCGCCCTCCAATTCCCTGGAGGGCCGGAACGTCGCTGGAGAGCGAACCTGAGGCGAGCCATCTGTTGCCAGTTTTTGAAAAATACCCATCTCTCCTGGGCATCCAACACTTGGCAGGCGCCGGCTTTTAATTCAATTTTGGCATGCTAAATGCTTAAAAACAATTGTAATCTTCCAAAAACCGAGTTTTTGAAATTGGATCAATCCTTCTTAATTGTTTGATTGTTTTGTTTTTTATGGCAGCAAAGTTTTTTAACTGGCTATCCAAAAAGGAATTGCCGGATGCAATGGATTGAATTTGTGCATGTGCGCGCTTCAGCGGCGGGGATGGAATGGGACCTTTCATCCCTGAACGCCCAACTGGCGTTATGCCGATCGGAACAGCTGGCGGAAGTATCCGTCGTGAAGCATGCGCTTTATCCCGGCGACCTGGCGGTAATTTTGACTTGGCAAAACGACCGGCACCCTGTTAAAACCAGGGAGGGAATGGCGATAGCGGAATATTTAAACCGGTTCGGAGCGGTGGAACACGGTGTATGGGAATATGTCGTCATCCAGCAGTTTAACAAGCCTGCCGGTCCCGGGTTGGCGGCGCAACCGTAGCTTGCTGTAATATTGCTGGTTTGAAATGGAGCGTTATGCAAATAAACGATCATGCGATTACTGCCGGCGGCAGCCGGCTATCTTACTGGATTCTGCCGGCAGCTTGCGGCCTTTTGCTGGCGGCGGGAGGTTGCCGGCCGCAGGGCGGTCCGCCGCCGCCGATGACGCCGGAAGTGGCAGTGGCCGTCATGCAGCCGGAGCCGGTGGCAATGACCACGGAATTGCCGGGCCGTACCGCCGCTTTCATGGTGTCGGAAATCCGCCCCCAGGTCAACGGCATTATTCAGAAACGCCTTTTCGATGAGGGATCGGAGGTCAAGGCCGGCCAGGTGCTTTACCAGATTGATCCCGACCCTTTCCAGGCGGCGTTGGACAATGCCAATGCGTCGCTGGCGCGGGCCAGGGCGGGACTGGCCGCCATCAAGGTGCGGGTGGAACGTTACGAAGGGCTGCTGGCCGACCATGCCATCAGCCGCCAGGATTACGATGACGCCGCGGCAGCCATGCAGCAGGCCGAGGCGGAAATCAAGTTCAACGAGGCGGCCGTGGAAGCCGCCCGCATCAACCTGGAATATACGCGCGTCACCGCGCCGATTTCCGGCCGCATCGGCAAATCCAGTGTGACCGACGGCGCACTGGTGGTGGCCTACCAGCCGCTGGCGCTGGCGACCATCCAGCAACTGGACCCGATTTACGTGGACGCGCCGCAATCCACCGCCGAACTGATGCGCCTGCGCCGCCGCCTGGCGGACGGCCGGCTGAATCACGGCGGCGCCAACCATAACAAGGTCAAACTGCTGCTCGATGACGGCACGCCTTATGCCCGTGAAGGTGAACTGCAATTCCAGGACATCACCGTGGATCCAACCACAGGCTCCGTGACCTTGCGCGCGGTTTTCCCCAATCCGGACGGCGTGCTGCTGCCAGGCATGTTCGTCCGGATGGTCGTCAACACGGGGGTCAAGGAAGCGGCAATCCTGGTGCCGCAGCAAAGCATCTCCCGTAATCCGCGCGGAGAACCTTACACGCTGATCGTGGATACGGAGAATAAGGCGCAACCGCGACCGCTCCAGCTTGACCGGGCCATCGGCGATAAATGGCTGGTCACCGCCGGGCTGGCGGCGGGCGACCGGGTGATCGTCGAAGGCATGCAGCGGGTTCGGCCGGGGGTTGCTGTAAAAGTCGCGCTGCCAGAGAATGGCGCTGCGCCGGCGTCCGACCAAACCGGCGCGCCGGCGGCGGAACAATCGCACTGAACGGAACGCGCCATGTTTTCAAAATTCTTTCTTGCCCGCCCGGTCTTTGCCTGGGTCATCGCCATTTTTATCATGCTGCTCGGACTGCTGGCGATTTATAACCTGCCGATCGCCCAGTACCCGAACATTGCGCCGCCTTCGATCGTAATTAACGCCTTTTACCCCGGCGCCTCGGCCGAAACGGTGGAAAACAGCGTCACCCAGCTCATCGAGCAGAAAATGACCGGCCTGGACGGCATGCTTTACCTCTCATCCACCAGCGATTCTTCCGGCAGCTCGCGGATTGAACTGACTTTCGCCCCCGGCGTTGACCCTGACATTGCCTGGACCAAGGTGCAGAACAAGCTTCAGGCGGCAACGGCCAGCCTGCCGGAAGTGGTGCAGCGCACAGGCGTGACGGTCAACAAGGCCACCCGCAATTACCTGCTCATCGTCGGCCTGATATCCGAAGACGGCAGCATGGACTCGATTGACATTGGCAACTACGCCAAGTCCAACCTGGAAGGCGTACTGGCGCGGGTGCCGGGCGTGGGCGAAGTCGAACTCTTCGCCAAGGAATACGCCATGCGCGTCTGGCTGAATCCGGATAAACTCGTCAATTACCGCCTGACGGTGGCGGACGTGATCGCGGCCCTGCGGGCATATAACGTGGAAGTTTCCGCCGGACAGTTCGGCGGGGCGCCGGCGGTGGAAGGCCAGCGCCTGAACGCTTCGATTGTCGTGCAGAACCTGCTGCAGACTCCCGATGAATTCGCGGCCATTCCCCTGCGCACCAACCCGGACGGCTCGATGGTGCGGGTCAAGGATGTGGGCCGCACGGAACTCGGCACGGCTTTTTATGACATTGACGTCAATTACAACGGTCTGCCGACCGGCGCGCTGGCCATCCGCCAGACGCCGGGCGCCAACGCCTTGAACACCGCCAATGCCGTCAAACGCAAGATGGCGGAGATGAGTTCCAACTTTCCCCGGGGATTGAAGGTTATTTATCCCTACGATACCACGCCGTTTGTCAAGGCGGCGATCCTCGAGGCCGTCAAGGCCCTGTTTCAGGCCATCGCGCTGGTCTTCCTGGTGATGTGGCTGTTCATGGGCAACATCCGCGCAACGCTGATCCCCACCATTTCCGTGCCGGTGGTGCTGCTCGGCACCTGCGCCGTGCTCGGCCTGCTGGGGTATTCCGTCAACATGCTCACCATGTTCGGCATGGTGATTGCCATCGGCCTGCTGGTGGACGACACCATCGTGGTGGTGGAAAACGTGGAACGGCTGATGAGCACGGAAGGATTGTCGCCCCGGGCGGCCACCGCCAAGTCCATGGAGCAGGTCACCAGCGCCTTGATCGGGTTTTGCCTGGTCCTGACCGCCCTCTTCGGCCCGATGGCGTTCTTCAGCGGCTCGACCGGCATCATCTACCGGCAGTTTTCCGTCACGGTGGTCACCTCCATGATCCTGTCAGTGCTGGTGGCGCTGATTCTGACGCCGGTGCTCTGCGCCAATATCCTCAAGCCGGTCGCCGCCGGGCATGAAGCGGCGGAAGGCGGGTGGCGCTTGCTGCGGCCGTTTTTCCTCTGGTTTGACCGCGGCTTCAATAAATTCCGCGATGGCTTCGTGGCCCTGATCGGCTACGGGCTCGCCCGGAAGGCGCGTTTTGTTTTGATTTACCTGGCCATCTGCGCCGGACTCGGCTACATCGCGCTGCGCATGCCCACAAGTTACCTGCCGGATGAAGACCAGGGTATCATCCTGGCCCAGGTGATCCTGCCAACCGGCTCGACCATGGAGCAAACCCAGAAAGTGGCGGAAAAGGTGCGGCAGCATTTCCTGGAAAACGAAGCGGATGTCGTGGAATCCTGCATGACCATTTCCGGTGTCAGCTTTTCCGGTCGGGCGCAGAATAACAGTATGGTGTTCGTCAAACTCAAGGATTGGAATCTGCGTCAGCGGGCCGATCAGCGCGTCAAGGCCATCGCCGGCCGGGCCATGGCCCGTTTCGCCCAAATCCGGGAGGCGCTGGTCTTCGCCTTCCCGCCGCCCGCCATCGCCGAACTGGGCACTTCCATCGGCTTCGATTTCCAGCTGGTGGACCGCGGCGGCAACGGACATGCCGCCCTGATGCAGTCCCGCAACCAATTGCTCGGCATGGCGGCGCAGAGCCCGCTGCTGCGCAACGTGCGGCCCAACGGCCTGGAGGATGTGCCGGAATACCGGGTGGACGTGGACTGGGACAAGGCCGGCGCGCTGGGCTTGCCCATCAGTTCCATTCACAACACCATCGCTGCGGCTTTCGGCAGTGCCTATGTCAACGATTTCATCCAGGGCGGCCGCATCAAGCGCGTGTACGTGCAGGCGGATGCGCCATACCGCATGCTGCCGCCGGACCTGGAAAAACTGTACGTGCGCAATCAGGCCGGCCGGATGGTCCCTTACTCGTCGTTTGCCGCCGGGCGCTGGACTTCCGGCTCGCCCCAACTCGAACGGTTCAACGGTTTCCCCACGATCAACCTCTGGGGCGAGCCGGCGCCGGGCCAAAGCTCGGGCGAAGCCATGCGGGAGATGGAACAACTGACAGATCGGCTGCCGCAGGG
>CAYXEK010000151.1:0-8261 GCA_964463985.1 uncultured Verrucomicrobiota bacterium
GTAATAAAAATAAAATCCCGTCACGGACTCAGGATTAATTCTTGCATACTATACTGTTTGCGTCACGGCCGTGACAATGACAATTATCTACGATTATTTGTCCGAATCTACACTATTATCAAACTGTCTCAAGTATAGATTTTGACAAGCAATGCATGAAAACCCCGCTTGTAAAAAAAATGCCGTCAGGTTATTTTGTTGACTGATAGCTGGGCCGGTGTGTCGTGCATGTTAATGTTCTCATAATTGCCTCGATAATTTATAATGTTTTGGTGGGGCAGTCAGGCCCTGACCGCCTTGGCGCCCAAGGCGCGGGCCAAGCTGACGGCCTGTCTGCGTGCGGAAATACACAGGCAGGCACTGGGCGCACTGCCGCTATGCGATGGCCTTTATACAATAAGCCAGTTTCAACAGTCTCGGACGACGTGGAAGTCGTCCCTCCAAAACACAAAAATGACCGGTTTTTGGAGGGTCGGGTTCCACCCCGACCTTTTTGATAGGAATTTTGAAATTAGCTCCAACATCTATCTTGTTTTGAGAACTTTCGCAATCCGTCAACAACCAAGGGAGGCCGCCCAATGAAAGCATGCCCGCAACGCATCAAAATCCGGATAGAATGGGGCGGCTTTACCGCTTACCTGGATGCCGGCCTTTTTCAGCACCGCTGGGACGGCGGAGTGGAAATCGCCGGGGGCCGGCTGGCGGCGGCATGGCAATTGGATTTCAAGCTGGCCGCCCATCATTTCACGGCGGAACGCCGGACGCCGCTGGCCGGTTCGACCTGGCATGCCGTCACCGACAACGGAATGGGCGGCGTGCTGCTGGAGGTCATCGGCGATGCCGCAACGCAAATTACAATCATCACCACGCCGATTACCGTGTCTTTCCGGCTGGGCGAATTGATTCGCAACAAATACCGGCGCTGGCCGGTCGGCGCCAAATACGCCGGGATCGCCATCTCCGCCATGCTGGACGGCGAGGGGCCGTTTGAAATTAACGGACAAGTCCAACCCGGATGCCTGGATGTCCGCATCCCCCACGGCGCGTTTCACGGTTTGGGGCGTAACACCGGAATCAGCCAGGCCCAATTCAAAACCACGGAAGCCGCATGGGTTCCGCCGGGCAAATCAGCTTGCGCCGATTTCGATCTGCCGCGCGCGCCCGCACACAACCGGCGATGCCAATCCGCCTTCGAACTGGAATGCCGTCTCGCACTGGCATCCGGCCCGGAGATCCATTACAACGAAGCCGGCACGGAATTCAGCCCGGTCGCCCTGCGCCTGAACGGCCGGCGCCTGCCCTTGCCACCGGTGTATTTCCGCCGCGAGCAGGCATCCTGGAAAGAAACCCAGTGGATCGAATTCGTGACACTGCCGGTTCCCGCGGAATGGCTGAAGCGCGGCCGCAACCGTCTGGAAATCCAAAATGGACACGGACTGGCTTTCCTGATCGTGACCGGCGCCCAGTTGCGCGAGTCGCGGCTGGCCGATGGCGCCGTCCAATCCGCCCCAGCCTGGCTGCTGGCCGGGCAGATGTTTGATGTCGTCTTGCATTCCCTGCGCCCGCACACGCAAATCCAGGAGCATTGCCGCAATGCGCGGCCGGCCGCGCCCATCACGCGGCTGGAGTCTGGAGAAACCCGCCTCCAATTCATTGCCGGCAACGCCCCGGAACTGGCGGAAATCACCCTGCGCAGCAGGGAAAATTTATTATGCCGGATTGAAATTCCGGTTTTTGACGTCCATTCGGAAACGGCTCCATGGCTGGTGGGCGCCATGCTCGAGCATGTCCGGCTGGACGAATCGCGCCATGCTGACCGTATTCTGCGTTATTTCCACGATACCCAGTTCGGCAATTACGTGCAATTCCGGATCGAGCCGACCAATCCGCAGCGCTGCAATGCCACCGCCGCCCGCCCCGAAGACTGGCGGCGCTGGGGGCAATTATTAAGCGAATATGGCATTTATTTCTCCATCCTGAGCGGGCACGCCTGGAAGGGATACAACCTCGACGGCTACACGGAAGCGTATCCGCCGGCCATGGCGGCCTGCCGCCATCTGAAGGATACGGCCGGAAAATTCTTCTTCTCCACGCACGTGCACGAATATACCCGCTCGCTGTATGGCGCCATCCCGCGGCCCAACACCATCCTGCCGCCCGCCGCCAACACCATGACCGCCGCGGCCGGCCGTTTCCGCCGGGCCGTGGCGGCCATTGAAGGGTACCCCGGCATTCCCATGCAGATCGGCGAAGCGGCGCCCATGGCGGCCGATGATTTCGCCGCGGGCATCGAGTACGTGGCGGTGGAAACTATGGCGCTCCACACCCTGCACCTCTTCGCCGCCGCCTCCGGCGCCGCGCGCGCCTATGGCAAAACCTGGGGCATCCATAACGCGGCCTACTGGTGCAAGGCGCCGGATGATTTCACCAAGCTGGCGGTGAATTATCTCAACTGGCATCTCGCATACCTGTGGGGCGGCCGGTTTGTCATCTCCGAAGACGGCCATTTCAGCATTCCCCACAGCCACCGGCAACAGCAGTTTCACAGCGAATTCCCCACCCGCCTGCGCGGGCAAATACGCGATTTTTATCGGTTCGTCAACACCCATCCCCGGCGCGGAAAACGCGAAACGGCCATCGCCGTCGCCGCCGGCAATGGCAGTTGCGAATTGGTGTCGTTCCCGTTGAAATTCGGCGATATGCGCGGCTTCATCGGCCGCGTCTGGGGGCAATTCGGCGCTTCTACCCCGGAATGGGCCCATGGCGACCCCGAACGCGGCATGGAACTGCTGGATGTGTTCATGCCCTATGCCCAGGATGGCTATCATATCCGGCACTGGTTCGCCGGCACGCCTTACGGGCCATTCGACCTGACCCCCATCGCGCAAACGCCCGATCATGTACTCGCAGATTATCCGCTGCTGGTGTTCCTGGGCTGGAACACCATGACCCCCGTGATTTACCGCAAGTTGATAAATTATGTGCAAAACGGCGGCACTTTATTTTGCGCTCTGCCGCATTTCTCACGGCATGCCGGCCGCGGATTCTTAAGCGCCATGGACGATTTAAAGTTGATCCATGACGGTGATTTGCGCGCATTATGCGGGGTTTCCGTCAAGGGCGCCGCGCCGGCCGCACCGGTCTCGACCGCCTGGCTGCCGGATGGGGACCGGGCGGCCTTCCAGTCTTACCGGTTCCGCCAGTACCCGCTAGGCACGCGTCCGGCGCCCATGCGCATGGCGGACTTCACTTTGCGCGGTGCGCGGATGCTGGCCGCCGACCCGACCGGCAAAATCCCAGCCTTGGTGGAACACCGCCTGGGCAAGGGGCGGGTCTGGATGCTGACCGCCTGGGCCTATCCCGGCAATCCGGCCTGCATGCCGCTGGTGCGGGATGCCCTGCGCATCCTGGCCGGCCGCGCGCGCCAGAAGGTTTCCGCCTGGGTGGAAGACCCGAGCAATGAGGTGGCGCATGCCTGCTGGCGCGATGGTAGCGCGCACACGCTATTCCTGCTGAACACCGACTGGACCGCGGAACATAACACCAAGCATTGCGTCGTCCACATCGGCGATCAGGCCGTCCCCGTGCCAGTCACGGAACGCAGGATGCGCGCCCTGACCTGGCGCGGCCGCCTGGCGGCGATGCCGGACGACGCCAGCCTATACGTGGAAAGCATCAGCCGCCACGGAGACGAATACCGCGTCATCCTGCAAGGACAAGGCCGGACCGGCCTGACGCTCTTCAGCCTGGGCGCCCCCATACGGCGCGTCCTGGCCGGCCGCCGGGCGGCACGGGCGGAGATTGACGCCGCGCGGACGCGCGCCGCCTGCCGGCTGGATTTCGAACGCCGCACCCGGATGGAACTGCGCGTTCGATTTTGAAAATCAATCGAGGGTCACAGCGGCGGCATCTCAATTTTGACTTCCCGGTCTTCCTTGCGCCGGTAGATCAGTCCGTCCCACGGTTCCAGCCCGCGCAGGAAACGCACGGCTTCGCCGACATCGCTGGCGGGATCGCGTCCGGCCTCGCGCTCGATGGTCAGGTAGCCCTGGTAACCGATCTCCTGCAGCATCCAGGCGTAATACCGGAACGCCACGCTGCCCTGCCCCAGCGGCACTTCCAGCACCTTGCGCTTGAACAGGTCGTTCCCGGCGCTCTTCTCGCTCTGCAGCCGCACGGCGTCCTTGGCGTGGGTATGCACGATGTATTCCTTCAAAACGCGCAATCCGCCGATATGATCGAACGGGCCGGCCATGATCAGGTTGGCCGGATCGTAATTCACGCCGATCCCCTTGTTGCCGATCTTGTCCAGGAACCGTTTCAACACGATCGGCTCTTCCGGCCCGGTTTCCATGGCGATAATCCGCCCGCGCTGCTCCGCATAGGCGCCCAGGTCGTCAAAGGCCGCCAGCCCGACCGCCCAGGCCGGATCGTTTTCATCTTCCGGCAGCCGGCCGATATGCGAAGTGATGATCCGCACGTCCAGCCGCACGGCCAGGTCCACAATTTCCTTCATGCGCGGCAGCACTTCGGCGTTCGATTCGGCCTTTAAAAAGCCCTTGCCCAAATCGCCGCAGAGCGCGCTGATTTCCAGGCCCTGGCCGGCGACAAATTTTTTAAATTCGTCGCATTTGGCTGGCGGCATGTTTTCCGGCGCCATTTCACCGCTGATGCAGAAAATCTGGAACCCGTCCGCGCCCAGTTCCCTGGCCTTCACAATGCTCTCCCGGATGCCCAGATGCAGATTGTCAACTAATATTCCGATTTTGTTTTGCACGATTCACTCTCCCTTTGTGGCTTGGCGCCTTTGTGAGACATATTAATCCCCCGCATGTAAAAATCCATTGAAATTATTGCCTTCGGCCAGCCAGAAGGTATCGCGCACCGGCTTGCCCAATTCAACCAGCGCGCGCCCTTCGGCCAGCATTTCATCGCGGTTTTTGCCGAAGAGGGTGAACTGGGACTCCTGCGTGGCCAGAGCTTCAAACCGCTTGCCGGCATACTTCGTCACATCCACCGCCACCCGCGGCAAGCCGCCCGTGACGCCCTTGTAATAGTATTTGAACGGCGTTTTCCACGGCGCGCCCAGATCGGCGCTGACCGGCTCCCCGGCGTGCCAGAGCGCGTCCACGCTCAACCGGTGGGTCAGGCGGTGGTCGTTGTGGCTGTCGGCCGGACCGTGCGTGAACGAGGCTTCCGGCCGCACCTCGCGGACAATCCGGATGCATTCCTTCAACCGCTCGGGCGTGTAGCCGTCCCCGATCATGTCCGGGATGCCCATGTGATAGCGCCGGGCGATTCCCAGCACATGGTCGCACGCATCCGCCTCGCTCCGGCGCATGGCAACGATCTGGTTCTTCCATTCCGGTTTGGGAAATCCCTCGGACCCGGTCATCAGCATGGCGATGAAAACTTCGGCGCCCCGGTCCTTGAGCATGGCGATCGTGCCGGCCATGGTCAATTCGTCGTCCGGGTGCGCCGCCCATACCAGTATTCGATTGTACATATTACTCTCCCAAGGCTGGCGTATGCCCGCAACCCAATTTTGCTTTGCGTCCTCTCCGTCGTTGTGGTTTGAATTCGGCTCGAAAAGGCGGCGGCGATCTTAGGTCGTCTATCACCCGCGGACAGGTGACCCTACGGGCAGGCTTCCCGGGAGCGGGGCAATCACCAGATTAGCCCCGCTCCCGGCGCGCCTGTAGCCAACCTAAGCTTGCCTTGCCTTTTCGAATCCCTCCGCGGACTACGGGCACCCGAATTCAAACCACGGTGGCAACATGCTTCGCGCAGCGTTACGCATGACAAGTGCCTGACTCCTGCTTCAACCCGCAACTTTAACACTAACACTTTGGGCCAGATCATCCTGCCATATAAGCATTCCGTCACGCGACACTCGACACACGACATGCAACACGAAAATATTTGCCACGCAAAAATGTATCAAGACCAAACGGAACGGTCTAATATTCCGCCGCCAGCATGGCGTGGACGTCAAACACGGGGACTTCCACCTCCACACCCTGAGGCGTCGGGCGCAGCGGCAGTTTTTGGCCGTCTGGCCCCAGGCAAACCCGGCGCGGCAGTTCTCGGCCGCGCGGCCGGAAACAGACGCGCACGCCGGCCGCCGGCGGCATTTTTTCCGCTTCGTCAAACCGCATGCCGTTGGACACAACTTTGCCCCGGCTCATGGTGAAGGTCCCATCCGAACGCGACACACCGGAAACCCAGTTGACAAGATTGACTACCAGGCGGTCCTGCCCTTCCTGCGTGTGGGCAAACACCTCCACCGTTTCCGGGGCATCCACCGCCAGCATGGACTTCCTTCCCAGCGCTTTGGCCAAAACATCCCGCGCCAGCCTTTTCTGGCTGGTAAAGCCCCAGACCCGGTATTCCATACCGGGCAAACCGGCAAAATAATAAACCGTCCCCTTGCCGCATTGCCGGCGGAGCAAGGCTGGATGTCCGGTGGAAACATAGGCGTTGATGATCGTGCGTTCGCCCATCTGCCTGAAAAATGTCGCCAGCCGCTTGGTTCCGGGTCCCGCTTTGACCGGCCAGACTCCGGCGCGGTGATATACGAAGGCCGGCGCATAAGCCGTCCGCGGACGGAATTCCGCGCCGTCAAAACAAAGGCGCAGCGGACGGATTTCCCGCGGGCCGGCGCGATGTCCGCCGGTGATTTGCGCCAGCGCGAAATCATCGCGCGCAACCCCGTTTTCGTCAAACAGGGCTGTTTCGCCGGTGACGATCACCGCACCGCCGGCGCGCGCGAAGTCCACCACCGCGCGGCATTGCGCCGCGCTCAAGCATCCGGCATCCGGCAGCACCAGCGTCTTGAAACGCTTCAGGCAATCCGCCGTCACCTGGTAATCCTGGACCACGTCCCACAGGAAATGCGAGGCGGCCAGTATCTGCGCCCATCCCTTGAATTCCAGCGCATGCGCCGGCGCGTCAAACTCCATGCGGAAGACCGACTCGGGCAATTCCTGCGTTTCCCCGGGACGGTACAGAATGGTGTTCTGGCTGCGCACCAGGCCGACATCCGCCTGGAACCGCATGTCGCGCAGCCAGGGCTCAAAAGGCTTTTGCTCGGCGTAAACCTCCCGGACCAGAGCGATGATTTCACGGTCAAACGTGCCGTCAATATTCATGCTGATGGAAGCGCAGTTGGTGACATTGACCGCGCGCGCCGTCCAGAGTTCGGCGCGGTAACTGTCGCGCGCCTTGGGCGACCCGAAATCGCCGCCGATGCAGGTTGCCGTGTCCAACAGCGCCTCGGAGGGCAGGTTGCGGCTGGCGCCGGCGTAACTTCGCAGAATCCAGCTCATCTGGAGGGATCCGGCGCGCAGCGCAAACAGGTCGCCGCTGACGTAATCGCAATTCCGCCCGGCCAGTTCATAAGTCTGGAGGTTGGGCTGATCGGTCACCAGGTGGGCGTTGTGCAGGAACACAATGTCCGGACGCACGGCGCGCATGGCCTCCAGCATCCGCCGACAATACCGGTCGTATTGCTCGAACTTCCACTTCAGGTAGGCGACGTATTGCGCGTGGGTCAACTTGTCAATTCCCTGAAATTCGACCCCGATCGCCCGGGCCAGGCTGGCATTGCAGCCATGGGGACAGAGCCAGTTGTCATGGCCGAAAAAACCGAGGAAATCAACGTAATACCCCTGGATGGGATACCGGGAGATCGTCTCCACCGTCTGGGCGATGGCGTAATCACCGTAGGGGCCGTTCAGGCAGGCGCCGCCGACCCGGGAACCCTGGATGGCGTCCGTGAAATCGCCCAGCGGCTTGTCCGGAATCCGATGGCACCATTCCGGGCGGTCCCGCATGACGCGGTGGTCGGAGAATTCGTAAACGCAGCCGGGCACGATGCCCTCATCCAGGCAGGCCTGCGTCAGTTCGCCGAAGTAATCCCGCCCGCGCATGCCCGAATGGACATGCGACTCCGGCACCGCGCTGGGATGATAGGAATTGCCCATGTGGCACTTGTTGTAAAACCAGAACATCTGGACATGCGCCCGCTTGAGCGAGCGGACAAAGTCGCGGGCGTCGAATTTCGACAGGATGGCCGGGGCATCCTGCGGATAATCGGGCAACTGATCGTAATCCGGCACATGAAAGCCCACCATGAAACGCCGGGTGCAATCCCTGGTCCACGCGCCGCCGGCCATTGTCTGCTTGTTGACGGGTGACAGATTCCTGTTTTTTTTCATGGCGTTTTCAATCCTTGAACGCCTTCCTCCGGAAAAGACGGA
>CAYXEK010000152.1:0-8223 GCA_964463985.1 uncultured Verrucomicrobiota bacterium
TCATTATTCCACCAAACACCGGCCAAGGCAAAAACTTTCCCGATAAATATGTGCTTCACCCATGCAGGCATAAAAAAGCAATGATATGGTAGATGGGGTACCTGAGGGCCAAAGGTTGACTTTCATCGGTGAAAAATTATAAACTTTACTTTTTAAGGCAAATTGTTGACAAGGAGATGGCCATGGACCCGACCCAACCCAACCCGGCCAATTACAGCATACCATTCGTGTTGAACGATTTCAACGGCATGCCCTACCGCTACCTGGGGCGTTCCGGGCTGCGCGTCTCCAACATGGGTTTGGGCACGTGGAAATTCGGTTTCCCGGCCACCGGCGACGGCGCCCGCACCGAAGCCCGCATCGCCTGGCAAATCCTGGACCGCGCCGTCGAACTGGGCGTCACTTTCTGGGACACCGCGAACCGGTATAATGACGCCTCCGGCAATTCCGAGCGCGTGATCGGGCAATGGTTTAAGCAGAATCCCGGCCAGCGCCGCAACATCGTGCTGGCCACCAAGATAGCCGGCGGCATGGACGGCCGCACCCCCAACCATTGCGGCGCTTCGCGGGCCAATATCCTGGACGCCACGGCCGCCTGCCTGCAGCGCTTACAGTTGGATTACATTGACATTTTATACCTGCACCGCTTCGACGGGGCCACCCCGGCCGAGGAAACCATGGCGGCGATCGAAGACCTGGTGACGCGCGGCCGGATCAGGCACTTTGCCGTATCCAATTTCACGGTCGCTCAAATCAAACTTTTTCAGGATGCCGAAAGCCGGGCCAGTTGCCGCTGCCGCGCCATCGCCGTCCAGAACAAATTCGACATCCTCGGCGGCGAATCCGCCAGCCATGCCGGCGTGCTGGAATATGCCGCCGCAGGCCATCTCAGTTTCATCGCGTACAGTCCTTTGGGATGCGGCTGGCTGACCGGCCGCTACCTTGATCCGGCAAAAATCGGACCGGGCGACCGCCTGTATGATGAAAAAAGCCTGGACCGCCTTAACGCCGCCGGCAACCAGGACAAAATAAAAGCGTTGCGGGAAATCGCCTGCGCCGGCGGCATAACCGCCCCCCAGCTCGTGTTGGCGTATATGCTGACCCTGCCCGGCATGGGCCCCTGCATCCCAGCCGTTTCATCCGTCGCGCAACTGGAATCCAACGCCGCCGCCGGGAAACTGATCCTGTCCCCGGAACAGATACGGCAGGTACGGGAGATTTGCGGCCAAGACGGCATTCCGGCCGGCGGCGCAACTGCATCCTGAAATAAAATCCGCGAAAAAAATTAATTTTACACGAAAATCGCTTTCGCTGACGTTATCTTAATCATGTCTTTATTTCCAACACGGTTTTTCAAGGCCGTCGCGGCGCCGGCCGCGGTATCCCTGCTGCTCGTCCTGGCCGGTTGCCGTTCGCCCGCCGGCTACCGCCGCCAGGCTGACCGGACAGCCTACGAGATCGTAGGACGGGCGCAAGAGCAAGCCCTGCATAAAACCGAGCCCTTCGCCATCGAGCCTCCCGCCGAGACCCTGCGGCGCAAGCTGTTGCTGGATCAGGACTTGCCCCATGCCGGACCCGCCGCGCGGGGCACGCACGATTTGCCGGCCATACCGCATTGGCCGGATGCCGGCGCCCCGCCGGCGCCGGCGCCGGACCCGGCCGACGCGCTGCCGGATATCAGCCGCCTGGCTTTGGCTGATGCCCTGCAAATTGCCGCGCGCAACAACCGCGACTACCAATCCCGCAAGGAAGATGTATTCCGGGCGGCCCTGGCGCTCGACCTGGAGGCCAACCAGTTTCGCAGCCTGCTGGCGGGTGAAGCCGATTCTGAATTCGAGGCTAATTATCAAGGTGAAGACCACATACGCGGACTGGCCAACCGCGGCAATCTTTCCTGGCAGCGGCGCCTGAAATATGGAACGCTTTTGACCACCCGGTTCGCGGTGGACCTGGTGAAACTCCTGACCCTGGATCGTTCGTCATCGCTCGGGCTGATGGCGGATGCCACAATCACCATCCCGCTGCTGCGCGGCGCCGGCCGCCATATAGTAGCCGAGCCATTGACCCAGGCCGAGCAGGACCTGGTTTACGCGCTGTTCAGTTTTGAACGTTACAAGCAGAACCTGAGCACCAGGGTGGCCACGGAGTACATGTCGGTTATCCAGCAAATGGACCAGGTGGACAATGCCGAAGACAATTACCGCCGCCTGGCCGCTTCCACCGAGCGGGCGCAACGCCTGGCCGATGCCGGGCGCCTGCCCCAGATTCAGGTTGACCAGTCAGTTCAGGACGAACTCCGCGCCCGCGACCGGCTGACGTCCGCCCGCCAGTCCTATGCCGGGCGGCTCGACCAGTTCAAAATCACCCTCGGCCTGCCGGTGGATGCCGAGATCGAACTGGATCGCGGGGAATTGCAGCAATTGGCCCGGACGGCCGGACTCGCCGCGACAGCGCCGGCCAAGGGCGAACCAAACGGCGCGCCGGACCGGGATGACGACTCCGTCCGCGGTCCGCTGGAAATGGACGCCAGGCAAGCCATTCAAATCGCCCTGGATAACCGACTCGATTTGCGCACGGCCCTGGGCCGGGTGTATGATGCGCAACGTCATGCCGTAGTCGCCGCTGATGCCCTGCGCATGGGCCTGACGGTCCAGGGCGGCGGCGCCATCGGCGAAAGCCGCAGCCTTTCCTCGGCCGACCTGCCGGATGCCCGCCTGCGTTTCAACGAGGGAGTATATACCGCAGGGCTCAACCTGGATTTGCCGCTGGAACGCACGGCGGAACGCAACGCCTGGCGCAACAGCTTGATCGCGCTGGAAAGGGCCGTGCGCGATACCCAGAACCTGGAAGACCAGATCAAACTTGAAGTGCGCAACTCGCTGCGGGAAATGCTCCAGGCCCGCGAAAGCTACCGGATTCAAAAGCAATCGCTGTCCGTCGCCGAACGCCGTGTGGACAGCACCGAACTCTTCCTGGAAGCGGGCCGCGCCCAGGTGCGCGACATCCTGGAGGCCCAGGAAGCGCTGGTGTCCGCCCGCAATTCGCTGACCGCCGCCATGGTCAATTACCGCGCCGCGGAAATCAAGCTGCAGCGCGACATGGGCGTGCTGGCCGTGGACACCGACGGCCGCTGGAAAGAATATATACCGGATAACAATAATCCTGTCACGGATTCAGGAGAGAAGGATGATGAATAGTATCTTCCAAATATTTGCCGGCCGCCGAACCGCTTCCCGCGCGGCGGCGGCGCTGGCCATGGTCATTGCGATAGCGTCAATTTTCGCCGTATGGCATGCGCGGCGGCCGCCGGCGACAGATTACCCGATCGCGACAGTTCAGCGCGGACCGCTGACCATCTCGCTCAGCGAATCCGGCTCCATTCAAAACAGCCGCAATGCCATCGTGAAGAACCAGGTGGCCGGCACCACCACCATCATTTACCTTATTCCCGAAGGCACGCAGGTCAAAAAAGGCGATCTGCTCGTGGAGCTTGACGCCAGCCAGTTCGAAGATAACCGCACCAAGCAGCAAATAACCGTCATGAACGCCGAGGCGGCCTTCATCCGCGCGCGCGAAAACCTGGAAGTCGTGCGCAACCAGAATGAGAGCGACATCGCCAAGGCCGAGTTGGCCCACCGGTTTGCCGAGCAGGACCTGATCAAATACCAGGAAGGCGAATATCCCCGCGAATTGCAGAAGGCCGAGGCGGACATCAACGTCGCCCGCGAAGAACTCCAGCGCGCCCGGGACAAGTTCGAATGGTCCGCGCGCCTGGCCGGGGAAGGATACCTCACCCGCACGGAACTGCAGGCGGACGACCTGGCCGCCAAGCGCGCGGAAATCAACCTCGCCCTGGCGGAATCGGCCCTGCAGTTGCTCAAGAATTACACCCACCAGCGCAGTCTCGATCAACTGACCAGCGACGTGGAACAGACGGCCCAGGCGCTGGAACGCGCCCGGATTAAAACCGCCGCCGACCTGATCCAGGCTGAAACCGAATTAAAAACCCGCGAGTCGGAATATAAACGCCAGCAGGCGGAACTGGACAAGATTGAAAACCAGATCGAAAAATGCCGGCTCACCGCCCCCGTGGACGGCATGGCGGTTTACGCCACCAGCAGCGCGGGCGGTCGCTGGCGCCTCTCCGAACCGCTGCAGGAAGGCCAGCAGGTGCGCGAACGCCAGGACTTGATCCACCTGCCGACGGACGACGCCATGATCGCGGAAATCAAAATCCAGGAAGCGGCCCTGCGCAAAATCAAGGTCGGCATGCCGGTACAGATAACGGCGGACGCACTGCCGGGGATTGTTTTTACGGGCCAGGTCAGCCATATAGCCTTCCTGCCAGACTCCCAGAGCGCCTGGCTGAATCCCAACCTCAAGGTTTACAACACCACCGTCAAAATCGAAGGCAATGCCGCCCAACTGCGCCCGGGGATGAGCTGCCAGGCCGAAATTATACTGGCCCGCTACCAGGACGCCATCAATATCCCCCTGCAAGCCGTCACGCGCGTCGAGGGGCAGACGGTAGTCTATCTTCCCGGCTCCCGCGAACCCGAAATACGCCCGGTCACTCTCGGGCTTGACAATAACCGCGTGGTCCATATCTTGGATGGTTTGCAGGCGGGCGACGAGGTCATCCTGACACCGCCCCTGGCCGCGGCAGCCCAACAGGAGGACGAACCCCCGCCGGATGAACAACCGGCCGCTCCCGAATCGCCGGCGCCGGCGCCGGACAACGGCAACGGCAATGGCGGCAAGGCTGCCGGCCCCGCCTCCAGCCCCCTTCCCCGCCCCGCGCGTCCGGCTGGCTCCGCCCGCCAGCCCCCCCGGGAGGCCGCCCCATGAACACCGTTGACCAGCCGGAGCCATTGTTGGTAGAACTCCGCCAGGTGCGCAAACACTATGCGATTGGCGCGACCACCGTGCAGGCGCTGGCTGGAATAGACTTGCAAATCCGCCGGAAAGAATTCTGGGCCATCATGGGCCCCAGCGGATCTGGCAAGAGCACCATGCTGAACCTGCTCGGCTGCCTGGACCGGCCCACTTCCGGACAATACATCCTGAACGGCCACGACGTCAGCCTCATGGATGATGATGCCCTGAGCGATATCCGCCTGCGCGAGCTGGGTTTTATTTTCCAGAGTTTTAATTTGATACCGCAGTTGACCGTCCGCCAAAACATCGAGTTGCCGCTGTTTTACCTCGGCTGGGATGCGGCGCGTTCCGCGGAACGCGCCGCTGAGCTGGCCGCGAAAGTCGGACTGGGCAACCGTCTCCACCACCGGCCCGCGGAATTGTCCGGCGGCCAGCAGCAGCGCGTGGCCATTGCGCGGGCCCTGGCCAACGATCCGGCCGTGCTGCTGGCCGACGAACCGACGGGCAACCTCGACACCGCCACCGGGCAGCAGATCATGGATTTCCTGATCCACCTGCACCAGAACGGCAAAACCATCATCATGGTGACGCACGAACCGGAAGTCGCCGCCTATGCCGCCACCCGCCTGCACATGCGCGACGGCGTAATTGACCGCATCGAGGCTTGAAAATGCACCAATCCCGCATAATCCGCAACATCCAACTGGGGGTCAACACCCTGATGCTGCACAAACTGCGCTCAGGCCTGACCGTCCTGGGCGTGGTATTCGGCGTCGGCAGCGTCATCGCCATGCTGGCCGTAGGCGAAGGCGCGGGTCAGGAAGCCATGCGCCAGATACGCAAACTCGGCAGCAACAATATAATCCTGACTTCCGTCAAACCGACCGCCGACGAGCAAGCCTCCTCGCAACGCACGTTCATGAGCATCTATGGATTGCTGCACGAAGACGAGGCGCGGATACGTGAAACTATTCCCGGGGTACAGCGCACCGTCCCCGTCAAGCTGATACGCCGCGAAGGACGCCTGGGTGAACGCGCGCTGGAAATGCGCCTGATGGGCACCACGCCCGACTGGTTCAAACTGGTCAACCGGCCGCTGCTGGCCGGCCGGCCGTTGATGCCCTCCGACATGCTGGCATGGTCGCCCGTCTGCGTCCTCACCGAACTGGGCGCCCGGCGGCTGCTGGCCGCCCGGAACACGCTGGGGCAATCCGTTAAAATCGGCGGCGACGTTTACCGGGTAGTCGGCATCGTGCGCAACGAGGACTCGGAAGGCGGGGTCCAGACGCCCGACCAGCAGACGGACGCCTATATTCCATTGAACGTCGCGCTGGCGCAGTACGGCGATGTTTCAGTCCGCATTACCGCCGGCACCTACGAACGCGAGAAAGTGGAACTGCACATGATCCTCGTGGAAACCCGCGCGATTGAGGATGTTGAAAAAACCGCCGCCGCCATCGAGGCCATGCTGCGGACTTTCCACCGCCAGGAAGACTACAAGATCAGCGTCCCGCTGGCGCTGCTGCGCCAGGCGGAAAACACCAAGCGCACTTTCAACATCGTCCTGGGTTCCATTGCCGGCATCAGCCTGCTGGTCGGCGGCATCGGCATCATGAACATCATGCTCGCCTCCGTCACGGAACGCACCCGCGAAATCGGCATCCGGCGGGCCATCGGCGCCAAGCGCCGGCATATTGTCGGACAATTCCTCATCGAAACGATTGTGCTGTCCATGATCGGCGGACTGGGCGGCATTGCCCTGGGATTTGCCATTCCCTGGATCATCAGCCAGTTCACCGGCATGCCCACCCTGGTGCCGACCTACGGCATCGTGCTGTCCATCGGCATCAGCCTGGGCATCGGCATGATCTTCGGCATCTACCCCGCGCGCCGCGCGGCCAACCTCGACCCGATCACCGCCCTGCGCCACGAATGACGATCCCAACGGGCGTATGCCCGCAACCCGATTTTGCTTTGCTTCCCATCCGTCGCAGTGTTTTGAATTCGGTTCGAAAAGGGCGTCAGCGATCTTGCCCCATCTGCCGCCCGCCGACGGGCGGCCCTTCGGGCGGGCTTCCCGGCAGCGGGGCAACCGCCAGGTTAGCCCCACTACCGGCGCACCCGCATCTGGGGCAAGCTTGCCTTGCCTTTTCGAATCCCTCCGCGGACTCCGGGCGCCCGAATTCAAACCACGGGGGCATCATGCTTCGCGCAGCGCTTCGCATGAAAAGTGCCTGACGCCTTCGTCAACTGGGCCAGATCATCCTGCCATAAAAGCATTCCGTCACCCGACACGCGACACGCGTTACCCGTCACGCGACACCCGACTCTCGTCACGCGACACGAAAGTTTTTGCTACTCAAAAATGCATCATGTCTAAAAGGAACGGTCTAACGGTCGGTTATGCCGGATGGGCCTGTCCTGTCCCCAGGATTTTGCGGAAGGCCGTTGGCGACATGCCGGTTTGGCGCCGAAACATTCTGGAAAAATACAGCGGATCATCAAAGCCGAGTTCATTGGCAATTGATTTGACGCTCATCCCGGCCGCGCCTAACATCTGCCGCGCCTCCGCCATGCGCAGATCTAAAGCATAATGACTGGGATTCTGGGGGATGACGGCATGCCAGCGCCTCAAGAACGTGCGATAGCCCACGCCGCGTTTCCGCAAAAACCCCTTCAAATCGGCCGCATTTCGGTGATTCAACCGCATTAACGAAAGCACTTCCTTGACCAGCGCGTCAACGGGATCATTATCCGGCGGCGCCGCCGAGGCAATCAAACATTCCTGCATGATCTGGAAAGCCAGCATGTCAATCCGGTCTATATTGCCGGGCGCCTGATGATTGATCACCAGGGATATGATTTTGCGCATCAATTCCACCAGCGCCGGCGTAATGACGGCTGGATGGCGGCATGGAACCGGGAATCCCGTTTTTTTAAGCACGGCCAGAGTCCCCGGCTCGTAGGAAAAGTAAATTTCATCCCAGGGGTTCGGCGATAAATTTCGCCAACGCATGCCCGGCCGGCAAAAGCCAAAAACCGGACAATGCTCCCGCAACTCGCATCCATTGATGATCCTGTGCAGGATGCCGCCGGGAGTGTTCAGCACCAATCCAAACAACAGGGAATTATTTATGCGTTCATTATTGTGCCAGTTGTTTCGGATGTAGCCAAATGAAACAAGGTTTAATGGAAAGGACGTAACCCTGGGGAACATCCCCAGCGGCACGCAACGCAAGTTGACTTTGCCCGGCTCGTTTAAAAAATCCATGATGTCACTATAATCCATGTTTTTGTCAAAACAAGCCATTTATTAAAAATGTTGGGTATGGTATCTTTATTGAA
>CAYXEK010000153.1:0-4020 GCA_964463985.1 uncultured Verrucomicrobiota bacterium
GACAACCCGATGCGGATTGACAAAACGGTGCGATGGCGATAAAGTTCGCCCTGTAAAACATGCCCCGGCCCGGCCGGCTCCCTGGCGCGGCGGTGCGGCGGCACAAAATTTTCACAGCACAGAATGACCGCCATCCTTTCATCCCCGGACACCCGCGAAAAACTCTCCATCCTGTCACAGGACTCGCAGTATGACCTGGCCTGCGCCTGCGGCACGAGCGATCAGGACCGCCGGCGCCGTTCGGCCAATGACACCTGGCTTTACCCGGTGGCGCTGCCCAGCGGCGGCTACTCGATCCTGTTCAAGACCCTGGTGTCGAACTACTGCGCCAACGACTGCAAGTACTGCCCGCTGCGCGCGGGCCAGGACCCGCGCCGCTGCGCGCTGACTCCCGAAGAAACCGTGCGCGCTTTCCTGGATTACTGGAAAACCGGCAAAATCTTCGGCCTGTTTCTCACCAACGGCGTCACCGGCGCGCCCGACCAGGCCATGGAACAAATGCTTGCCATTGCCCGCCGGCTGAGAATGCGGGAACAATTCCGGGGTTACCTGCACCTGAAGATAATTCCCGGCGCCTCGGATGCGGCGATTGAAGAGGCCTTGCGGCTGTCCAGCGCTGTTTCCATCAACATTGAAACGGCAGGCGAAGCGCGATTCCAGAAACTTTCAACCCGCAAACGCTACCTGGAAGACATCATCCGGCCGCTCAAGCTGATCAGCCGCCTCACCGGCCAGGACGGACCTTACCGCCGGGTCAAGCAGACGACGCAGTTTGTCGTCGGCGCCGCGGATGAGACTGACGCCGAACTGCTGAAATACACCTGGGGCTTGTACCAGCGCCTGCACCTCCACCGCGTGTACTTCAGCGCGTACCAGCGCGGGCTGGGTGAAAGCAGCCTGCCGGGGGAGCATTCCCCGCTTTCCAACCGCGACCTGCTGATGCGCGAACACCGCCTGTACCAGGCCGACTGGCTGTTCCGGAAATACCATTTCCAGTTGGAGGAAATCCCGCTGGACGGGCATGGCAACCTGCCGCTGAATATTGATCCGAAGGAATACTGGGCGCAAAGGCACCCGGAGTTCTTCCCCGTCAACGTCAACCGGGCGGATTACGAACAACTCCTGCGCGTGCCCGGGCTGGGCATGGTGACTGTGCGGCGGCTGCTGGCGCGGCGCGCCGGCGGCGCGCGTTTCCGGGCAGCGGCAGACCTCGGTTTTGCAGGACGGCGTCTGCAAAAAGCCGCGACCTACCTGGCCTTCTGAAAGCCATCCATAGATCACCCCCGGAAATAAAGCGCGATGGCCAGCGTCATGGCCAAGGCGCCGGCCAGCCTCCTGAAAATCAAGGCGGGACCCGCCGGGCCTTCGATATCGGTCCAGCCCAACCGCGCCAGCGCCACGCCCAAGCCGATGGAAATTATGCCGCGCGCCGACTGCACGATGTTGCCGAAAACCGCGCCGATATCCCCGAAACAGGCGAACAGCAGGATCATGGCCGCCAGCCAGCAGATGGCAAACGGCAGCGCCGCGCGCCAGACAGCCGGGGCGCGCGCCGCGGCATGGCGCGCCAGCCAGGGCGTCATGGCCAGGCCGCACGCCAGGTAGCTTATCACGGCGCCAAACAAGGCGCCGCGTAAATTATCTAGGCCCGTGGCGCGGACCAGGCGGACAATGGACAGGTCCGATAACGAATACCCCGTAATGGCTGCCGCCACTGCCAGCAAGCCGCGCGCCGGGATTCGTCCTCCGGCTTGATGCAGTGTAAATACCCCCGCCGCGGCCAGCAGGACGGCCGCCCATTGGGCGGCTGACAGCCACGCGCCTGCCAGGGATGTCAATGACGCCAGCAACAGGATTTTGGCGCCCAGCAAGGGCGCCAGCCGCGAAGCATCCATAAGTTGCAGGGCGCGGAACCAAGCCAGTTGGCCGGCGAGGTAAAATCCGCTGGCGCTCAGCGTCCATAGCGCCACGGTGCCGTCCAGGCGCGCGCCCGGAACATACGCCCAGGGCAACAGCGCCAGGCTCATCAGCGCCATCATGGCATGCGACACCACCAGCAGCAGCCAGGGCGGATAACCCGCCCGGCGCAGGAAGGCCCGGGAATATATGTAGGACAAGGATTGCAGGGCGGCGGCGCCCAGTCCGAAAAGAATACCCATCATGACAATCATCCGCGGCAAACTTGCCAACTGCCGGATATAGGTTCAGTGGTCAAGGTGCACGGTTCAGGGTTCAGTGACTGTGCCCCTTTGTGCCTCAGTGCCTTTGACCCTTTGCACAACTGATTGCAGTGTTCAGTGAAAACTACCGCCAGTCGCCGGCAAAGTCAATGGGAATGACATGCGCCTGGTCTTTCCAAAGCGGCGTCAAGCTTACCCTATCCGAGTGGGGCTGCCGCAGTTCAAAAAAGTCCATCACAATAACTCCCCTGCTGAAATGACTTGTGCCCGGCCGGCCGGCGCCCAATCGTTTAACATTGACAAGGCTCTGGCGTGCGGATTACTTTAACACTTTAGCCACTACGGCAAAAGACGGGATAAAACACTGTAAATTCATGGAACACAAACACATCATTCCCGCCCCGCGCCATGCGGCATGGCGGAAGGAAACGGTATCGGCCCATGACTATGCTCTCAGGCCGGAAGATTTCAACGTTGCCGGCCGGGAAATGCTGGAACTGTTCCGGACGGTGTTCCCCTCCCCAACCGCGAAGCAGGCGGCGCAGGTAACGCTGGAAACCGCCTTGCCGGAAGAGGGATACGCGCTGGACATCCAACCGGCAGGCATAGCGATCCGGGCCAAAACCGCGCGCGGCCTGTATTATGCGTATCAGACGCTCAACCAGATTCGCGACGGCAACCGCCTGCCATGCGGGACCGTCGCCGATGAACCGGCATTGGCGTTACGCGGTTTCCAGTTATCGCCCCACGGCATGCGGCAGATGACGGCCGCGGATATCCGCCGGTTAATCCGCACTGCCGGCAAGTTCAAACTGAATACGATTTTGATCAAATATAACGATCGGTTCCCCTATCAACGCCATCCGGCCATTGTCTCCAGCAATGCTTTCACCTTGGCGGAAATCGCGGAATTCGCGGCATTGGCCCGTCAAAATCAGATTGAACTCATTCCGCTGGTGCAGAGCCTGAGCCATCTGGGATTCGTTTTGCGGCATGCGCCCTATGACCGCCTGCGCGAAGGGAACCGGCCGGAACCGCTGCGGCGGGAGCAGCTTTGTCCGGCCAAACCCGAATCGCTGGCGCTGAACATTGAATTGGCGGATGAAGTGCGCGCGGCCCATCCCGGCGGCCGCTATTTTCATCTCGGCGGGGACGAAGCGCGCAACCTGGGCGAATGCCCGGCTTGCGCGGCAGCCGCGGCGCGGGAGGGGCCGGAAGGCGTTTATCTGCGGTTTATCGAACGCATGTGCGCCTGGGCGCGGCAGCAGGGCCGGACGCCGGTCTTGTGGGATGACATGCTTTGCCGTTATCCCGCGATCATTGACCGGCTTGACCGTTCGACCGTGATCATGTACTGGGACTACTGGACCACCTCCGTCAAAAGTCCCATAGTCGTCGCGCGCGCATCCGGCAAGGGCGTGGTGTACGACCGGCGTTGGAACGACCGGTGGGCGGCGGAACGCAGCGAACTGGACAAAACGGTCATGGCGCATTTCGCCCGGCCATTGGATCTGGAGCGGGATTTGACGCCGGAATACCTCCGCATGTTCCGCCCGTACCTGGGCTCCGATTTCCCGAAATACATGACGGGGTTTCCCTATCTCCGCTTTTTCCAGGATCAAGGCTTCCAGGTGGTCGGCGCACCGACCACGCTGGGCAACCGGATGGACGACACCTTCGGCCTGCCCAATTACGCGCGGTTTCTGGGCAATATTCGCGCCTTCACCGAAAGCTGCATCGCGGCAAGCTCCCGCGGGATATTGACCACGGCCTGGTACGATTTTCCGCCGGAAATCCTGGACCTGGGCCTCATGGCCACTGCGCAATACGCATGGTCGGG
>CAYXEK010000153.1:4120-8154 GCA_964463985.1 uncultured Verrucomicrobiota bacterium
CAAGCCTTGCAGTTCGTCCAGGAAGAAACGCAGTTCCATCTGGGCGGATTGCCGACCGAGCAGCCGCACCCTGCCACCCGCGGGTTGGCGGAAACAACCGCCCGCAACACCGCCGCCGGCATTGCCATGCTGCTGGGCGTGGATAAGGATGTCGTTAATGCCGCGCGGCGCGTTTTTGGCTCGGCTGAATATGCTTTGCTGGAAGAATCCCTGTTGGCGGCGCTGGCAGCCGGCAACCGTATTTGCTTCAGCGGCTGCGGCGCTACCGGCCGCCTGAGCATTCTCCTGGAAGCCGCCTACCGCGCCTTCTGGCGCCAGGCATTTGCAGAAAACGCCGGTTGGCGGTCAATGCCGGCCTGTCGGCGCGCGTCTGATTCCGTGTCCAGCATCATGACTGGCGGCGACTACGCCTTGATCCGGTCGGTCGAGTCGTTCGAAGACTACATGAGTTTCGGGCGGCAGCAGGTGCTCGAGACCGGGCTAGGCCCCGGCGACATCCTGGTGGCGATTTCCGAAGGCGGCGAGACTTCCTCGGTGATCGGCACAGCCTTGCAGGCGCTGGAATCCGGCGCCCGGGTGTTTTTCGCCTGCAACAATCCGCTGCCATTGCTGGCCAAGCTGGTGGAACGCTCGCGCCGGGTGATCGAGGATGACCGGATCGTCAAGTTGGACCTGTCGTCCGGACCCATGGCGGTGGCCGGTTCCACGCGCATGCAGGCCACCACCGCCGAATTGCTGGTGATCGGCGCGGCCCTGGAGTCAGCCTTGCGCCGGTTGCTGGCGGCAGTCCGCCCCGGCACAGCGGCAGCGACAGAAGAAAATGCTTCCGATCCAGCCACGGCATTTGCCGGATTGCTCCAGCAATTGGCGGCGCCGGCCGCAGTGAAAGCCATGGCGCGGTGGGCGGAAATGGAGGAGGCGCTCTACCGGGCGGGCGGCGCCATTACTTACTTCGGCGCCGATTTCCTGCTGGACATGTTCACCGACACCACCGAACGGGCGCCGACATTTTCACTGCCGCCCTTCCGGCGCCGCGACGATGCCGTTTCGCCGCGGCCTTTGTGTTTCGTCAAAAACCCGGCCTGGCCGACTGCCGACACCTGGCGCAGGATGCTCGAGCGCGATTTGCGATGTCTGGACTGGGATGCCGGCATGTACGGCCGGTTAGGCGCCGCCGAACGCATCCGGCGCAATCCGCCGCCCATCCGGCGCGCGGATGCGCTGCAATTCCTGATCGGCCAAGAGGACGATCCATCGCGTTATGCGCATCCGTCCGACTGCGCGGCGTTGGTGCTGAATGGCGGCGAATGCGCGGAAAAAGCCGGGGTGTCAGCGCGCATGGCGGCGTTCAGCGCCGCCGCCGGAAAATTTACGGCGCAGGCCACGCTGGCGATCGGCCGCCGGCCGCCGGCTGTTGACTTGCCGGGACTCGTGATCCATGTTCCCTGCCGGCCCCCGCCCTCGCTTTTGCGGCTCTGGGAACACCTGGCGATCAAACTGGCATTCAACACCATCTCAACCGCCACGGCGGCGCGGCTGGGGCGGCTGCGCGGCAATTGGATGGCCTTTGTCGAGACCACCAACAAAAAACTGATTGACCGGGGCACCCGGCTGGTGGCGGAATTATGCGGACTGGATTACACCGCGGCCTGCATGGCCCTGCATGCAACCATGGCGGAACTGGCGGCCAGGCCGGAGTCGGAACGGAAAAAACATTCACCGGTGGCATTGACCATCGAACGGATTGGGGTAAAGCATGGTTGAATAATTCAGGATTAAGATGAGCCAAATTCAAAACTAACGTTTTGAAAGAATTCAGCATTCAGAAGCCAGAATTCAGAATTATTATAACCAGCTCAAAATCAATGCGTTTCGTTTATCGCCATCCCCAACCTCAAACACCTGTTTCTTTGTGCCTTTGCGCCTTTGTGAGAGAATAAAGCGGTTTTCTATGGGATGCTGCTGAACTCGAACAAAACCTCAAACTCCGCCGGCGGCTGGCGCCGGCCGGCTGCCAGCCATGTTTGATTATCGGCGCATCCCATGGTCAGGAAAGTGTAATCGTCCCGGAGCAGGTTGCGCGCATCGCGCACATTGCCCCGGACCGTCCCGATTGCCGCGGGGGCGCGGCAAATGCCGGGCCCCAGCAGCCGGACATGGCGGAGCAGCAATTCACCAACCCCGGCCAGCGTTACCGCCGTGCGGGTGACGCCCGCCGGTACGGGAAAATAAACTTCATACTGGCCGAACGGACCGCATTGGGCCGCCTGCCCGCAATCCGCCCATGTATCTCCCGCAAACGCCCGGACGCCCAAATCCTGGTAAGCGCAATCATTGTTGACCAGCGACACTTCCAGCAGATGCGGCAGGCAGCCCCGTCCTTCGGACAGCAGGCGTTGGATCATGCGCGGTATCGCCGCCACGGTCTCGAAGACGGGATTGCGGTCGGCGGCTGGGCGGTACTTGTTCCAGAGCGTTTGCTCCATGGCCAGCACGGGCGGGACCATTTGCCCAATCTGCTCAAACTCCGCCGGCCCGCCGCGGGCGAACCGGTTGGCGGCGTTCTTGAACGCGGCAAACAGTTCGCACCGCCGGAACAGCAGCAGCAACGCCTCACGATACGCTTCAGCCGGTTCCGTGGCGGGCGGCAATTGTTCCGCCAGGGCGCAGGCGGCGCGCATGGAGGCGGCCAGCAGCGCGTGTTGTTCCGGCAGGCGGTAATCAACAACCTGCTCCAGTGCCGCCGCCGCCGGATACTCCGCCGCCTGCTTGACGGCCGGCAGCAATGCCGTCAAATATGGCGACCCGGCGAAATGGGCGCGGGCGAATTCTTCCAGGAAAGCCGCCGGCTCCAGGTCCGGCCGGGCGGTCCGGGCGGCGCCGTAGGCCAGCGAGGGCAGGCAAACCGAAAACGGCAGCGACTTCATGCACCAGACCGTATTCATGTATCCCAGCGCCGGCCGGGCAGAATAATATTGCTGTAGCGAGCAGATATTCCGGCTTTCATATTCATAATCATACTTGGATTTGGAGCAGAAATAGAAATCGAAGCCATATTCCCGGATGGTGTCCAGGAACGGCACCGCGCGGTGGTTGTAAAGGGCGATCCGCGGATGCGGGTCCACCGGTTTGTAATGCCAGAAACAGATAACGATATCCCGATCGAGGCGCGCCAGGGCCTGGTCGTAATAGTACAGCATGTCATGCCAGATCATCATCCGCCGGCGCTGTTGTTTCACGATGGCATTGAGCTTGTTAAAATATTCCGCCAGCATCGGGCCGCGCCCAACCTTATCCGCCTGGACGCGGCACCGCGGGCAGACGGCAAAATTCCAGGCCTCATCGCCGCCGACATGTATATAAGGGGAGGAGGAAACAAGGCAGATATCCCGGATCATATCCTCCGCCAATTGCAAGGTACCGGGATGCGACGGGCAAAGCGTGTGTTCGCCGCAGCGGATCGCCGGCTCCGTATCCGCCTGAAGTTCATTCAGACCGCGGAGCGCGGGGGATCCCAGGATATAGGCGGCATGGCCCAGCAGCGGAACAATGGGGATCATGCGCAGGCCGTGTCCGGCGGCATATTGATCAAGTTGCCGGTAATCATCCGGCGCCAGAGCCCAGGGATAAGAAATATCCGGGTGGGATGGAAACTGAAACCCACCCTCGCCGTAGAGGAAGAGTTCATCATAGCCGAACCCGGCGGCCCAGCGAACGATCTTCCGGAGCGTGGCCGGGGTTTCCACCTGCCGGGCCAGGTCCAGCATCAGGGCTGTGCGCGGAATTATTTCAGGCATGACGGCATACCATATATAACCTGTTGCTCCGCATAATCTATGGGTGGCAAATCTAATATGAATACTTAATATGTTGCAGTAAAGCTTGTTACGACGACAGCGACGCATATACGGATTGGTATCCGAATGAATACACCGCCGACCGACAGCAGATTCACCACGGAGACACGGAGGCACAGAGCAGCCCGGTCTACCCCATACTCCTCCCGTTCTCCAGTGGAGGCGTTGCGCGAATTT
>CAYXEK010000154.1:0-7973 GCA_964463985.1 uncultured Verrucomicrobiota bacterium
CAGATGGCGGGATGCGTCCCGCCCCTACAGATGGCGGGATGCGTCCCGCCCCTACGGCGGACAACGTGCCAAACGGACATCCCGCGGCCCATGCAATGAATTCCCGATGCGCGCAGATCGTCACGAAATACACCCCGCCTCCGGCATAATCATGCCCCTTCAGTCGGATGCTCCTGCGATGATGCAACGCCGGATCATAGGTCATGCCACAACCTCCGGCGCCGGGAATAGCTGCTGCATGAGCCCTTGCTTGTGCGTCTTGAGGGACTCGATCTTGTCGCTTTGTGCAGCGATCAGGTCGTCGAGGGAGGAGAGGCAGGAGGCGATGCGGTGTTGTTCCTGAACTGACGGCAGCATGACAGGCATTTCGGTGATCATGGCCATTCTGACGGAATCTACCGAGTTTTTTGCGCTCATCCTCATAACCCGTTCTCTGAAGTGCTCAGAGAGATAGAGGTAGAAAAATAGGCCATTAACGTCCACGTCGAAGTCGTAAATGCAGTACACCCGCTGATGAAAATCAAACTTGCCTTTTATGTAGTGATAGTTCTTGCCAACTCCCACGCCGTCTCCGGAGGTCAGCACGGCCTCACCATTATACGAGTAGGTGTTTAAGCTCCTCGAACTTCTGCCGGAAGTTGCGCTCGAGCGCGGCGCGGCCGCGGATGTCGGGGCGATGGGTGTATTTTAAATTGCGCAACTTCTCGATGAACTCTTCCTCGATGTCGCGCTCTCTGACGACACAAGTGTCGGGCGGCGGGGCGTGGTATGTGCTTTTGGCGGATGTGGGCATAGCGGGTCTGGTAACGTTATTCAGGCGAGCCAATTTCAAAACTAACGTTTTGAAAGAATTCGGAATTCAGCAGTCAGAATTCAGAATAAAAGCAAAAAATTTATGGTTAAGGTGTTATATAGTTTTTTAATTCTGACTACTGAATACTGGCTACTGAATACTGCTTTCAAAAGCTGACTTTTGAAAGCAACTCAGGCATGTTGAAATTAGAAATAAAGGTTCTGCCGGAACAGCCGTTACTGGATCGAAAAATTCATGGAAAGAATTTAACGCAATCGAGCTGGTTTGACAATCTGTTTTCTTGCGGTCGCGCCCAACACGAATGCGCTTGACAAACCGCCTGGCCGGAATGAACATACGAACAGGATAGGCGGATTTGAAGGTCCGGCCCGGCCGGACCCCGGACTTGGATAATTGGCGCAGGTATTAACGGGGAGCATGGATATGCGGAGCTTTTGCTGGATTTGCGGTTGGATGCTGTTCCTGGGGTTGGCGCGGGGCGGTGCGGACGAGAATCTGAACCTGGAGTTGCATGCGGCGGCTCAGACGGGGGATGCCGCGGAAATGCGCCGCCTGCTGGCGGAGGCGCCGGAACTGGCCGGACAGAAGGATCCCGGCGGGTACCTGCCGCTGCACTGGGCGGCCGGCGGCGGACACCGGCAATGCGCGGCCATCCTGCTGGATGCCGGGGCCGACGTCAATGCCCGCAATGACGCCGGCGCCGCGCCGTTGCATCTGGCGGCTTTCAATGGCCATGCCGATGTCGTCGAACTTTTGCTGGCGCGCGGGGCGGAAGTGGACGCCCGCAACCTGCGCCGGCGCACGCCCCTGCATAATGCCGCCGGCGGGGGCCATCTCAGCGCGGCCCGCGCATTGCTGAACCGCCGGGCGGATGTCAATGCGGCGGACGCGGCCGGCATGACGCCCTTGCATACGGCGGCGCGTTACGGGCACGGCGACCTGGCCGCGCTGCTCCTCAAACACGGGGCGGCTATCAATGCGCGGAACCAGGAAGGCGCAACGCCGCTCGCGCTGGCGGTTATGGAGCGGAAGGCTGCCCTGGCGCAACTGCTGCTGGAACAGGGCGCGGATTGCGCCATTGCCGATCAGCAGGGATTGACGCCGCTTCACCAGGCGGCGATCCAGAACTCGGAAGAAATGGTCCGGCTTTTGCTGGCGCGCGGCGCCGATCCGCGGGCGGCCGACCGCCGCGGTCAGACCCCGCTGCATTGGGCCGATTTCAAGGGGCACGATGCCGTGGCCGCGCAATTGCGCGCGGCGGGCGCCAGCCTGCCCTGAGCAGGTGAAAATCAGACGGGAGGTCGTATGCGTCAATCCATCCCGCTGCTGCCGGCCAGGCATCGGGGCTGTAGCGCGCGCGTGCCTGTAGCAGCCAAACGGCGTGCGGCATCTGCGCGGCGCCGGCGCGCGCTCATTCCGGCCGCTGTGCTGCTGTTCCAGGCGGCGTTCATCGGGGCGGATCCGGTCACCGAAACGCAAGTCCGGCGGATGGCGGAAGGCTGGCTGTGCGCCGGACATGCGGCGCTGGAACTGCCGCCCGCTGTTGCCGTGCTGTCCGTCACGCCATGGGACGATTTGGGTTTCGTGGTCGCTTTGAATCCGGCAGGCTTCCTGATGGCGCCGGCCGACGATTGCCTGGAGCCGGTGCTGGCCTGCGCTGCCGCCGGGCAATTTAATTTTACGCCGGATTACCCGCTGGCAGTCATGGCGCGCCGGGACTTGCGGGCGCGCCGGCTGCGGATGGCGGAATCCGGCACTGCCGCCCTGCGCACCGCTGCTGAACGGGCAAAACGCAAATGGCAATACCTTTTGCAATGGTCGGCGCAACCGGTACGCGCCCAAGCTGCGCAAATTGCCGACCAGCGGGTGCCGCCGCTGCTGCAATCCGCCTGGGATCAGAAACGGGAAGGCGCCGAGTTGTGCTACAATTATTTTACCCCGAACCATTATCCCTGCGGCTGCGTGGCCGCGGCCATGGCGCAGTTGATGCGCTATCATCGCTATCCGACGGCGGCGGTGGGCCCCCGCCAGTTCGAAGTGGTGGTGGAGCAGGATCCCAATCCATACCAGACCTTGACCATGCTGGGCGGCGACGGCTATGGCGGATCGTACAACTGGAACATGATGCCGCTTGATCCGGACGGGAACACTCCCGCGCCTCAGCGCCAGGCAATTGGGGCGCTCTGCTTCGACGCCGGCATCTCCGTCAACATGCGTTACGGCCCGATGGGTTCCGGCGCCGATATTTACCTGGCAATGCAATCGCTGAAAAATGTTTTTTATTTCAGCAATGTCGTTTTCGGGTGGAACAACTTCGATTTCATCGGACTGGGCTTGCTGGGCATGGCCAATGCCAACCTGGACGCCGGGTTGCCGGTGCTTTTCAGCGTGTCCGGCGATGCCGGATATCATGCGATTGTCTGCGACGGTTACGGGTATGACCTGGGCACAATGTACCATCATTTGAACATGGGGTGGGGGGCCGATAATGCGGCGCAGAACGCCTGGTATGCCCTGCCTGTGATTGACGCCATCATGGCATTCGATTGCGTGGATACCTGCCTGTACAACATCTTTCCCTCCGGCAGCGGCGAGATCATCAGCGGCCGCATCTGCGACGAATACGGCAACCCGCTGGCCGGCGTATTGGTTGTCGCGGATTGCCATGCCGGCGGGCAATACCAGGCTTATTCCAACCGGCGCGGCATTTACGCCTTCGCCGGTGTGCCGTCATCCGCGGCTTTCACCATCGTCCCGAGCAAAAGCGGGTATGTGTTTGGCGCGCGCACGGCGCAGACCGGAGCCTCGCAGCATTACCAGAATTATTCCGGCAACCAGGCCGGCGTGGATTTTGCCGGCGCGGGCCCGCCGGCGCCGCCGGCGGCATATCCGCTCATGGGCGATTACGCGGGAATCGGCCGGGCGGCCTTGGCATTGTACCGCGTTGAAACAAGCGCGTGGACGGTGGGGTTGGAAGGCGGCGCGAGTAATTTTAATTTCGGCGTGGCGGATTGCCTGCCAGTCCTGGCGGATTTTGACGGCGATGGACTGGCCGATCCGGGGTTGTATCATGACGGCTTGGGGATGTGGGGCGTGAATCTGTCCGGCGCGGATTATGCCCCGGCGTACGCCAGTTTCGGGTATCCGGGGGCGCAGCCGGCGGCGGCGGATTTTGACGGCGACGGCCTGGCCGATCCCGCGCTTTACATTGCCGCCGAAGGCCGCTGGCTGCTGTTGCTCTCCGGGCGGCATTACGCTTTGTTTGACGCTGTTTTGGGCGCTTCCGGCGGGTGTCCGATAGCCGGGGATTTTGACGGCGACGGCCTGGGCGATCCGGCGGTTTACCAGTATGCCGGGACTTGGAGCGTCATGCTCTCATCGCAGAATTACCTGCCGACCGCGCTGGCGCTGGGCGGGCTGGAATACTTGCCGGCCGCCGGCGATTATGACGGCGACAGACTGGCCGACCCGGCCATCTACCGGCGCACCGGCGGCCGCTGGCTGATCCTGCAATCCGCTGCCGGGTATGCCGCATTGGAAGTGATTTTTCCGGAAGATTGACGCTGCCGGACTTTTCAGCCTTTAACGCATATTATCGGCTCCAACCGGGCGACGCGGCGGGCCAGTCCGGCGCCGGCGGTGGCTTCAATTACCTCCTCGATGTTTTTGTAAGCGCCGGGCGCTTCCTCGGCCAGGCCGGCTTGCGATTGACCGCGGGCGGTGATTCCCCGGCGGGCAAGGTCCCGCACCACGTCCGCGCCCCGCCATTGCTTGCGCGCCTGGCTGCGGCTCAGGCGGCGGCCGGCGCCATGGCAGGCCGAAGAAAAAGCGCGTTCTTCATTGCCCGGCTCGCCCGCCAGCACGTAGGAAGACGCGCCCATGGATCCGCCCACCAGCACCGGCTGGCCGACGGCCGTAAATTCCGGCGGGAGATCCGGATGCCCCGGGGGCAAGGCGCGGGTGGCGCCTTTGCGATGCACAAACATTTCACGCCGCACGCCGCCGGTTTGAACAATTTCCGCCTGGCAGAAATTATGCGAGACGTCGAATAAAAGCGGCATGCTCTCCCTGCGGAACAGGCGCCGAAACACCCGGCGGACAAGTTCGGCGATGATCTGGCGGTTGGCCAGCGCGCAGTTGGCGGCGGCGCGCATGGCGCCCAGGTAAGCCCGGCCATCCGGGGAATCAATCGGCGCGCAGGCCAGTTCGGGGTCAGGCAGATGCAGGCCGTAACGCGGGGCGGAACGCAGCATCCGTTCCGTGTATTCGGTTGCCACCTGATGTCCCAGGCCGCGTGATCCGCAATGAATGCTGACAACCGCCGTTTGCGCGCGCAATTCGAAAGCGGCGGCGGCGCGGGCATCGTAGATTTCCGCCACCCGCTGGACTTCCAGGTAATGGTTGCCGGAGCCCAGGGTGCCCATGGCGTCTTCCTGCCGGCGTCGGGCGGTGTCGGACACTTTCTCCGGATCGGCCGCCGCGATTGCGCCGCCCGACTCGATGCGCCGCAAATCTTCGGCCGCGCCGTATC
Organism: uncultured Verrucomicrobiota bacterium; assembly: GCA_964463985.1. Taxonomy (GTDB): domain Bacteria; phylum Verrucomicrobiota; class Kiritimatiellia; order JAAZAB01; family JAAZAB01; genus JAXGPF01. The sequence continues at coordinate 5,346 of CAYXEK010000154.1, forward strand.
CCCGGCTGACCGCCCAGCCCGCGCCCCCGGTTAACATGGCGTCCATTTCCGCCGCCGTCAGCCGGATGGCGCCCCGGCTGGCGACTCCGGCGGGGACCGCGGCCGCCAGGGCGGCCGCCAGGGTATCGCCGGCGGAAAGGAGTTCCGCCGCATCCATGCCCGTTAACAGCGTGCGCACGCCGCAGGCAATATCAAAACCTACGCCGCCGGCGGAAATGACTCCGCCCAGGCGGGCATCGAACGCGGCCACGCCGCCGATGGGGAACCCATATCCCTGGTGCGCATCCGGCATGGCATAGGCGGCGTTGACAATGCCCGGCAGGGTTGCTATGTTCTCCAATTGTTCGATAACCCTGGCGTCCAAACTTTCCAGCAAGCGGCGCGTGGCGTATACAATTGCCGGCGCGCGCATGCCGCGCGCGGGGGGCCGCTGCCAGGCGCAGGGATGCGGACCGGGGGTAAAATTAAATCGCAGCATGCCGGATATTCTGCCGGATTTTCGGCGATAGGCCAGCTTAAAATACAAGGAGATACGTGAAAACCGAACAATTGTTAGGCAGGATGATGGAATTCAAGCCGGTAACCGCCGAAGTTGAAAGGGTCAACCGGCTGGTTGATTTCATGGGCGGATATCTCCGCGCCGGCGGCCTGCACGTTCGCCTGGAAAAAGCCGGACGGCGCAAAATTCTTTACGCCGGGACGCGTCCGGGCCGGACCCCGGCGGTGCTGCTGAATGCGCATCTTGACGTCATTCCCGCGCCGGACAGCATGTTTAAATTGCGCCGCCAGGGTTCCTGGTTCCTGGGCCGGGGCGTGGATGACTGCCTGGGCAATTGCGCCATCATCGCCAATGCCCTGATTGCCGTTGGGAAACAAGCGGATGCCGGCGCCGTTTTTTCAACCGACGAAGAAACCGGCGGCGCCACGGCCGCGCGTATGGCGGAACTCGGTTACTGCGGCCGGCATATCATCCTGATCATGGACGGCTACGGCTACGCTGTCGCCACGGCGCAGAAGGGCATCCTGGCGGTGCGCCTGCGCGCCGCCGGCAAGGCCTGCCACAGTTCCACACCCTGGAAAGGCCGGAACGCCATTGACCGCCTGATTGGCGCCTATCAGCGGGTGCGGGAAGTTTTTCCGGCCGTGCGCGCCGGCGACGAATGGCATACCACCATGTCCGCCAACATCATCCAGGCCGGCGCGGTGTTCAACCGCGTCCCGGATACGGCGGAAATTATCCTTGACATACGCTATACGGATAAAGACCGGCCGGCCGATTTGATGAAGAAACTCCGCCGACTTTCCGGGTTGAAAATTGAAAAAGTCAATGAATCGCCTTTGATGTTTTGCGACGAAAGCGCTCCGGCGCTCCGGGAATTGCAGGAATTCATGCAACACAGCTTGGGTAAAAAAATCGCATGGAAACGCATGAACGGCGCGACGGATGCCCGCCATTTCCGCGGATGCAAGGCCCCCATCGCCATCATCGGTCTCCCCGGGGCAGGCGCCCATGCCGCGACGGAGCGGGTGCCGGCCGCTTGCCTTGATCAATACAGCGGCATGCTGCAAAAATACCTGGCAGAGCATTGACTGGCGGCGCGCGGCGCGGCGGCCAGGGTCATCCTTTGAAGATCACGAACTTGCGCATGGCGTAATTGATCAGGATGGAACAGGCGGTGACCGCGCCGAAAGCCAGCGTGGTGCTCAGTTGAAAATGGCTGATCAGCACTTTCATGATCGCGCTGCCCAACCCGACGCTTACCGCCGAGACCAGGTAAAACATGCCGATTTCCACCAACCGGCTGTGCCGGCCCGGGGTGAAAACCCATAAAATATTGATCACGTACGCGGTCAGATTGGAAAGCAGGAAGGCGATCAAATTATTCCATACCGCGCGTGAGCCGCGCAAGGCGTCGCTGATCGGCGCCGCGTCCATTCCAGCCCAGACCGCGACCGGGTCGCCGGGCGCCAGGGCCGGCAAAATCCACAGGGAACAGATGTAAAACACGACAATATGCACGGCGGTCGCCAGTCCGCCGGCAATGCCGTATTTTACGAATTGAACAGCCGGGTGCGCGTCGCGCCGCAAAAAGCGCCGGCAAATATCGAATAAACCTGGCATAAGATATGATCGTTTTTGCCGGAGCGTTAAGCGGAATTGGTGGAGGCGGGGGGATTTGAACCCCCGTCCGTACAAGAGTCACCGGAACATCTACGCGTGTATTCTGTCTTTTAGTCTCGCCGCGATGGAAGCCGGCAGGCAGGCGCCGCCGCGGCCAGCAGCCACGTAAATCTTGCGGACGCATCCGGCTGCCCAAGGCGTCCGCCAGCCCGCTATTGTCGCTGTTTCCGTCCAGCAGGCGGTCAACGGAACAGCGTCACGGCAATTAAGCCGCGAGAGCTAATTCAGTATTAGCGTTTGTGTTTTCCCGGGTGTTTTACGAGGCCAACCGGGGTCCTCGACGCGCAATTCCGGCTTCAACTTGAACGTCGAAACCTGTCGCCCCCTTTCACCTGACATTATACATGCCTTTGCATCGGGCGCAAGCGCTTATTTCGGACAAAGGCAAGGGGGGCACATCTGCGACCAGTTACAACATGGAGCGTCCAAACACAGAAACAGCCCGG
>CAYXEK010000155.1:0-7901 GCA_964463985.1 uncultured Verrucomicrobiota bacterium
AAATTGGCTCATCCTGTAAATGGCGATGCTTCCAGGGCTTCAGGAACCGGTCAAAATCTGTGACCTCGCATAAACACCCATGATGCCATGAACTTGCGGATGGCGTAGCCTGCAAACTGGCTCTGAATTTAGCAATGCCGGATCGGCCGGTCAAGCGCAAACCGGGGGCGGGCCAACTGGGACGGGCATGGCGGCTTGATGTATGGGAAACAAGGCAGTTCATGGCAATGAATTTCCGGGAGGGCGCGCGGAGCGCGGACCGTAATCCGGATTCCGAACGCCAGGCTGCGCTGCAACCATGCCGAACTCCGTTCGGCTACTCCATCAACGGCATCCATGCACGGGCTGCGGCGGCCAGGGCCTGGCCGCCCTGCCGAACGCTCATCTGACAATCTGAAACACCAACAAATCCCTCTTCGTGCCCTTCGTAGTGAAATTAGATAGGGCAGAGAATCCGGAAGGCTCACCACAGGTTCACCCTCCAGGGATGACGCATACTCACACACCCACATACTCACACACTTAAAATTCCTCTCTCCCTTCGTTGCCTGCGTGTCCTTTTATCCAAACCCCAAGATTTTCCTTTCGTGTTCTTTGCGTTCTTTGGCGGTTAATTACCTCTGCGCGGGCCGCGGCCCGCAATTCCCGGCATTGTAACTCCAAATTGTTCTGAAATTGAATTGACATGGACGGCAACTTTCGATATTGATCGCAGACGTTTTGCCATGGCCGTATAGGCTGCTGCCGGAGTGGACCGGCAAGCCGCCGGATGGCCGGGCAATTTTTGCCGCGGGGCGCTTATGTTACGCACCAAATTATTCAAAGCCTTTGCCGCGCTGGTGATTCTATTCGGCGCGGTTTCCGCGCTGTTTTCGATCAAAATGGTGCGGTCGCGCGTGGTGGAGGAAGCCCAGAACCGGGTGCGCCTGAACCTGAACAGCGCCTGGGCGGTTTACCACAGCCAGCAGCAGAAAATCACCACCGTGCTGCAACTGCTGGCGGCCAAAAACGACCTGCTCGAAGCCGCCCGCGACCGCGCCTGGGACAACCCCGAACTGCTCAGCCGCCTGGAAGCGCTGCGGATCAAGTTCGACCTGGATTACCTGACCATCACCGACGGCGAAGGCCTGGTCAATCTGCGCGCCGCGCCCCCCTATCGCACCGGCGACTACCGCCGCGCCAACTCCGCCGTCGAGCGCGCCTGCCAGGGGGAAACAGTATCCAGCGCCGGCATTCTCACCGAAGACGAATTGCGGCGGGAAGCCGACGGCCTGGCGGAGCGGGCCTGCCTGCAACTCGAGCCGGCGCCGCAAAGCCGGCCGCTTGCCCGCGCGGTCGAAACCCGCGGCCTGGTGCTGCAATCCGCCGTGCCGATCATGCATGCCGCCCGCGTCATCGGCGTCATATACGGCGGCATCCTGCTCAACCGCAACGAAGCGCTGGTGGACCAAATCCGCGAGGTCGTGTACAAGAATGAAACCTACCAGAACCGCCCGCTCGGCTCGGCCACGGTTTTTCTGGACGACATCCGCGTGTGCACCACCATCCGCCTGCCCAACGGCAACCGCGCCCTCGGCACGCGCGCCGAAAGCGAAGTCGCCGCGCGCGTCCTGGACAATGCCCGGCCCTGGATCGGCCAGGCCTGCGTCATCACGGACTGTTACCTCACCGCTTACGATCCGATCCAGGATGAGCGCGGCCGCATTATCGGCATGCTGTATGTCGGCATGCTGGAAAAGCCATTCCGCGACCTGCAGCGCGGCATCATCTGGCGCTATGCCGTGTTGTTCATGGTTTTCATTTCCATCGCCCTGGTGACCGCCTTCACGACCGCCAACCGGCTGGCGCGGCCGATCCACCGCCTGGTCAACGCGGCCAAGTCGGTCATGGGCGGGAACTACCCGGCGCCCGTGGCCGGCGGCCAGGCCTGCCGCGAAACCGGCGCGCTGGTCAAAGCCTTCAATCAAATGACCACCGCGCTCCGCGAACGCGAAAACAAGCTCCAGGACGCCAACGAATCCCTGCAGGCCATCAACCGCAATTACATGGAAATGCTGGGATTCGTCGCCCACGAGTTGAAAAGCCCGGTCGGCACCATCCTGAACTACGTTTACCTGCTGCACGAGGGCAAACTGGGCGGATTGAACGACAAGCAAAGCCGGGCAGTCAAGAACATTGACGGCAACATCAAGCTCGTCATGGAAATGATCCGCCATTACCTCAACCTCTCCCGCATCGAGAACAACGAACTGCAACCCAACCGCGAGCGGGTGGACGCCGGCGAGGATGTCTTGAAACCGCTCCTGGAGGCCTACGATCCCGAAATCAAGGCGCGCCAGATAACGCTTGACAATCGCGTTCCGCCGCATACCATGATTCTTTCGGATTTGAACATGACCAGGGAAGTGTTTGAGAACCTGATCAGCAACGCCATCAAGTACGGACGCGCCGGCGGAGCGATCGCCATTGACGCCCAGCCAAAACCGGACGGCATGGTGGAATTCTGCATCAGGAACGACGGCGAAGGCATACCCGCCGACAAGCTGGGCCTTTTGTTCCGCAAATTCTCCCGGCTGGAAACCAGCCGCGACACCCGGCGCCAGAAGGGCACCGGCCTGGGTCTGTTTATTACGCGCAACATTGTTGAAGCGCATGGCGGCAGCATAGCGGCGGAATCCATCCCGGATCAGTGGACCGCATTCCGCTTCACGCTGCCGGCGGCGCCGGCCATTGCAGAAAACGACAAGGAGCACTCCCAACATGCCTAATCCCATAGACCGGTTAACGGAACTGCGCAAGGATGCGGTTTTCCGTCTTTTCAACACCAAGTTCAAGGCGCGCATGCGCATCACGGTGGGTTCCGCCACCTGCGAAAACGCCGCCGGCGCCGCCGCGGTGCACCAGCGCTTCGCGGAGTTGATCAAGCAGCACGGCTGCGGCGACGAAGTGGTGCTCGGCCGCGTGGGCTGCGCCGGCCGGTGCGACATGGAGCCCGTCGTGACCGTGGTGCCCTTCCGCGAAACACCCGTAAAATACATCCACATGACGCCCGCCAAGGTTGACGAAGTTTTCGAAACCCACATCCGCGGAGGACGCATTGTCGAAAAACACACCATGCGCAACCTGCTGGGCATCCGCAATGCCAAGCGCGTGCTGACGCTGTGCGGCGGGTCGCATTGCATGAAAAACCATTCGATGGAAGTCGAAAAGGCATTCTCCGCGGCGCTGGAACGGCATGGACTGGACAAATCCGTGGTCATCACCCGCTCCGCCTGCCAGGGGCTTTGCGAACATGGCCCGATCGCTTACGTATACCCCGACGGCGTGACCTACCACCGGCTGACCCCCGCCATTGCCGAACGCATTGTCGCGGAACATTTCGTCAAGGAACGCGTGGTGGCCGAGCATACCTGGACCGACAACCGGCTGGCCAACCGCTTTTTCCCGATTTTCGGGGATGTACATTTCTTCGGCAAGCAATTGCGCCTGACCCTGCGCAACTGCGGCATCATTGATCCCGAAAGCCTGGACGAATACCTGGCGGTGCGCGGTTACGAAGCGATCGCGCATGTCATGGCAAAAATGCAGCCCGGCGATGTGGTGGACGCGCTCATCCGGTCGGGTTTGCGCGGGCGCGGCGGCGGCGGTTATCCCACCGGCCTGAAATGGAAAATGGGGGCCGCCTCCAAAAGCGACCAGAAATTCATCATCTGCAACGCCGACGAAGGCGACCCGGGGGCGTTCATGGACCGGAGCACCATCGAAGGCGATCCGCACACGATCATCGAGGGCATGCTGATCGGCGCCCGCGCCATCGGGGCCACCCGCGGATTTATCTACATCCGGGCCGAATACCCCCTGGCCATCCAGCGGCTGGAACGGGCGCTGGCGGACGCACGCGCCGCCGGACTGCTCGGCAAAAACATCCTCGGCACGGACTGGGATTTCGACATCACCCTCCGCCTGGGCGCCGGGGCGTTCGTGTGCGGCGAGGAAACCGCGCTGATCAAGTCCATTGAAGGCGAACGCGGCATGCCGCGGCCGCGGCCGCCTTATCCGACCGAGTCCGGCTTGTGGGGCAAGCCCACGGTGATCAACAACGTGGAGACTTTCGCCAACATTCCCGTCATCATCCTGGACGGGCCGGAATGGTTCAGCACCATCGGCACGGAAAAGAGCAAGGGCACCAAGGTGTTCGCCCTGGCCGGCAAAGTCAACAACAACGGTCTGATCGAAGTGCCGATGGGCACCACCCTGCGCGAGGTGGTTTACGATATCGGCGGCGGCATCAAGGACGGCAAGGAATTCAAAGCCGTCCAGACCGGCGGGCCCGCCGGCGGCTGCCTGCCGGCGTCGGAACTGGACACCCCGATTGATTACGACTCCCTCGCCGCCGCCGGCAGCATCATGGGCAGCGGCGGCATGATCGTGATTGACCACGAGACCTGCATCGTGGATGTGGCCAAATTCTTCCTGGAATTCACCCAGAGCGAATCCTGCGGCAAATGCACGCCATGCCGCGAAGGCACTAAGCGCATGCTGGAAATCCTGCAGCGCATCACCGCCGGCCAGGGCAAGATGGAGGACCTTGACAAGCTGCTGCGCCTGGCGGACACCATCAAAAAAACATCCCTCTGCGGGCTGGGCCAGGCGGCGCCCAACCCGGTTATCAGCACGATCAAGCATTTCCGCGGGGAATACGAAGCGCATATCCGCGACCACCGCTGCCCCGCCGGCGCCTGCAAAGCGCTGGTGCGCTACGAAATCATCCCCGACAAATGCGTCGGCTGCGGCGCCTGCCGGCGAAAATGCCCCGTGAATTGCATCAGCGGCAAGCCCAAGGTTGTCCACGAAATCAACCAGGACGCCTGCATTAAGTGCGGCAACTGCCTGGCAGTCTGCAAATTTAACGCCGTCAAAAGGACTTGAACATGAACACCACCAAGGAAAACATCATCACCCTCTGGATTGACGGGGTGCAAACCACCACCCGCGAGGGCAACACCATTATGCAGGCCGCCGACGAAATCGGCGTCCGCATTCCGCGGCTCTGTTACCATCCCGAATTGAGCATCCTGGGCGCCTGCCGGATTTGCATCGTGGAAGTCGAGGGCATGCGCAATCCCGTGGCATCCTGCGCCTACCCGGCCGCCAACGGCATGCGGGTGCGCACTTCCTCCCCGCTGCTGCGCCGCCTCCGCCGCGACATCGTGGAACTGATCCTGGACAACCATCCCAAGGACTGCCAGACCTGCGAACGCAACAACACCTGCGAACTGCAGCGCCTGGCCTTTGAATTGGGCGTGCGCGAGCGTCTCTTTGAAGGAGAACGCAAACGCCTGCCGGTGGATGACTCATCCCCCGCCCTGATCCGCAATCCGGAAAAATGCATCCTGTGCGGCCGCTGCATCCGCGTCTGCTCGGAAGTCCAGGGCGTCAACAATCTTTCCCAGCAGGGCCGCGGCTTCAAGATGGTCGTGGCGCCCGCCCACGAAATGAACATGGTGGATTCCGTCTGCATCCAGTGCGGACAGTGCATCAACGTCTGTCCCACGGCCGCTTTCGTGGAACAGAACCACACCGACGAGGTGTTTGAGGCGCTGGCCAACCCGGACCTGCATGTCGTCGTCCAGACGGCGCCTTCCATCCGCGCCGCCATCGGCGAAGGATTCGGCTACGAACCCGGCACGCCCGCCACCGGCAAAATGGTCACCGCCCTGCGTCTGATGGGGTTTCACAAGGTGTTTGACACCAATTTCGGCGCCGACCTGACCATTGTCGAGGAAGCCCACGAATTCCTGCACCGCTTGCAGACCGGGGAACGTCTGCCGCTGATCACGTCCTGCTCGCCGGGGTGGATCAACTTCATGGAGCGGTTTTACCCGGAATTGATTCCCAACGCCTCCACCTGCCGTTCCCCCATGTCCATGCTCTCGGTGCTGATCAAGACTTACTATGCCGAAAAGGCCGGAATTGACCCGCGCAAAATCTTCGTGGTGGGCATCATGCCCTGCACGGCCAAAAAATTCGAAGCCCGCCGCCCCGAACACATGGCGCCTCATGGCAAGCCCTACACCGACGCCGTCCTGACCACCCGCGAATTGATCTGGATGATGAAATGCTTCGGGATTGATTTCCAGGGCCTGCCCAACGGCGAATTCGACGCTCCGCTGGGAATGTCTTCCGGCGCCGGCGACATTTTCGGCGCCACCGGCGGCGTGATGGAAGCGGCATTGCGCACCGCCTATGAAAAAATCACCGGCAAGGAGTGCACGCATCTGGAATTCCCCCAGGTGCGCGCCGTGGAAGGTCTCAGGGAAGTCTCCCTGGCGATAAACGACACCATGATCAACCTGGCAGTGGCCAACGGGCTGAACAACGCTAAGATCCTGTTTGAAAAGATGCTGAGCGGGGAAGCGCAATACCAGATGATCGAGATCATGGCCTGCCCCGGCGGCTGCATCGGCGGCGGCGGCCAGCCTTACCCGCCGGAAAACATGCACGTGCTGGACCCGGAGTTGACGCGCCTGCGCGCCAAGGCCCTCTATGAGATTGATCAGGGCAAGGCCTTGCGCAAGTCGCACGCCAACCCGGCCATCCAGAAACTATACGAGGAATTCCTGGGCAGCCCCAACAGCGCGAAAGCCCACGAACTCCTGCACACCCATTATCAACCGCGTCTGCCCAAAGGAGTCAAATGAACCAATCCGCCCAAATCGAGGCCCCGGCCGCCGCCGGCCTGCCGCCGGATATCATCGAGTATATCGAACAATGCCGCGCCGCGCCGCATCCCGAGAGTTTTCTGATTGCCGTGCTCCAGCGGGTCCAGGAACGTTTCACCTGCCTGCGCCGCGAACACCTGGACGAGGTGTCGCAGCGCATGCAGGTTCCCTCCGCCAAGGTGACCGGCGTCGCCACCTTTTATCATTTCTTCTCCTTCGTCCCCAAGGGACGGCGCCGCATTTCCGTCTGCCTCGGCACCGCCTGCTACGTCAAGGGCGCCGGCCAGGTGGTTGAGCGCCTCGGCGAATTGCTGGGCATCAAGCCCGGCGAAACCACCCCGGACGGCAAGTTTTCCCTGGAAACCTCGCGCTGCTTCGGCGCCTGCGCCCTCGCGCCGGTAATGGTTATCGGCGAAAAGGTTTACGGCAACGTTCATCCCGACGACCTGCCGGGCATTCTGGCGGAACATGAAAAATACCCGGCCGCCGCCGTTCCGGCGGCCGCGGCGAAACATTAACTCATTGATAGCGGCGTCATCTGCATCATGGCAACCAATCGAAAAATCGTGCTGGTGGACGATGACCGGAATTTCGTGGAATCCAACCGCGAATTGCTGGAAGCCTGCGGGTATGACGTCTTTACCGCGCACGACGGCGCCGCCGGCATCGAACTGGTCCGCCAAATCTGTCCGGACCTGGTGGTGATGGACGTGATGATGGCCACGGACACGGAAGGATTTGAAGCCGCGCGCGCCATTGCCGCCGACCCCGTCTTGTGCCGCACGCGGGTCATGCTCCTGACCGGCGTAGCCAACGCCATGCATCTGCCGTTTGATTTCGAGCCGGACGCGAAGTGGCTGCCCGTGGCCCGCATCCTGGAAAAACCGGTCACGCCCTCGATGTTCATCGCGGAAATTGAAAAACTTCTGCCCAGTCAACCAGATCAAGGAGACAAGCCATGCCCGCAGCCGCCCCCGCCCGCAAGCGCATTTTAATGGTGGATGACGATCAGGATTTCCTGGATTCCTGCAAAGCCGTGCTGGAATCTGAAAATTACGAAGTGCTTACCGCCAATGACGGCGCCGCAGGGTTGGAATTGGCGCGTAATTCCAAGCCCGACCTGATCGTGATGGACATGATGATGACCACCACCACCGAAGGCATGGAAATCAGCCGGCG
>CAYXEK010000156.1:0-6456 GCA_964463985.1 uncultured Verrucomicrobiota bacterium
GGCGCGAATATATCAGGCTTGCTTATGGCGTTTTAAAATGGTAAAAGTTGATTTCAACTTCATCGGGAAAGGATCAATATGTCCAGCCAAAAAATCGAATTGCGTTCCAACTGCGCCACCGCCCTGCTGGTGCCCACCAGCATGGGTGTGCGCATTACACCGCTCAACGGGCAGCCGGTGCATTGCAGCGACACCTTCCACATGCAGGCCACCAGCGCGGAAACCAACGTGGCCAGCGTGGCCGCCTACCTCGGCCTGCCGGTCAAGGTTCTGACCACCTTCGTCAAGGACAGCCCGATCGCGCGTTTTATAAAGGATAACCTTGCCGGCCGCCACATGTCATACGAGGGGCCGGAAGTGCCCCAGGGCGGCCCGTGGGGGTACCGCCACCAGTTCAACATCGCCGACAGCGGCTGCGGATCGCGCGGTCCGCGCGTGCATAATGACCGCGCCGGCGAAGTCGGCCGGACTTTAAACGTCAAGGATTTCGATCTGGACCGGATTTTCGGCAAGGAAGGCGTGCAAATCGCGCACCTGTCCGGCCTGATCGCCGCGCTTTCGCCGGAGACGGGCAATTTCTGCCTGGAACTGGCGCGCGCGGCGAAAAAATACGGCACCCGGATTGCGTTTGATTTGAATTACCGGGCCACCTTCTGGAAAGGGCGCGAGGCGGAATTGCGCCGTATCTTCGCCGAAATCGCCGGCGTGGCCGATTTCCTGGTCGGCAACGAGGAAGATTTCCAGCTTTGCCTGGGTATCGAAGGTCCCGAAGCCGGCGGCAAGGGCCTGGCCGCCAAGATTGACGGATTCAAGGGCATGATCGAGCGGGTCAAAAAGGCTTACCCAAATGCCTCGGCCTTCGGCACAACGCTGCGCGAGGTGGTGAATGCCAACCGCCATCTCTGGGGCGCCATCATGTCCGCCGGATCGGACTGGCATGTGGTCGAGCCGCGCGAGATCGCCGTCCTGGACCGGATCGGCGGCGGCGATGGGTTCGTCGGCGGTATGCTTTACGCCATTCTCCGTGGATGGGAGCCGGAAAAGTGGATTCAGTTCGGCTGGGCTTGCGGCGCGCTGGCTACCACGCATTTGACCGATTACGCCCAGCCGGCCGACGAAGACCAGGTCTGGAGCATCTGGAAAGGCAATGCCCGCGTCCAACGTTGAGTTGGCGCCGGCATTTAGCAATGCGCAAGATATGAGCGACGCCATTAATGACTTCATGGAGCAGGTGCGGGCCCGCAATCCCGGCGAACCGGAATTTCTCCAGGCCCTGCGCGAAGTGCTCGGCAGCATCATGCCGATTATCGAGGCCACCCCCGCCTACAAGGCGGAAAAAATCCTTGAGCGCCTGGTCGAGCCCGAACGCGTGATCATGTTCCGTGTGCCCTGGGTGGACGACCGGGGCGAAGTGCAGATCAACCGCGGTTTCCGCGTGGAAATGAACTCCGCCCTCGGCCCCTACAAAGGCGGGTTGCGTTTCCACGCCTCGGTGAACCTGAGCATCCTGAAATTCCTGGCTTTCGAGCAGACTTTCAAAAACTCGCTGACAACCCTGCCGATGGGCGGCGGCAAGGGCGGCGCCGACTTCGATCCCCACGGGAAGAGCGACGGCGAAGTGATGCGATTCTGCCAGTCTTTCATGAACGAACTCTTCCGGCACCTCGGCCCCAACACCGATGTGCCGGCCGGCGATATCGGCGTCGGCGGCCGCGAAATCGGTTTCCTGTTCGGCCAGTACAAGAAACTCACCCGGGATTTCAGCGGCGTGTTGACCGGCAAGGGCCTGGGCTGGGGCGGCTCGCTGATCCGCAAGGAAGCCACCGGCTACGGCCTGGTGTATTTCGCCGCGGAAATGCTCGCGCAGCGCGGCGAAACGCTGGCAGGTAAAACCGCACTGGTCTCCGGCTCGGGCAATGTGGCGCAATACACCATCGAAAAACTGCTGCAGAACGGCGCGAAGGCGCTGACATTATCGGATTCGGGCGGCACCGTCTTCGACCCGGACGGCATTGATGAAACCAAACTGGCCTGGCTGATGGAATTGAAAAACATCCGGCGCGGCCGGGTGGCGGAATACGTGAAAAAATTCCCGCGCGCGCAGTTCCTGGCCGGTCAAACGCCCTGGCGCATTCCCTGCCAGCTGGCATTCCCCTGCGCCACGCAGAACGAAATTGCCGAGGCAGACGCGCGCGCCCTGGTCCAACAAGGCTGCCTTTGCGTATGCGAAGGCGCCAACATGCCTACCTCCGCCGCGGGTGTGGAAGTGTTTCTGGCCGCCAGAATCCTGTATGGTCCGGGGAAGGCCGCCAATGCCGGCGGCGTGGCGACTTCAGGACTGGAAATGTCCCAAAATGCCATGCACCTGGCCTGGCCGCGCGAGGAGGTTGACCGCCGCCTGCAGGAAATCATGCGCGCCATCCATGCCGCCTGCGTGCAATATGGCAAGGCGGACGACGGCTTTGTGGACTACGTCAAGGGCGCCAACATCGCCGGCTTCAGGAAAGTGGCCAATGCCATGCTCGACCAGGGCGTGGTGTAGCAGTCATGGCGGCATCAGCGTAACATCGCCCCAGTGTCGCCAGTTTCCCCTCTGCTGTAGCGGCCGCACTGCGTGCGGCTCCGAAATGCGCCACACCGTGGCGCCGCGCAAGTTTGGGCCGGCCGCGCAGAGGCTTTGGAGTGCTCCGGACTTGACTGCGATTTTTTGCTTCTTACAATGGTCTCAACAATTCTAGTTTCGGCGCTCAATCCCTCGACCGCCTTTACGGGGCCGTACTGGGGGCGGGAACCGGCTATCGCTGAACTGGCAATACCTGTTGCATTGCCCGGCCAGAGCAACTATTAAGTTTTTTGAAGGGCTGACCATCGATCCCGACCCTCGTTCCCTTGTACACGTACCTCCGACATGTCCACAGCATGGACAGGTTCCCGGAACGTGTCCAAAGTCGGCCCGGATTTCGACATGTCATTTGGCCAGCAATTCATAAAGTCGCACGTTCAGATAGAAGTTCGCTTTGCCTATTTCTGGCTCATGAGCACCCCAATCTGTTCCAGTTTTTGCAGGTGACTTGACCCCCAAGTGTCGGGCTATTCCCGTGTGCCACTTCAGTTTTATACGACATAGAGATTTGCAAGCAGAGATCGCATACGCCCTTGCACCCAAGCCGGATAATGCGGCCACATGGCTTCCACGCTCTGGCGGTAATCTTTAACCATCTCAACATACATGGCTTTATGATTGCCGCGTAGTAGCTGGCGCACTGCGCTGACCGTGTCAGAAGCCAATGATGTGAGTATAACACAACGGAATAAATGTTGACGCCGTTCACTGTCTCCCGTTTCTTCACAGAGTTCCGCCATGTAATGTGGCAGGACTGAAAACCATTTGTCCTGATTATAAACCTGAAGTATGCTGAACGCCTCCATCAGGCGAATAAAGACACGTACATCCACGGTGCCAAGAACCCGCTGCCGCCATTCTGCATCAGACAGAATTTCCCATACTTTGGATGCAACATCGGAATCTGTGCATGCCTTTGATTTCAAGGCAATAGCAATGGCTATCTGATCGGGAATCGAACTTTTATCCAGTTTGCGTAATGCCGTGGATAATTCCTCGATGGAATTAAATAACCGATTTGTCTCAATGAGTTGATCCACGGCGTTTTTCTGTTTTTCCGGCTGGTGTGTCGCCCATTTGATGGCCGTCTTGCCCAATGCGCATTCCATTGCGTATGTGGGGCTCGCAGAGTTTTCAAAGACAACGGGAAGCGCCTCGATAAGGTTGGATACTAGGGAATTGTGAAAAAGCGCCTGGGTTTCAGCCGATTGCCCCTCCGGATTCAATTTTTCGAGATTGCTCCCCATCAATGCCAGTAATGCCATTGTCCATGGCGATGAGTTTTTTGATAATGTCGTATACCTGAGACTTGACCTGCTAATTTTGGAACTTGCGGCAAGCCAGATTTGGAAAGAAATATCCTTTGCAGGTTCAACCCAGTTTCCCCTGTAGTATTTAACCGCCTTTGGATCGTCAGGGAATATTTTAGCCACTTTTTCAGACAGCCACCAGGCAAAGCACGCAATATTTGCCCCTTCATTATCCGGCAGATTGGCTTCCAAGTGACAGATGTAATGTCTGGCAAGTTCATGCCTTAATTCCCATAGTTCGTGATGGTTTGCTTCTGCCTTGTTTTTGCCGGAGTCGTCCACCACGTCTAGAATTTCTCGCCACAAGTCAGGGAGTTTTCCGTCCGGCACGAGTTCCGGATAAAGAACGAATACCGTACAAGCGTGATATTTTGGAATGGGACCAAAAGCGGCACGAGCCCAAGACCATATTTCAGTCCAGGCATCGGTGTCTGGATGTGATTTCATCCATTGTGAAACAACTTCACCCATTGAAAATGCCGGCGCAAGAGGGAGATATCCCAATCTGGCATAATATCGCGCGCAGGCATCACTCAGGCTGACTGCTTCATTAACGATTGCCGCAATAATCTCCGCCAGCTTCCGGTGCTCATTTTCCGGGTTAACCACTTCCAAGACAATTGAATCGAGCGAGGAAACGGTAGGGTGGATAATTTTTGGCGCATACGAGTTGAGTCCTTCTTGGAAGGCTGGCACGATTTCCAGGGATTGCTGCAACCCTTGTAGCGCGACGCGGACATCGTCCGTAAAAGCATCATTTACAGCAACCGCAGCCGGTTGCCATTTATCAGGTGTGTCAGAATTTAAATCATCAAAATATTTATTGAAATTATTCCGGGTGTTAGGGGTTATTTGGAGTGTGTTGTCGGCAATCATCTGTTTCAAGCATGCCAATGCGGCGGTTCTAACTTCGGGCAAACTGGAATACAGGAAAACGAAAAGTTCAGTGGCTGTCCGCCGGTTGTCTCCGCTGGTTGTAAAGAATAATAGCGGGCCAGCAGGAGATTTTATGCGGTTGGGATGATTTGGATTGCCAAATACCTCAGGATTAACATCGGAACCTATCGGTTCGGCAGGGATATCCAAAAGTCCCATTTTTTGCAGCATTATTATTGATCGAGGGAATAAAATATTAAAATGCTTTAAAGCGTAATTCCTCATTCTTATTTGGAAGCGCTTTAAGCCTTCTTGAATATCCTTCGTTTCAGCGGACGTTTTGACAGTATCAAGGGTTGACATAACGATTTTGTGGTATTCATCGTTGTCAAGGCAGAGGGCGTCTTTTATGGCTTTCAGCGCATCGGCCATCCGTGGATTGCGGAACTGCTGGCCGGCTTTGATTAGCGCATTTGAAAGAAACATGTATTGAGTTAGCGATCCGGTCTTCGTTTTTGTACGCCCGTCAAAAACACGCGGTAGTGACGGCAATAATTCACGGACGCTCCACGCTGTCAATCGCGTTGCGTTTTCCGGCGTGAATGCGTCATCCGCCCACACAAGGATGATGAAATCCGCAATAATGGAACTCCACGTCAGGTATAATCGCACGGCCATGGATTCGCCCATCTCAGTCTTTTCCGGACCGGAAAACAATCCGCCATCGCGCATGCAATCGTGGACATATTCCGCTACCTGTTGTAAAGCGTGCCCCGGCGGATAGCTTTTATACTGATCCGCAATTGTTTTCAGAATTTCCGCCGACGGCACGATGAACTTGTAACGCCAAGCCATAAGCTGCTGGATTGCATCGGCGCCATCTTTCGGCAACAATTTGTTTTCGTTAATTAACGCCGATATAAAGGAATCGGACCCAAACGCGGCATGTTTGTCTTCTTTGGCTTCGTTAAATGCAAAAGACTGGGAAACCCGGTCATCGGTCATAAGCGGCGTTTTCAAGTCTCGGGAAATAAAATTGGATAAAAACGGCAGGTAAACATTTTTATCGTTTTTTTGTTCGGGCAAATCTTTTGGCGCTGTATGTGGAACAAACTTAAACCGAGGATTATTTAGTATAAGTTGCCACATGTCCATATGCCACTGGCGCGTTTCCGCTTGGTATGTGAAAAATGCCAATTGTTGCCGGATTTCGCGGTGCGCTTGTGCGGAGATATGAATTCTATAAAATTTGGTTGTTACATCCAAAAGGCCAAAATGCGTGATCATGCCTAAAGTTGTCAAATCCACCTTCACATCTTGTAGGCGTGATAATGCCGGGTGATCCGTGTCAGCGGCGGAAGGCTTTCTGCAGGTTTTGGATATCCGTTTAAAATCAGGTTCGCTGATCAAGCCGGATTGATAAACCGGCTGTATCAGGTCAATAAGACTGTATGTTGGATGATCCGGTTTGGCATGCTCATCAACAACCGGGATGCCTGCGGGCTGTTCGGGACCACTTCCTGACACGATAATTCGCTCAGATATCGCATGTTTATTGATTTCCTCCGCATCGCGACGTTGGGATGCCTGGTTCAGCACCATGCGTCGGCTGTCTTCCAGAACTGTCGGCAGGTATCCGGCCGGCAC
>CAYXEK010000156.1:6556-7861 GCA_964463985.1 uncultured Verrucomicrobiota bacterium
CTGTTCAAGCGCTTCATCCTGATGCACTGCCCGGAACTCTTCCGGTTTGACCGATCCGGCTTTGCTCATCTGGTTTAACTTCAGCAATGCTTCATGGGCAGCTTCTTCATCGCCGGCCGCATACGCGGTGTGCATGAAAGCCAGCAAGAATGTCGAGTCTTCCCGGAATAATTCGCGGAATTGTTTTAATGAAGCCAGTGCCTTGGCGGGATTTCCCATGCTGTGATGCAGTTGCGCGCGGCCTAAAACAACCTGAAGCGGCGGACTTTCAGCACTGCATAATTCGTCATATAATGGAAGACTTTCCTCGGGCTTGAATAACATGGCAAGACACACAGCCAGATTGAAGGTGTGCGTTGCGTTGTTTGGTTCGAGCCTGCGCAGTGTCTTGAACTGGTCAGCCGCTTTTTCAAGATCGTGAAAAATAAAAGTGTATATATGCGCAAGATTTCCGTGGATGGCTAGGTTTTCAGGTTGGATTTCAGCTAATCTCTCATAGCACCAGACAGCAACATCATATTTTTCAGTCTGCATGGCGATATCGCCGGTCTTCTGGAGCAAAACCGGAGCATGAGTTTTCTTTGCGGCTGGCAGCAGGAATTCGATGGCCTTCGGTAACATTTTCTTAATTATTAAAGCATTGGCCCGTATTTGCAGCCAGTAGATGTCATCCTCCGCTCTTTGGCTGTCAAGAATGGCTATGGCTTGGTCTGGGTTCCCGTTACGCAGTGCAACTGACGCATTAAAAATAGCATGAAGCAGGGGGTTATGTGCTGATAGTGAACTGGCGATTGCTTCGCATTCCGTGACTTCTGGCTCTTTAATTTCCTGCCAGATTTGTTGGAATAGCTTGAAGAGTTCCTTTTTCTTCTCGTTGTTGTCGGCCAACGGTAAAAGCTCCTTTGCTTTGGCGAATGCGTCTTTATGCAGGCCTAAAATTCGTGACTGGATAGTGGCGGCCAGGATGCCGGCATCGAAATTGTCTGGATGATCCCGCCATATTCGATCTGGAAGATCGGGTGACGCTGGAATGTAACCGCTGATCACGCCCCGCGCCACATCCAACGGGATGGGCGTCCATTTGGCCAGCAGGTTCATCAATTCTGCTACCGCATGCCGATTCTTGAGCAAGTGGTTGGCCTGCCATGCAATATGCAAGGCCGCCATATCCAATTCCGAATTCGGCTGGCCGGTGGTTTTAATTGTCTCTAGGACTGGGGAAAGCGTCTTTACAACCGCATCTAATTTCTCGCGTTCCTCTTTAGTTACATCGAACGGCATGATGTTGGCTTCGGTGTGGTTGAC
>CAYXEK010000157.1:0-6554 GCA_964463985.1 uncultured Verrucomicrobiota bacterium
GTCATCCCATAGTTCTAATTTTCAACCAGAAAACTGTTGAGAGTTGCCAGAGGTGGAATCAGGTTCAACGGTTGTTCGGGGTTGGAGGTCATCCGTGCCATCCGTGGTTATGCGGGTTCAGGATCGATATCGGTATCGATCCCGATAGCGATCCCGATCCCGAAGTTGTATTTTTGCTTTATCACCTGCGGGATGCTACTGAAAGTGAAATAAAAATAAAATCCCGTCACGGATTCAGGGGACATCAATAAATCCCTTCCATCCAGACCAGGCAGGTGCTGCTGGTGACAACTATGGACTCTTGGTTATAAACCAGCCGGCGGACCACCGGCAACACGTCCACCGATTCGGATTCTGATCCATGCACCAGCGCAAAATCCTGCGCCGGATTGACCCCCGCCGACAGGCTGTGGAACGGATTGACCGGCGGCTCCGGGACGCCTGCCATGCCGGACGCCTCCACCGCCGCCTGCACCGACGACACGGCGCCGACGGCGATTATCCGGACATCATCGCGGGTATAAGCGCGGCCGTCGCGGCCGGCATGCCAATTGTAAATATACTCGCTGCCGAAAGGCCAGAATGCGTTGCCGGCTCCCAAGCCCAGCGCACCGGCGGCGGCCCGGGCTTCCATCATGGTGCGCGTGCGCGCATGCGCCAGCCGGCCGATCTGAATCAGCGCTCCCAGCAGCACCATCATGGCCACCAGCCCCACCGCCAGTTCCACCATCGCCTGGCCGCATCGTGCTTGAATGTTTTCCCGTAATTTCATACCCGCTCCGCCGCTTATCCATCCCTGTCAATGGCCGCGCCGCGTGCCGCCGCCCGGACCGCCGGGACCGGTCACCGTATAACAGGGGTGAAGCAATTCGCCGTCTTCATCCCGTTCCTCCAGCCAATCCAATCCGCCTTCGCGGAAGGTGTCGTCTTCCCATTGCTCCAATTGACGGCAATACCAGCATTCCGCATCCAGGCCCCGCAGGCCGTCGCGCATATAATTCGGCAGATGCGTTGTAATATGCTCGCGCCAGGCCAAATCATAAGCGCCCCCGGCCGGACCGGATGCCGCATCGGCCGGCACCAGCCGGACATTATGGAAGGCCGGCAGGACCAGGCCGGCATGATCCGGCCGTTCCGTCCCTTCCGCCGTCTTGAGGTATCCGAACGGTTTGGCCGCCGCGGTCCAATTCACCGCGCTGGCGCCGGCGCGCGGCGTAATCCGCGCCGTTTCCGCCACCACCCGCGCGACGGCGTCCGCGCCGGCATAGTCGTATTCCGGACGCGGCGCCAGCGGACGGATGGGAAAATTATTGGACGCCGCCAGCGCGTTCCAGGCCGTCCAGCGCGCGGGATCATAGGTTGTCCAGACGGCGGCAAACTCCAGGGCCGCCGTCGTCACGGATGCGGAACTTAAATCGCGCTCATCGGCCAGTTCATTCAGATTGGTGAGCATGGCGGCGCCGCCGGGCAAGACGGTATGCATTGTGCTTAACCCCAACCCGAAAATTTCGCTGTCCGCCGGCGTCTCCGGCGGAATGCGCGGAGGCAGCGCCGGCCAATAGGTATAATCCGTGTAAAACCGCAGCAAATCCAGGTTGTACCACTTGAACCAGCACCAATCCTGTCCCGCGATGGCGTCGTAAAAAGAGGGATCCAGCAGAACATGGCCGCCATAGTAGTCGTTGTACCGCCGGGTATTGTCCGGCGCCGCCGCCAGGCCTTCCCCGGCAATCGCCTCCAGGACGCCGGCATAAGCTTCCCAGCAGCCCGGCCACGGCTCGACAAAGCCGCCGGCGGCATCCATGTAAATTTCGCGGATTTCATCCGCATGTTCCTGCAACGCGGCGCTGAAAGCGGCGTTGACGAATATGCCGTTATGCTTGGCGGCCTGCTGCGCCGCCGCCAGGCCCACCAGCGGCCCCATGTAACGCAGGCGCGCCTGCATTTCCGCAATCTGATCCGCGGCATTCGTGTCGCCGCCGGTCAAGGCCAGCGCCTGCATGATGTTCAAGTCGCCTACCAGGTTCAAAGTGATTCCCTGCCAGCGTGCGGCCGCCAACGCCGCCGCATCGCCGGCATTCTGCGTGCGGGACTTCAAATGCAGGATATTGTTCAAATCCACGTGCCATAGGACCACCATGGTGATGATCACCAGCGCCATCAGCAGGAACACCAGCACCTGCCCGCTTTTAGCCGGCGCAGGCGCCATGCCTGGCGGCTGGATTCCACTGTAATGACGGGCTGACGTTTTCATGAAGTGTTCGGTGGTCTGGGTTCAGTGTTCGATGTTCGGTGTTCGTGTCCCTGATGCGCCCGGGTCGCGGCTTGCACCCTTTTAGACCGTCTTAAGGCCAGTACCACTCCCGCCCATGGCTCAACACAGTTTCGCCCTCCACGGGAAAGCATAGTCATGGGATCGATTTTGGAGGGCGAACCTTCGGTGAGCCGTCGGTTTGCATACATTCAATTTATTCATCGGCCGGGCCTCCGATCTCAAGGCGCACCGCCGGCATTGTATAAATAAAGCGGATAATGATTTTCCAGCGTCGCGTTGCCGGACAAGGGGACGGCCTCGCCGCGGTAAAAGGCGCGGAAGACGGGATTCCCGACGGGGAAATTCTCCCGCACCCGGCAATCCAACCGGGGACCGCCCAGGTCAATCAGGCTATGGCTGACCTCCGGCCAGTTGGTATAATCCAGAATGGCCGACAGCCGCCCATAATGCTCCTCGGCCAGGTAAAGCGGTATACGGGCGCGCTCAAAATTGCGCTGCGCGGACGGGTTGTTGACGTTGTCCGGCCGGTCGAGCATGCGGCCGGCGGCCGGAATGGAGGCCACCCGCACGGTTTTGTGCACCATGAAATCATTGAATCCCACCGCGCGGGCGCGCGCGCCGCGGCCGGCAGCAAACATCAGAATTTCCCGCGCCATGTAAAGCTGGGATAACTGAAACAAACCCATGAGAAACAGGCAGATGATCCCGATCACCACGCAGGATTCCACCAGCGATTGGCCGCCGCATCCAGCCCGCTTGAATTTCTTGGCTGTCATGTCCATAGCCAATGGCACGCCGGGGCGCCGTCGCCCATGGCGTGCCATGCAAGAAAATCAGGAAATAAAAGCAGTATTCAGCAGTCAGCAATCAGAATTGTAATACGTTGATGAATAACGGATTGTTATTATTTAGAATTCTGACTCCCGCATCCTGAATTCTTTCAAAACGTGAGTTTTGAAATTTGCTCATCATTCATAATTCACTCCGTGCCCAAGGTCTTTAAGTACTCGGTGGATTCGACTTCCGTAGCCTCTTCGACCTCGCCTTCATCGCCGCCCAGGTCCACCACCGCCCCGCCGACCATGGCGCGAATCCGATCGCCGAACAAACCGAAGACGGCCAGCGCCGCCAGCGCAATCACCGCCACAATGATGATGTACTCCGTCATGGACTGACCAGATCGCCGATAACGTCCAGTTTTCATTTGCGCCTCCCTGCCAGTGCCGTCTTCCGGCAAATTAAATCGGCCAATACAAAAACCCTAAAAAAACCAAAAAACGTCATTCCAACCCTTAGGGCAAAGTATCCGCCCATTTTTTACAATCGTCAAGCAGAAAACCGCGGAGCTTTTTTCTTGATTATCGGCCGTTTTTCGCCATACTGCAGGGTTTTCAACTATCAGGGGCAAACATGCTGCATCAGTCCGAATTATCCGCCGCGGACCAGGCCGAACTCGATGGCCTGTTCAAGGAATTGCAAGCCGCCCGGCAAACCTTTGCCGGCTATCCCTGCAATGCCGATTTCGACTATACGCACCTCTTGCGTTTCCTGGCCTTTCCGGTCAACAACGTCGGCGACCCGTTCATGGCCAGCAACTACCATCTCAATACGCAACGCTTCGAAAGGGAAGTGCTGGAAACTTACGGGCAGCTGGTGCATGCGCCGCCGGGCAAAAGCTGGGGTTACGTTACCAACGGCGGCACGGAAGGCAACCTGTATGGCATTTACCTGGCGCGGGAAGTCCATCCCGAAGGCATTGTTTATTACTCCGAAGACACGCATTATTCCGTCAGCAAGGTGCTGCGCATGCTGCACGTGCGCAACGTAATGATCCGCAGCCAGCCGGACGGAAGGATGGACCTGGAGGATTTGCGCGAGTCGCTGAAAATCCACCGGGACGTGCCCCCGATCATTTTCGCCAATATCGGCACCACCATGAAAGGCGCGGTGGACGACCTGGCCGGCATCAACGAAATCCTGCGCAACCTGGCCATCCAGGATTATTACATCCACGCCGACGCAGCCTTGAGCGGCATGATTCTACCGTTCGTGGACGACCCGCCGCCCTTCGATTTCCGCGCCGGCATCAACAGCATTGCCGTCAGCGGCCACAAGATGATCGGCTCGCCAATCCCCTGCGGCATAGTCATGGCCCGTAAGGAATTGGTGGACCGGATTTCCCGGAACATTGAATACATCGGCACATTGGACACCACCGTCAGCGGCTCGCGCAACGGCATTACGCCGCTGTTTCTCTGGCATCAGTTCCGCGCCTGCGGCCGCGAGGGATTCAGGGCGCGCGTTGACGCCTGCCTGCGCGTCGCCGCTTATACCGTGGAGCAATTCCAGTCCATGGGAGTGCCGGCCTGGCGGCACCCCCATTCCATCACCGTGGTCTTTCCGCGGCCGCCCATGGATTTCATCCAACGCTGGCAATTGGCCGTGCAGCATGAGAACGCGCACATCATCACCATGCCGCATGTAACCACGGCCATGGTGGACCGCATCTGCGGGGATTTAAAGCAAAGTTATCGGGAACGGACGGATCCGAGCGGACATGTCGTCCAAACCGGGTCCGTTCTGCCCGGCAAAACATCATGAAACAAATCACCATCATCACCAGGGACCATACCGGCCTGCTGGCCGACGTTGCCGAAAAAATGGCGGAGGCCAATGTCAACATCGAGTCCATTGATTCCGAATGCATAGGCAAAACCGCGGTCATCACCATGTACGTGGATAATTGCGACGACGCCCTGCGCGCCCTGGCCAATGCGGGTTTTCACGCCGTCACCGAGGAAACCATCCTGGTGAAGGTGGCGGATCGGCCGGGCGCGCTGGCCCAAATCGCCCGGCGCCTTAGCGAAGCCGGCATCAACATGCGTTCCGCCCGCCTGATCAGCCGCGAAGGCACAACCGGGATCGTCGCCATTTCCTGTGCCGAAATCGAGCAGGCGCGCGCTTTAGCCAAAGACATCCTTTTGTGATCACCATCCTGCAACTCTGCGAGCATTTCGGCGGGCGCGAAGCGTCCCTGCACGGCGTGGCGCGCGCTTTCCAATGGTGGTTGCCCGCCTTCGACCGCCGGCGGTTCCGCGTGCTGTTATGCAGCCGCAAGGGGCCGGACAAGGCTTCCGTCCAGATGCGGGCCGCCGGCCTGGAGCCGCTCCATCTGGGATACGGCAAGCTTGATCCGCGCAACCTGGCCGCCCTGCTCCGGCTGCTGCGCCGCGAACGCGTGGACATCATTCATGCCCACGGTTACGGCGCCTGCACCTGGGGCCGGCTGGCCGGCCATTGGCTGCGCCTGCCGGTGATCGTTCACGAGCGCTGCAATTACGGTGTCGTGCCATGGTACCAGCGGCCGGTGGAACGCCTCCTGGGCCCGCATACCCGCTACGCGCTCGCGGTATCGGAATCCACCCGGCAATTCTGCATCCGGCAGCGGCATATTCCCGCCGCGGCCATCGAAGTGCTTTACCACGGGATCATGCTGGACGATATGCCGCCGGCCGACCCGGCATGGCTGGCCGCTCTGCGCGCCGAACACAATGCCGGCCCGGACACCAGGATCATCGGCATCGTCGGCCGCCTGGAACCGCACAAGGGCCATGCCGACGCCATGCAGTCCCTGGCAGCCCTGCAGCGGCACGACTGGCAATTGTGGATTGTCGGCGACGGCGGCAGCATGGAACCGCTAAAGCAGCAGGCCGCGGAACTGGGCATCGCCGACCGGACCATTTTCCTGGGCTTCCGTCCGGACGCCCGCCGGGTAATGCGCGCCTTCGACATCCAACTCTTTCCCAGCCGGATGGAAGGCACGCCCAACACCCTCTACGAAGCGCTGGCGGCCGGCCATGCCATCGCGGCCTCCACCGCCGACGGCCAGGGTGAAATTCTCAAGGACGAAGCCACCGCCCTGCTCTTCCCGCCGGGCGACCCCGCTAAAATGGGGGCGCAACTGGCGCGCCTGCTCGACGATGCGGCCTTGCGCAAACGCCTGCGGGAGCAGGCCCTGCGCCGCGCCGCGGATTTCGACGGCCGCCGCACGATTGAGCGGCTGCAGGCGCTTTACGAGCGCATCATGACGACGGACCGGCGTTCATGATAGTCAATGTTGATGATCCCAACCTGGGAGCCCGCGCGTCATTTCCCGGTGCACAGCAGTTGTCCAAGTCTGATGTGTCACATTTCGTCACTTGCTATCGGTGCTCCAATCCTTGCACAGCACTTCAGCCTGTTCGAGAACCAGTTCGGTCGCCCGCGCCTGCATGTCCGG
>CAYXEK010000157.1:6654-7841 GCA_964463985.1 uncultured Verrucomicrobiota bacterium
AGGGCCGAGCGAATCTCCTGGAACAGGCCGATCTCGTCTCTGATCACCATCGCTCGCGGATTCGGAACCGCCAGCGCAAATGCCTTCGAGAGGTCGCCGACCGCCTGCACGAAGCGCGTCTTGCCATCGTCCAGGCTCAGTACGAACTCCATCGCCTGTGCTACGCCGCTCATGCGTTGGGCGGGGACTGCCTTCAAGATGGCCTTGTAGTCGAAGCCGTGCAGCAGATCACACACCACCTCGTATTTCTCGACCATGACCGCTGCCGCCTGTTCCTGGTCGACGGTAGCCTGTCCCTTGCCGCCGCTGGCGGTGTAGGTGTGCAAGGCATGTTTGAGAGCGTCGGCGATCCCCAGGTAGTCCACCACAAGGCCGCCCGGCTTGTCCTTGAACACGCGATTTACCCGGGCGATGGCCTGCATCAGGTTGTGCCCGTTCATTGGCTTGTCCAGGTACATCGTGTGCATGCTGGGGCAATCGAAGCCCGTCAGCCACATGTCGCGCACAATGACCAGCTTCAAACCGTCGGATGGGGCCTTGAACCGCTTGGCGATGGCCTCGCTGGCCAGCTTCGTGCGGATGTGCGGTTGCCATGCCGTCTTGTCAGATGCCGAACCGCTCATGACGATCTTGATCTGGCCCTTGGCATCATCCGCGCTGTGCCACTGCGGGCGCAGCTTGATGATCGCATCGTACATCTCCACGCAGATGCGCCGCGACATGCAGACGATCATCGCCTTGCCGTCCATCGCATCAAGCCGCTTCTCGAAGTGGTCGATGATGTCCTGTGCGACCAGGCGCACGCGCTTCTCGGTGCCGACCATCGCTTCGAGCGCCGCCCACTTGGTCTTGAGCTTGTTCTTCTCCGCTTCTTCTTCGCCCTCGGTGATCTCCTCGAACTCCGGATCGAGCTTCGGCTTCTCCTCCTCCTTCAGCTCTAGTTTGGCCAGTCGCGACTCGTAGTAGATCGGGACCGTCGCTCCATCATCGACCGCGCGAAGGATGTCGTACTTATCGATGTAGTCGCCGAACACCGCCGGGGTGTTCTTGTCGTCCAGTTCGATGGGCGTGCCTGTGAATCCGATGAATGACGCGCCGGGCAAAGCATCCCGCAGGTACTTCGCCATGCCGTACTTCATCTCGCCGGTCTTCTTGTCCATCTTGGCGCTGAAGCCGTAATGGCTGCG
>CAYXEK010000158.1:0-1760 GCA_964463985.1 uncultured Verrucomicrobiota bacterium
GAGGACCAGGTGGCCTTCAACCGCCGGTTCCGCATGCGCCAGGGCCGCGTGTACACGCATCCGGGCAAGGGCAATCCGGATATTGTCGCGCCGGCCGGGCCGACTGACCCGGATGTGGGCGTGATCGGGGCCTGGAGTCCAAGCGGCGCGTACCTGGGGTGCGTTGTGAATTTCGCCTGCCACGGCACCGTTATGGGCGGCCCGGTGGTTTCCGCTGACTGGATTTACTATCTCGACCGGACAATCCGCGGGGTGATGGGCGGGCAGGGGGTGACGGTGTTCCTCAACGGCGCCTGCGGGGATGTGACCCAGGTCAACAACCAATCCCTGCGCGTCTCGGAATTCGGCGAGCGCTGGGCGGAATTCGTCGGGACGCGCGTGGGCGCGGAAGCCGTGAAAGTGCTGGCGACCTCCGATCGCGGACCATGGCAGAAAGCTTCAGTAGCCGTCCGGCGCAAAATATTGCGCATCCCGCGGCGCCGTCCGGACCGTCGGCGATTGCGCGCCAGTCTGGCGGAAGTCCGGAGGGGATTGCGCAATCCGGACCGTTGTCGGACGACGGCATGGGTTTTCGCCAAGGAATATATCCTGGCCGATTACATGGCGCGGATGCAGCCCATCGTCCCGGTGGAAGTTCAGGTAATCCAGGTCGGCCCGGTAGTCCTGGCCGCCAATCCGTCCGAGTATTTTTGCCATCTGGGCCTGCAAATCAAGGCGGCCTCGAAATTCCCCTGCACGTTTGTCGTCGAACTGGCCAACGGCAGCGCCGGCTACGTTCCCGGGCGCGATGCCTTCCGGCCCGAGGGCGGCGGGTATGAAACGGTTTTGACTTCTTATTCCACGCTGGCGGCGGATGCCGGGGAAAAAATTGCCCGCGCCGCGGCGGGCTTGCTGGCGGATTTGAAACCCGGCGTTTTGCCGGCGCCGGCGCTGGTCAAGGCCCCGGGTACGCCGTGGAGTTACGGTGTCCTGGGGCCGGACGCGTGAGAGGGGTATCAAATTTCTAATTTGAGCTTCCGAATGGAGGGCGAACCTGTGGTGAGCCGTATACAGGAGCGGCGCCGGATGAGCGGTTGCGGGGGGATAAGAAGCGAAATAATATCTCACCAAGACACAAAGCCACAAAGAAACAACATTAATATTGTCTTGTTTGTGTTTTCTTGGTGACTTGGTGACTTTGTGAGAGAACAAAGAAAGGGTAGTTGCATGAAAAAATATCGTTTCGGGGTGCTGGGATTGAAAATGGGAGCGATGTGGGTGGATGGTGTGACGCGGAATCCGGCGGCGGAACTCGTTGCCGTGTTCGATCCGAACATGGAAGGCTGCCGCGCTTTCATGGCGCAGCGGAAAATTGCGCTGCCGCAGCCGGAAATGGTCAAGCAATCCGAAAATGAATTTTTCAAAGCCGATATGGACGCCGTCATCGTTGCTACCCCCGACCAACTGCATGTGCCGCAGTCCGTGCGCGCCCTGCGCCGGGGCTGCCACGTCATCTGCGAAAAGCCCATGGCGCCCACCGTGGCGGACTGCAAAAAGATCATTGACGCCGCCAAAAAATACAAACGCTGGTTCATGACCGGCCAGGTGGGGCGTTACACGCCGGCTTTTCGCGCCGCCAAGCAGTTGATCAGCGAGGGCGTGATCGGCGACCTGGTGTTTGTCGAGAGCGAGTATTACCATAATTACGCGCATGCCGAAGGCGTCGGCAAATGGCGCAGCGACCCCAAAATCCGCCGCGAAGGTTTTATCGGCGGCGGCTG
>CAYXEK010000158.1:1860-7706 GCA_964463985.1 uncultured Verrucomicrobiota bacterium
ACCTTGAAA
The DNA here is from genome assembly GCA_964463985.1 of uncultured Verrucomicrobiota bacterium. Classification (GTDB taxonomy): domain Bacteria; phylum Verrucomicrobiota; class Kiritimatiellia; order JAAZAB01; family JAAZAB01; genus JAXGPF01. The sequence goes on from CAYXEK010000158.1 coordinate 1,870, forward strand.
CTTTACAATGCCAAATACCTGAAAACCGCGATTCCCGGCCTGGGCGGCGCCTGGACGGTGCCGGTGAAAGTAAACAATCACAATGTCGGCGCGGAAGTGGATGAATTCGTCAAGTGCCTGCAGTCCGGCAAACGCCCCCCGACTGATGAATATGAAGGCGCCAACACCGTGTCTTTCGGCGAGGCCGCACTGGTTTCCGCCCGTACGGGCCGCCCGGTGAAGGTTAAAAATTTGCGGCGTTGATGGGCGGCGGACGCCGGCAGAATCCGGAGTGTAGTGGCCGAACTGTGTTCGGCATGCCTGCTGGAAGCGCCACACAGTGGCGCCGCTACAGGTTCGGCATCCGGAATGCGTCACGTCGCGCGGCCGGCTATTTCCCGGCGGGTTGCACGACGATGTTGGCCAGCCGGTCGGGCACGATGATCACCTTGCGGACCGCCGCGCCAGCCAGCCATTGCGCGGTCTGCGGGTCTTGCAGCACGGCCTTTTCCGCGGCGGCGCGGTCCAGGCCGGCACCGACAACCATTTTGCCGCGTAACTTGCCGTTGATCTGGATGGCGATTTCCACCGTGTCGCGCGCCAGCGCCCGTTCATCGGCGGCGGGCCAGGGACTGCGTAAAATGCCGGCCTTGTGTCCGAGGTTGACCCATAATTCCTCGGCCGCGTGCGGCGCCAGCGGCGCCAGCAATTTCACCAGCGTTTCCACGGCCTGGCGGAACACCGCGCCGCCCTGCAAGCCTGCCTCCGCCGGGCGGAACGCTTCCAGCGCGTTCAGCAGTTCCATGATCTGTGCGATGGCGGTGTTGAAATGAAAGGCGCCTTCTAGGTCGGAAGTGACTTTCCGGATGGTGTAATGGGTTTTCCGGAACAACTCCCGCGCCGCAGGCGTCATGGCCGGGATGTCCAGCAATTCTCCGGACGCGCCGCGGATGGTTTCCAGGTTGGCATACACCAGGCGCCACAGGCGGCGCAGGAATCGCGAGGCGCCTTCAATGCCCTGGTCGCTCCATTCGGCGTCTTTTTCAGGCGGTCCGATGAACAGCGTATAAAGACGGACGGTGTCCGCGCCGTATTCGCGGATCAATTCGTCGGGGCTGACCACGTTGCCCTTGGATTTCGACATCTTGTAGAGCTGGCCGTCGCGTTCGCTGCGCTTGCAGATCATCCCCTGCGTGAAGAGATTGGCAAACGGCTCATCGAAGGCCAGCAGGCCCATGTCGTGCAGCGCCTTGGTGAAAAAGCGGGCATAAAGCAGGTGCAAAATGGCATGTTCCACGCCGCCGATGTATTGGTCCACCGGCAGCCAGCGGTTGCAGGCTTCGGCATCAATCGCCCGGCGCTCATCCCGCGGCGAGAGGTAGCGCAGGAAATACCAACTGGAATCCACAAAGGTGTCCATGGTGTCGCTTTCCCGGCGCGCGGGTTTGCCGCAGACCGGGCACTTGACATTGTGGAACGATTTGGAGCCGGCCAGCGGCGATTCGCCCTTGGGGCGGAATTCGACATCCTCCGGTAACAGCACGGGCAAATCCTGTTCCGGCACAGGCTGCATGCCGCAGTCTTCGCAGTAAATGATGGGAATGGGCGCGCCCCAGTAGCGCTGACGACTGATCAGCCAGTCGCGCAGGCGGTAATTCACCTGCGCCTCGCCAAATCCCTTGCGGGCCGCAAAATCGGCCATCCGCCGACGGGCCTCCGCGCTGGGCAGTCCGGTGAATTCGCCGGAATTAACGGCAATGCCGTCCTCGCAGAAAGCGTCGGGCATGGTCTCCAGCGCCAGGTTTTGCGCCGGGGGTTGAATGGAAAGCCGGATGGGCAATCGGTACTTGCGGGCGAAGGCCCAGTCGCGCGTGTCATGGGCGGGTACCGCCATGACCGCGCCGGCGCCATAGCTCATGATCACGTAATCGCCCACCCACAGGGGGATGGTTTCGCCATTGAACGGATTGACGACATGCCGGCCCGTGAAAACCCCGTTTTTTTCCGCTGTATCCGCCAAGCGTTCTTTGGCGGCGATGCGGCCGGCCCGCCGGACGAATTCCATCACGGCGGATTCCTGCGGCAGCCCCTTTACCAGTTGCGGCAGGTGTGCGTATTCGGGGGCCAGCACCATGTAAGTGCAGCCGTAAATAGTGTCAATCCGGGTGGTAAAGCAGGCGATTTCCGCGCAGGGATCGGCGCGGCCGTCGGAGCGCGGCTGCAGTTTGAACCGGACCTGGGCGCCTTCGCTGCGCCCGATCCAGTTGGCCTGCATGGTCTTGACCCGTTCGGGCCAGCCGGAGAGTTTCCCGAGGTCGTCCAGCAGGCGTTGCGAATAAGCTGTGGTTTTGAAGAACCATTGTTCCAGGTGTTTTTCCACGACTTCGGTCTCGCAGCGCTCGCACCGGCCGTCAATCACCATTTCATTGGCCAGCACTGTAGCGCAGGATGGGCACCAGTTAACCGGCGCCTTGGCCTTATAAGCCAGGCCGTGCTTGTAAAATTGCAGGAACATCCACTGGGTCCACTTGTAGTAGTCCGGCAGGCAGGCGGTGACTTCGCGGTCCCAATCATAACAAACGCCCCAGGCGCGCAGTTGCCGTTTCATGGTGGCGATGTTGCGCAAGGTGGAAACGCGGGGGTGGGTGCCGGTCTTGATGGCGGCATTTTCCGCGGGGAGGCCAAATGCATCCCAGCCCATCGGGGCCAGCACGTTGAAGCCGCGCATGATTTTGTAGCGGGCTACGGCGTCGCCGATGATGTAATTGCGGCCATGGCCGACGTGCAGGGCGGCCGAGGGGTAGGGGAACATCATCAGGCAGTAGTATTTGCGCTCGGCGCGATCGAGGTCGGCCTTGAAAAAACCGGCTTCATTCCAGTAAGCCTGCCACTTGGCTTCGATTTCCGCAAATGGATATTTCTCCTGCATGCGCGCGTTCCTTTTTGAAAAATTCCGCCGCTGTCCGCCAACCGCTAAGTCATGTACTGTAGCAATCTCATGCCGGGGCGCAAAGTAAAATCTGGTTTGGATCTTACGCGGGAGCTTGGGGGCAGATCGGAAATGATCCAACATAGAAACAAGTAACAGATTCCTGAACAATTAACTGCCAACCTGAATCCGTGACGGAATTTTATGTTGTCAAGATAATGTGCGTACAAGCAACAATTTAAGGCGTTTTAAAATATCACCAAAAACACACGGCGCTGTTTGGCGGAAAAGACCGCCCTGCGGGTGAGGCCATTATGCCGCATCTGCTTGGTTACGAAGGATTCGCAGTATATTTATACAGCTTCATCCTTCACGCCTCGCATCTGCGGCATACTGACCTCATCACGGATTCAGGTGGTGAACACTGGAGGGCCGGCTTCCACGCCGGCCGAGTCAGACGGTCGGGGTGGAACCCGACCCTCCAAAAACTGGAACAAGGAACCAGCAAAAACACAAAAGGGATGTAATCGCTGGAATACGGGATTTCCGATAATCTCTTCCGATATTTTCCGAAAAAATTGACTTTTGCGCCCCCCTTGCTTAATATCGCGCCCCATGAAAAAGACTACGAACCCGGCTACGGCCGAAAGCATGGGCCGGATGCAGCGGGAAATCTCCGTCTCGGAATTTTTTCTGAAAAACCGCCACTTGTTGGGGTTTGACAATCCGCGCAAGGCCCTGTTGACCGCGGTGAAGGAAGCGGTGGACAACTCGCTGGATGCCTGCGACGAAGCCGGCATCCTGCCCGAAATCAGCGTGGATATCCGGCAGACCGGCGAAAAACGTTTCCTGGTGGTGGTGACGGACAACGGCCCGGGTATTCTGCGTTCCCAGATTCCCAAGATTTTCGCCAAGCTGCTGTATGGTTCAAAATTCCACCGGCTGCGCATGTCGCGAGGTCAGCAGGGCATCGGTATCAGCGCCGCAGGCATGTACGGACAATTGACCACCGGCGGCGCTACTGTCATCCAATCCCGCGTTAAAAATGCCGCCCGCGCGCACCATATGGAAGTGCAACTCGACACGCGCGCCAATAAGCCCGTGATTATCAAGGATGTGGAAATTGATTGGGCGCCGTTGTTTCCATCCGCGGCGGCGGAAAGTGCGGCGCCGGCCGCGCCGGCAACTTATCAGCACGGTACGCAGGTGGCGATTGAGATGGAAGCGGCCTACATCCGGGGCAAATTATCGGTGGACGAATATCTCAAGCAATGCGCCATAGTCAATTCCCACCTGGCTCTGCATTTCCGGCTGCAATTGTTGGAAAATGGAAGAAATTCCGCCGGGCCCGATACCGCGCCGGACGCCGCGCCGAATATCCCGCCGGCAGCGGCGGAAGGGAACTGGACCAGTTATCAACGCGCCACCCGTACTCTGCCGGTGCCGCCGCGTGAGATCAAGCCGCATCCCCAGGGCGTGGAATTGGGCATGCTGACCCAGATGCTCAAGGATACTTCCGCCCGCACGCTGAAGTCGGCACTGGAAACGGATTTTTCACGGATCAGTTCACGCGCGGCGGTGGAAATCTGCCGTCAGGCCGGAATGGAACCAAAAATGCGTCCTGCCCAGGTGGTGGCGCAACGCGGCAGCGAGGCCTTGTTCAAGGCAATCAACACCGTCAAGCTCATGCGTCCTCCCACGGATTGCCTGTCGCCCATCGGGGAAGAACAGATCGTAGCCGGCCTGCGCAAGGAAATCCAGGCGGATTTTTACACAGCGGTGACCCGCAACCCGGAAGTTTACCGCGGCAATCCTTTCCAGGTTGAGGCCGGCCTGGCTTATGCCCGGCCGTCGGCCGAGGATGCCCTGGGCGCGGATGATCCGGTGCGCCTGCTGCGCTTCGCCAACAAGGTGCCCTTGCTTTACATGGCCGGCGCCTGCGCCGTTTCCAAGGCCGCCGCCGCGATGAACTGGAAAAATTACGGCCTGACCCAGCCGCGCGGTTCTTTGCCGTTGGGGCCGGCCCTGATCCTGGTGCATATCGCCAGCGTCTGGGTGCCGTTCACCAGCGAAAGCAAGGAAGCCATTGCGCATTATCCGGAAATCATCCGGGAAATCACCTTCGCGCTCCAGGAATGCGGGCGACGGCTGAGCGTTTTCCTCAGCCGCCGCCGGCGCGAAGCAGAGCAGGAGCGCAAACGCAATTACATTGAAATGTACCTCCCGCATCTCGCTCTGGGCCTGCGCCAGATACTGGAATTTGACGAACGCCGGGAGTCCGACCTGACAGGGCGGCTGCGCCGCATGCTGGAACGTACCCGGCTGAAAAGATAGGGGCAGAGGCAAAGAGGGGCAGAGGGGCAAAGTCGAAATTATGCGCTTTGCACTGTTTCCAACAACTTTAATGTTTTCCGGTTTGTTCTTTCTTGGCGGCTTGGTGGCATTGGCTTGCCCGCCGTAGTCTTGACGAAGGAGGGTGAGAGAATAATCCGTTTTCTGTATTCCGGTGTTATCTCACAAAGACACTAAGTCACGAAGGATGAGAGGGTTGCGGCGCTGAAGGAAAACATGCCGTTTTGCGGCAGTTCCGTTAAACGGAACAAAGTTTTTGGAAATAGCGCAAAGCACAAACCGTTTTGCGCTTTGCACTGTTTCCAACAACTTTAATGTTTTCCGGTTTGTTCTTTCTTGGCGGCTTGGTGGCATTGGCTTGCCCGCCGTAGTCTTGACGAAGGAGGGTGAGAGAACAATCTGTTTTCTGTATGCAGGTAAATTGATTTGCGCAAATCTGCGTAATCTGTGCGCTTTTGAAAGAGACTCGCTTGATTCTTTGATCCTTTGCCCCTTGCGATTAAAAATTATGAAGAAAAAAACCACAGAATCCGGTTCCAAAGGCCCGGCCCTGGTTACCCGCCAGGATGCCGCCGGG
>CAYXEK010000159.1:0-7697 GCA_964463985.1 uncultured Verrucomicrobiota bacterium
CGACATTTTCGAGGTAATCCTCGAAGAATGCCGTCTGGGCGGCGTTGCGGCCGGTAGCTTTGATTGCCAGGGCGAAGTCTTTTTCCGTGCGGTATTGTTCCAGCATCGGCTGCATGACGCAAAAGTAACCGCCCAGGCCAACGAGCATAGTGGCTGTCCAGGCCATGATGCCTGGCGGCAAGCCGGCCGCTTTCCGCCAGAACTCCGGACGCGTAAGACGGGGCAGCCAGGCCAGCACCAGCAGCGCACCGGCGCCGGCGATGATCCAACCCAGTCCATCGGGCCATGCCGGACTGGCCCGATGCAAGTATAGAGGCAGCGCCGCCGCCGCCAGACCGGCGGTAGTCGCCAGCGCCAGCAGCCACGTGTGAAATTGCCCCAGGAGCTTCTGGCCGGCCGGGCCCAGGCTCAGAATCCAGTTGGCGCAGAATAGCGCGCAGAAAGGTAAAATCGGAAGTATGTAATAACTGCGGCGCGAACCGGAGGCGGTGAAGAAAAGGAAAATCAAGAACATTGCCCATGCCAGCCAGCGGTCAGGCCAGGCGTAGTGTGATCGTCCGCTGCGGCGCGCCGCAAGGGCCAGGCCGGCAATCAGCAGCGGCGACCAGGGCAGAAACAGCACCGGGACGTGTTTGAGGTAAACATAAAAAGGCTCGATATGGTCGAATGGGTCGAAAAAGCGCTGGATGTTTTCGCGTATGACCAGGGCGATGCCGCTGGAAGAATAATCGGTGCGCGAAAAAGACGCATACAGGAAGGGCACAATGTAAACCAGCAAACCGATGCCCAGCGCCAGCCAGTGTTGCCGGATCAGGAAGCGCCGCCAAAGCCGTTCGCGCAGCAAGTCCGGCGCGATCGCCAGAACCGGCACAATGATTGCCGTGAGCCCTTTCATCTGGGCGCCAATGAACAACAGCAGGTAGAAAACCAGGAAAGCTGAAAAATTCGGGCGTTCCCGGCGCCGCCAGTACCAGGCTACGGCCATAATGATGCAGGCAAGATTGGCCATATCCGCCGCGCCGACGCGCGCCCAGAACAAAAACCCCTGGGTGGTCAGGAGAATCCAGCCCGCCAGGCGGCCGGACGCCGGCGACCAGAGTTGGGCGCCCAACTGCCGTACGGCCCACAGGGCGGCCAGGGCGCAGAGCGCGCTGGGCAGGCGCACGGCCCATTCGTTCAACCCGGTGAGCGGCGCCGCCAGGGCGATCAGCCAGTAACTGCCCAACGGCTTGTCAAAGTAAGGCAACCCGGCGATAGTCGGGTGGAAAAAATCGCCGGAAATGATCATTTCCCGGACCACCTCCGCCCAGCGCCCTTCCGCGCCCCATAAAGCGCGCGCGCCGAGATTCCAGAAAATTAACAACGCGGAGGTTAACCAGAAAAACACATCCGCGCGGCCCGGGTTTGACTGACCTGAGTGGTTGTGCATGGACGGTTAATTTATGTTATGCCATCCGGCCGGTCAAGCGCGGAATTCCGCGGGCAACGGAGGGGATACATCTGCCTCATTCCCGCCCTCTTGCCCGCCGCGTCTGTCCGCAGACGCGGCGCAACGCTCCATCAAGAGGCAGGAGGTTGCATCGGAATTTCCGGGGCGAGGTCTGAATCCAGGATTTCGCGGATAAAGGCGCGCTTGGCGGCCGTGTAAGCGTCGCGGTCAACGGGGAATCGTCGGCAGAGCCTCAATTTCAGGTCGGCGTATCGTTGCCGCATCTTGAAGTCCTGGCGTAGAATTTCGCGGAAACGCAGGTAGTCATTCCATTGCGCGCTGCCGATCTCGACCACGTGCAAATTGATTATGCGGATATCCGGTTCCGACTCCATGGCAAACAGGCGGCCGCCGGCATCGCCGCCGTCGCCCTGTGAGATATATCCCATAGCCGACAGTTGTTCGGACAACCGGGGGATCACGCCGGGCGTTGCCACGGCCGCCGCCAGATCGAGCACCGGCTTGGCCGGCAGGCCGGGCACGGCCGTGCTGCCGACATGCTGCACATCGGCAATCAGGCCGGCGCAGGCATCCTTGATCAAGTGGCAGGCTTCAATCCCGAGTCTGCCCCATACAGGATCATGGTCAACTAATTGGATGGTACGGCGTTTTAACCCGATCATATCTGCTCCCGGTAATGTGGATGGCGGAAGGCGGGGCCGCGCAACAACCGGCCCTTATTCTCCGCCGCATCGCCTGGTTGATTAATTTTTTATGGTTATTGGATAACAAATTAATAAAAAATAATCAATACGAAATAGTAATAATAATTTAGATTTTTCAGAGGTGTTTTGAAAGTTTATATTGAAATTAATGGCCGGTGGGCATACGATGCGTCTGTCGTAAAAAAAATTGCTGCGCGCGGCGGAAGCCGCGGATGGGGCTGGATGGCTGAAAGATGCGGCGGGATCAATGACAAATCCATGGGGCATTTCATTGCTGGTGGGCGGCGGAGGATTTGCCGGGTCGGTTGCCCGTTATGGATTGAGCATTATTGCCCAACGCTTTCCAATTGACTGGCCTGCGGGCACGCTGGCCGCCAACGTGCTGGGGTGCCTGGCGATCGGGATTCTAGCCGAATTGTTCGCCCGCGAACAAATCGTGGCCCCGGAGGTGCGGCTGGCTCTGGCCACCGGATTCTGCGGCGGTTTCACAACCATGTCTTCCATGATTTATGAAACTGCGGCCATGATCCGCGAAAGCGAATATCTCCATGCAACGCTGTACGCCGCCGGGAACTTTGTTTTTTCGCTGGCTGCCTTTGCCGCCGGAGTTGTGGCGGTGCGCATTCTGATCAGACTGGGAGGCGGATTATGGAGTTGAAAACCGATGTAAAGCTGCTCCGGATCTTTCTGGGTGAAGCCGATCGGGTTCAACATACGGCGCTCTACGAGGCCATTGTCCGCGAAGCCCGGAAATTCGGGCTGGCGGGCGCCACGGTCTGGCGGGGGATCATGGGCTTCGGCCCGACCAGCAGAATCCGCACGGCAAAAATCCTGGACCTGTCCACGGATTTGCCGATCATTGTTGAAATTGCGGATGAAGACGGGAAAATCGAACGTTTCCTGCCCGTGCTGCACGATCTCTTTGAGACGGCCCAATCCGGCGGATTAATCACCATGGAGAATATCAAGGTCGTCAAGTACCTGCATGGCAGCGGACTTTCGCGCCAAGCCGGCAGCGGCTCATCGTAATGCGGCAAGCCATGGCAGCGATGCGGCGTTGCCATAAAAAACCTGTTCGGCTTCACTGTCGGTCACATCGTGCAGCACGCGCGCAAAGGCCGCATAAGTTTCGAACAGCGGGATATGCGAGCCGAACAAGAGCCGCGGTAGCAGGCCCTGCTCGATTTGACGGCGGATGCAGCGCCAGCCGTCCATCTGCGAAGTGTCCAGGTAGATGCCGGGATGCTTCAAAATCTGGGCGGGGTTGACGCCGGACGACATGCCTCCCAAAATCAGTTTCAATTCGGGCAATTGCGCGGCAATGCCCAGGATGTGATTCATGTCAGTATCCGGCACGCCGGCGCGATGATGATTGTAGCGGGGGTCTTCCATCCGGCGCTGGACGATCAGGGGGATGCCCGACCGGCTGCAGTATTCCAGACAATCTTTCAGGGAATCCCGGCGTTCCAGGCTGAAGGTTGTGTAATTCAGAAATATACGGAAGATTTTGACCCGCGGATCCTGGAGCATGCCCCGGGCTTCTTCTTGCCAGGTCGGCAAGGTGGGGTCCAGCACCGGCGCGGGGCGGATCCAGGGGTAGGGCCGGGTTACTTCCAGGAGTTCGCGGTTGAATGCCTGCTGGTTGCGGCACCAGACTGCCGCCAACGGACTGAGCAAGGCATCCGTTATGCCATGGGACTGGAGTTCCGCGGCCACTGTGTCAATGGCGCCCTTGACCGGATATTCCGGCCATGATCCGTAAAAACAACTGCAATCAAATATTTTCACGATGTAAAATTCCAATGAGTTCGGTGTTCGGCTAGGTGTTCAGGATTGCCCGAGGTTGAATCAGGTTCAACGGTAGTTTGAGGTTGGATTTGTTTGAAAAGCGTTCGGTGTTCAGTGTATTTGCGTAAGACCTGAAAACTGAGTTGCTTCCAAAAGTCAGCTTTTGAAAACAGTATTCCGTATCCAGCAGTCAGTAGAGCCAATTTCAAAAGTCCCGCCAAAAAAGGTCGGGGTGGAACCCGACCCTCCAAAAACGGATTGTTTTTTGATTTTGGAGGGACGACTTCCACGTCGTCCGAGACTTTTGAAACCGGCTAAGCAGTCAGAATTTCATTGCATCTTCAACAGCGACATGGCGTTCAGGCGCAGGATTTGCTCCTGTTCAGCGGGCGCCAGCGATCCGTTGAGCACCTTGCCCAACTGGCTGCCGAAACACCGGCAGGGCATGTCGGAGCCGAACACCACGCGCTCCGCGCCCAGGCGATCAATGGCCGCGCGAACGAATCCGGCCAGAGGATCGCCGCCGGAAGTGTCTACCCGAATGTTTTGATACGGACGGATGATTTCTATACCCCGCAGGCCGATATTGTTCAAATGGGCCAGGACCAGCTTGACGTCCGGGCAGATGGCGGCCAGTTCGGCGGCATCGGCCGGCGATGTCTCGCCCGGCAGGTTGCCGCCGGGGCGGTCCGAGCAATGCTGGACGATTGGAATGCCTAATTCCGCCGCGCGCCGTGCAATTACCAGGCCGCCGGCATGATTGATCCGCCGGCCAATCCAAAGCTTGATGCCGCGCATGCCGTTGCTCACGCAGCGGTCAAGTTCGCGCAGCGATTCGTCCGGGTACGCCGGATTGAGATAGGCAAAGGGAATGAACCTTGCCGGATCAACCGCGCATGCCCGCAGCAGCAAATCATTGATGCGCGTCAAATCGGCCGGCGATGGATCAGACAGATTAGCGCTGCCGACGTCATGCGCCACCATTTGCGATATGCCGGCGGCGTCCGCCGCCTGCAGTAAAAACCGCGCATTGTCTTCCGGGGTGGCGCCCAGACGCACCCCGACGGCGCTCCACGGATGCACATGGAAGTCAATCACCGGACAGGGCGGCTCAAGTTTTTTCCGGATGTCGGACATTTTCACGGGATTGATTCTTCACATGGTTTTTAAGGCTTTGTCCAGCCGTTCCAGCGCCTCGGCAATATCGCTGTCCTTGTGGGCATAATTCACGTATGAAACGCTGTAAAGCGCCACGCCGCTGGCGTAAGCCGCGCGCATGAATTTCGGAATCAGATCGGGGTCAGCGGACGAAAACCGCGGGCAAGGCCAAAGGCCTTTGATGACAATGCCGATGCCGCGGGCGTCAAACATTTTCTGCAGTCCGCCCCACATCATTTCCCCGGCGCGCCACAAGTGCGCGCAAACATCGTGTTCGAGGTAAAAGTTTATGGCGGCTTCCGCCGCCGCCAGGGACAGGGTTTCGCCGCCATAGGTGGATGAAACCGTGCATTTGTTCAGGGTCTCCATCACTTCCGCGCGTCCGACGAAAGCGGAAAGCGGCATGCCGTTGGCCATGCCCTTGGCGAACACCGCCAGGTCCGGTTTGAAATCGAAATAATCATGGGCGCCGCCCAGGGCCAGCCGGAACCCGGTGACAATTTCATCCATGATCATCAACACCCCGTAGCGGCTGGCCAGGCGGCGCACGGCGGGCAAAAAAGTTTTGCCTTGGGCAAGGCCCGGGTAATCACAGGCGATGATGATGGCCGCGTATTCTTCCGGATGGGCTGACAGGATGGCTTCCATCATTTCAATATCGTTCCAGCGGCAGACGGTGAAAGATTCCGCCAGCCCCAGCGGCACACCGGGGGGCGTGTCCACCATGGCGGAATGGCCCGGCAATGCCAGCGCGCCGCGGCCGACGCTGTTCAGCCATCCGTTATAGCCGATCTGCATCACTTTGGGGCGCCCGGTAAAAGCGCGCGCCAGGCGCAGGGCCGCCGCGCAGGATTCTCCACCGGTTTTCAGGAAACGCACCCGCCCGGCGCAGGGAATGTTTTCGCAGAGCAATTTCGCGACCCGGCCTTCCAGCGGGTGCGGCTGGCCGAAAACAATGCCGTTGGCCATTTGCCGGGCGATGGCGGCGTCAATTTCCGGGACGCAGTACCCCAGGGTGACCGGGCCGAGTCCGTTGCGGAAATCAATGAATTCGCGCCCATCGGCATCCCAGACCCGGCACCCTTTGCCGCGGACAATCACCCCCGGTTCTTCCGGCATGAGCCCCGGTCGTTTGGAACCGGTGGAACTGCCGCCGGCCAGGTAGGCGAGCGATGCGTTATAAATTTCTGCGGATTTATTCATCATGGCATATATTCCGGACAAGTAATCCATATTCAGTGGCATCCCACGGAAAATTGGAATGATGGAACGATGGAATAATGGGGACGGGGTTGCGGCACACAATCAAGCGAGCAAAATACCGGAACCACGTTTAATAAAAAAAGCGCGACCATATTTTGCAACTCTTTGATTTTCAACATTCCATTATTCCACTATTCCAGCATTCCCGTCCCTGCGGGACGGTAATGATCCACATTTAGGCCAAACTGCCGGGAAAAGCAAGATATTTCGGCATATATTCAGCCTCTGGCTAAAAAATATGAACGCATACACTGGCGTCCATTATGGGACGCCAGTGAAATCGGCTCAACTTAAATACACCGGGGAAGCAAACGCGCGCAACCCGTCGGCGGCCTCGGTTTCCAGCCGGATATACCTGGCCTGGCGCGGCGGTTGCCAGCGGAAATCAGCTTCCAGCAGGGGGCGCCCGCCGCCGGAGAACTCGCGGATCGCCCGCCCGTTGCAGATCAAGCGCGCCGATTTGATTCCCCGTGCATCCGCGGCGCGCAAACGCAGCCGCAGGGCGGCGCCGGCCCGCCGGCGCACCGACGCGCCCATGGGGCGGGCATTGCAGAAAAACTCCAGCAAGGTGGACTCGCCGGCAAAACAAAGGCCCTCGTTCAACGCGCGGATGATGGCCGCGGCGGAACAGCGCGCGGCAAACACTCCCGTCCATGCTATGCCGACGCTCTCGGCGATATGCGCGTCGCTGGCGCCCAGCGCCGCCACGCGTCGGCCGTCGCACAAAAGCCGGTCCCAGACCGCCGCAGCTTTGGCGTCAAACTGGTCCTGCGCGCGGCAGGTTTTGTTGGCGCCGTTGATGATTTCCATGGCGAAATTGTCTTCCAGCGTCCATAACTGGGCGATGCGCTCATCGGGATACCAGTTCGATGGGAACCAGCCGGCGGGATGCGGCACCCAGACGAACGGGGCCAGGCGCCGGGCGGCCTGGAAAATGGCGCCATATGCATTCTGCGTCTTTGGCACAAACCGGCGGCTGCCGCGCAGCAGCCCGATGTGATGGCCGCCGGCGCCCGGTTCCTGCCCCCAGCTTGCCCGGGCCAGTTCCCGTACGTTGCGTTTCTGGCGCAGACTTAAATGGTCGGTGGCGAACATGAAATCCAGCCCCGCGTTCATCGCGGCCGCGTAATTGGCTTCCACCGTGTCGCAGCCGTCGCTGTGGATGGAATGGGTATGGATGTCAACCGCCAGGACGCGGCGCGCGAAGATGCGACGGGTGGCGGCCAGGCGGGCCGCCGCCTCGTCCTTCATCCAGGCGACTTGCTTCGCCAATCTCTGCAGGCGCCGTGCGTCCATTTGCGTGAATTTGAGTGTTTTTTTCATCATGATAATTT
>CAYXEK010000160.1:0-6229 GCA_964463985.1 uncultured Verrucomicrobiota bacterium
GAAACACGGGAGCCAGCTGCCGGGGTCGAACCGGCGACCTGCTGATTACAAATCAGCTGCTCTACCAACTGAGCTAAGCTGGCATGGAATACAGCCCCAGACGGCAGTTCGCACCGGCAGGTAGCGGGTGTATTGATAACAAAAAAACCAGCCGTTTGCAAACTTTTTCAAGGACAGGGGAAAACGTCCAGGCCGGATAGGGATTGCCCCGCGCTGCAAGTGGACGCCGCGACCCGAAACCTCCACTTTGCAGGATGCATCGCAGATGTGCCCGGGGATGGCGGGCGGCAGCGGCATGCCGGAGAATTGGTCCAGTCCTGCCCCAGGCCCGGGGTAAAAACCAAGACTGCCACACCGCGGAATATCGAACGAAATACCAGTGCCGGCGACAGTCCCGCCCATCATGGCCGGGACTGGCCGGGAACGCGCAAAGTCTTGGCGGCAATCAGGAATTGCATGATTCGGCCGGCCGGCTCCCCGTAGCCGGCATAGACAACCTGCGATTTCAAAAAATCCGATGGCGGGGCATCGGGATCAGGACACAAGATCACCACGCCCAGGCGCGGGCATAATTTTAATATCGCTTTGATCACTCCTTCAAATGCCTCCTTCAGCAACTGAAAATCCACAATCAAGGCATCCTGCGCCTGCAGGGAATCCACCGCGCCCAGGACGGCCATAAAGTTCTCGCGCCGCTCAACGTTCACCCCTGCCCCGCGGAGAGCCGCCAGAAAACCGGCTGGCTCGTTGCCGCCGGCGAAAGCCGCCGTGATGCGCCATCCGCGCAGATATTCGCTGAATTCTGACGGATATTCCTCATCCGCTTCCGGCGCCGTTTCCGGCAGCGCCAGATGCGGCAGGCAAACCCGGTAAATGCACAAACCGGAAACCGACTGCAATTGCTCCAAAGCGCCTTGGGCTTCTTCCACCAGAGATTTTACAACGGATAATATCGCGCCCCCGTCTTCCGGGCCGGCCAAGGCCGAGAGGCCGGTGTAATCCCGGATTGGAGCGGCGGCCCGGCTGTCCGCCGCCGGCTCGGCGGTGATCACCAGCACCGTTGCAAATCGCTCGGATACATACGCCAGATTGCCCTCCCCGCGCCGCAGCAGGGTAATGGTTAATATCCCCGGACGAGGCTGGGCATCCGCGGCAAGCAGGCCAAGATTCAGCACCATTTGTTCGATCTGCCCGGCAGCCAATGGCGTCCGCGGGAACTCTCCCTCGGCAACAACCTGCACTATCCACACCGGCGTTAACGCAACGCGCAGTAAATCAGCCGCCTCCTTCAAATGGCGTTCAACGCGCGCACCGGGTGTGCCGCCGCAGCCGGCGCGGCTCAAGGCCAGTAACTGACGGGAAAGCAAAGCGCCTTTCTGGGTTAGCTGTTGAATTTCTGACAGCGATTCCTGTCCGGCGCTACCAGGCGGGCGGGAGCGGGCCAGTAAAGCCGCATGGCCGGCAATGGCGCATAAAATATTGTTGAAGTCGTTCGCCACGCCGGCGGAAATCCGTCCTACCAGCTGCAACAAGGCGGTTTGCCGGCGGCGGATATCCAGCGAACGCATCTCGGTAACGTCGCTTACCAGCACCAGGCGAACGCCCGAAGACGGCTGGGAACGGAACCGCAGGGTGTGCAATGATCCTTCGTAAAAAAAATCGCGCTCAAACTCCAGCGGCGTCGTCAAATCCAGCAGGCATTCCAGGTCGGCATGGTTCAGGCAATCAAAGACTTCCGGCAGGAGGAGTCTATGCAATTCCCGGATGTGCCGGGGAATCATTTTGACCAGGGCCGGATTATAAGCGACAACCCGTCCGTTGTTGTCCAGCAGGACCAGGCCGTCTGAAAGATAATTCATGGCAGCAACAAACCGGCCGATACGGCGCCGCCCCTCGATTTCCACAATGGAACGGATGCCCCATAAACCAAATGCGCCAGTCAGAAACATGGCGCCCATGGTCAGCGACCAGATGGCCACACTTAACTCGCGGACGGCTTGTTGATCCGTCCATTCCTCCATGTGTTCCTGCAGAAAAGCAATGATGGAAAAAGATGCCAGGGCCACGGCGCCCAGCAAAATCAGCATCAAGAGAGCGTAACGCCAGGCGCTTTTGGGCAGGAAATGCATGTCACGGGGCCGGTTCACCCTGATCGGCTTTCGCCGCCGCATTGGTCGCAGTAACCGCAGCTTCGTCTGGTTCGGCCCCGGCCGGCGCGGCATTGGTCTGATCGGCTTCCACGACGGCCGGCGCAGACTTGGGGTCCAGCGGCGTATAATCAAATTCCGACATGGCCTGTTGTCCGATAACTTCCAATCCGGTCAGCGGTTCGTTCTCGTCCAAAATCGTCGGAGTCAGCATGATCAGCAGATTTGAACGCTCCACGACATCCTCGGTGTGCCTGAAAAGCAATCCAATCAGCGGTATATCACCCAGGATCGGCACACGCGATTCCTTCTTGCTTTTACTGTCTTCCATCAAGCCGCCTATAACCACCGTGTGCATGGTGGGAACATTAACCCGGGAGGAAAGATGCCGGGTGCTGATCACGGGATACACCGATCCCTGGGGCGTGGTAATATCCTTCACCCACGTGCTCATTTGCGGGTTGACGGTCATCCGCACGACCTGGGTTTCCGAGTCAATTTCCGGGATAACCCACAAGGTCAAGCCAAGATCGTTCCACTCCACCTTTTCCGAATAGGAATCGCGGGAAATGCCGCCGGTGCTGTCCGTGGTTTTTTCCGTAAAAACCGTCGGGTAACGTTCGCCCACATGAATTTTGGCTTCCACCTTGTTGCCCACAATCAACAGGGGATGTGAAATCATATTGGCGTTGTTGCTTTTCTGCAAGGCGCTCAGGAAAAGCGAAGCCTCGGAAACCGTCAGAAAGGCCGCGCCCATTTTAGTTTCCAGCGTGGTGTCGGTGGCATTGTAGCCGCGGAGAGCCTCTACATTGCGCCCCGCTTCGATGGAATCGGATATCGTGCGCGTGGGCGTCACCACGGTCTTCGACACCCAGTTGCCGGAACCCGGCGGCTGCTCTTCATAGCTTGTGACGCTTTCCTCGTAGGGTTGTCCGGAAATATTGAACCGCTTGTTGATGACGTCCGTGGCGGCGCGTCGGTCGTACTGGTTGTCGCTGTTGGCCGTGGTGTTGACTTTTTCCGATTCGTCGGAAAAAGTCCATTTCAGGTCCGTCAATCCGGCCGTAACGCCGAACCGGTCCAGCATGGCCCAGTCGAATCCGAGTTTTTTACTGTCGCTGGTAATTATGTCAATGATCCGGGCTTCAATGAACACCTGGGGCTCGCGCTTGTCGAGTTTTTCGATCAGGTCTCCTACCCGGTCAACGTATTCCCGGATGTCCGACACTATGACTTCAGTGGTGATGCTGGGATTCTGGATGTCGGTGGTAAGCGAAGTTGACTTCATGCTGGCATTATGTTGTTCCTTGCCCTGGCTGGTGATGATCGTGCCGCGCGGCGAGAGGATTTTCAGCAACTTGATCTGCTCGACCAGGTCCACCGCATTCATGTAACGCAGGACAAAAGTGCGCGTCACCAATGGTTTGGTTTCTTCAATCTGCTTGAGTTTCTGCTGGTACATCTCGGAAGTGACCACCATGATGATGCCGGAGGGATCTTCAATGGTGGACAAATTCACCGAACCAAGCGCCAGATTCAGCGCCGATTTCCATTCCACGTTCTTCAAATTGGCCGTGACGAACAAATTGGTGAAGCTCCCGGCGACAATAATATTGGCCCCGGAAATCCGGGCAAACATGTTGACCACATCCGGCACCGGCACGGCGTCGAGGGAAATGGAAATCAGTTCGCTTGCGGAGGGCGTGTCTTGTCCGTTGACCGGCTGGCCGCTTAATGGCAAGTCCAGCAGCAAATCCTGCTGTGCTCGGGACACCACCTCCACGTTCACTGGCGGCGCCGCCACCGCGGCCGGCAACTCTCCGGTAGAATCCGGAGCAACCGCATTGTCCACCCCCGGCTGGGTTGCGGAAACATCGGCGGCGGCCGGCGCGGCGGGTCCTGCGGCAGGCTCCGCCGGCGAGGGTGCCTGGGGCGGCATCGTATCCAATTTCACCGCGTTCTGCTCCGCAGATGCGGCCGCGGCAAGGTCAGCAGCGACCGGAGCGGGATCCTCCGCGGACTGCTCCGCCAGGGGCGCAGTCTCCGCTCCTGCCGCCGCCGTATCAGGCAAATTCGTCGCAGCCGTGGCCGCCGCAACGCACAGAATCCATAAAGCAAACCAAAAACAACAGGCTTTTTGCATGAATTAACCCTTGTATTATTCCGACGCCGATTGAGTCACCGTGGCGGAAGCCGTACGACCTTCGGAGTCCCTGACCGTCACCATGTTAATCCCGTAAGCGGCCGGCACAGCGTGATAGCTTGCCTGGTAGGTGGTAGATGCCGAAAACGACACCGAACCCAAGGCGGGGTTGCCGACGCTCCAAACGTAGGGAGGCGAACCGCCGCTGACCGTGAATGAAGCCTCCCATTCATTAATCAATTCAACATCCGCGGGAGAAACAGTCATTTCATCCACCGCGGGCGTCACGCGCGCAAGCGCAAAATGCCCGTCCTCATCCTCCACCCGGACGGTGTTATTGCCGACTTGCAGGCAAACATATCGGCACTGGCTCCAACCGACAACTTCAACCCGGCCTTTGGATGGATCGGCGACGCTCCACTTGTATGACGGCGTGCCGCCTTTGCCGGTAAAAACCACCTCCGCACCGACAATCCCGACCGCGGCAACATCCGGATTTACCTGCAGCGCCAGGGGATCTTCCGTGCCGCGCTCGGCGGCCTGATAAGCATTCGCCTGGAAATAATCATCCGTGTCGGTTTCGTCCGAGTTAGACTCGCACCCCGCGCCGAACATCATCACGCCTCCGCCCGCCAGCACGCAAACCAATCGGCGCCAGTTTTTCATTGCCATCTCCCTTGCCTTGTTATTCAAAAGTTTTTTAATTAGACTCCAAAATTGCGGTGTACTCAAGCATATTTTCCCTAATCCGCCGGCTCGATCTGCACCTTGCGCATGTCAATCGAACGGATGCGGAACCGGAAATAGCGCCCTTCATGCGGAACGGCAATAACATCGCCCACCTGCACCATCTGACCGTTGACGGCCGCGAAAAACAGCCGCCCCCGCCGGATTACGCCCCCGACCTTCAAAGCCGCCATCGCTTCCGCGCGGGCCTCTGTGTCGGGGGGAAGCGCCGGAACCGGTTCCCCTGCGGCAGCCTGGTCCGTTACAACCGCCCCGGGCGCCGCCGGGCGCGGAGGACGGTAATTAATCGGCCAGAAAGGATCGCGCAGTTCGGCGTTCGGCGCGGCAGATTCCTGCGGCGACTGACCGGAACCGCCGCCCTGTACCGCCCCCCACCCGCACCAGGCGCAGGCAGCGAGGCACATCAGCGCCAGCCGGCGCAATCGACGGCAAAGATACGATGGAATGGCAGGGATCGCAGGGTTCACGGCTCTCCTGGTTGGATCGAAGACTGATCGGCGCCGGTTGCATATTCCGGCAATGTTTCAGGATCGCGCCAAACCAGCCAATCCAACACAAACCGGATGTCATGCCGGTTGGGTTGGTCCGGCCGGGCGGCAATGCTCAAGGCGGAAACGGCCACCAGCGGATTAGCCGCCTCCAACTGCTCCAGGAATCCGGCCAAGGCCCTGATATTGCCTTCCGCAGACACGCGGATTGAATAGACCTGGCAAAGCCGATCGGCGAAATCGATGGGAACTTTCCCCTCATCCACAATGCCGGCGATGTCCAGAACGGACGCTTCCGCCCACTGACGGATTTGCTTGTCCATGCCCAGCAGGTAGTTTCCGAGCACCGGTAACGGCAGGTGCGGCGCCAATTCGTTCAGGCGGCGGCGCTCTGTTTCCAACTGGGCCAATATGTCCGCCCGGCCGCGTACCACCGCGCGGGCCGTGTCGAGTTTGGTTCTTAAAACAAGCGTCTGGGCGGCATCCTTTTTCCAGTTGTTGATCATGGGAACCAGCAGGAAATTCACGGCGGCGAACAACCCCCCGGCTGCCAGCATGCCGCCCAGGATCAGCATTTGCATCTGCTCTTTTTTAGTCCGCGCCATAATTCCACCGGAAAACCGCCGCCCGGGACGATATCAGCGGCGCAATACGATATTGCGCTTGATGAAGCGCCCTTCCATTTCAAAAATCCTGACATCTTC
>CAYXEK010000160.1:6329-7693 GCA_964463985.1 uncultured Verrucomicrobiota bacterium
CAGACGATTGGTCCGCCATCCCTCAAGCAGATTGACCAAGGACTGCAGTTTGGTTAAATCCGCGCGGATTTGCACGACCGCCTCGTATACCGGCTCCAGATCCTTCTGACGGCCTTCCACCGCAATGCGTTCCCGGCGCGCGCCCCGCGCGCCCAATACCAGCACCGATATGCCGAGCGCCAGCAATGCGCCCAGAAATATTAACCCCGCGCGCAGCGCGAATTTCATGCTGACATCGCTGCCGCTGCGGCGTTCGGAATCAAGAATCAAATTGACATGCAGGCTCATGATTTAGGCTGCTGTTCGGCAAATAAACCCAGGGCCGCGCCGACGGCGGCGCTCAGCCGGGCGGGCTGCGCCGCGATTTCCGGCGGCAAAACTCCTTCCGGAATCTGCAACGCTGCCAGGGGGTGCCATTGATCGAGTTCAACCCCCACGCCCGACTTGATCTCCGCCATCCATTCCCGGGCCATCCAATCTTCCTGCGCCAGGAACAATTTGGCTACATGGCAATTATCGCGCCGTTCTATGAAATGCTTGGAAATCACCAGTTGTTTAATGAAAGGCTCCATGGCAGTCTTGACCATTTGGGACACGTCAAACGAGCCGTTCACCAGTATATCCCGGGCTGTCGCCTGATCCACCCCAAGATTCTTCTGCAGCATATCCAGCAGTTGAAACAGGCCAAAATCAAACTTCCTAATCAACAACAACTCGCTTTTGCGGAAAAAGGCGGCAAATGATACCCTGGAATAGCTGACGATGCATCCGACAGCATCATCGGCCTGCACCGCCGCCTCCGTCAGGCAGAAATCCGTCAGCGCCGCCAACCCGTCAACTTCCAGCGATATCGGCGCAGGAATTCCCGTCCGGAACATGCCGCAGGCCGCCTGGGCGAGCGGTTCCGGAACCGCCACCGTCAAGACCTTGGTTTCAGCGCGGCTGCCCCGCGCGGAAGGCATAGTCCGGTAAGCCACGCGGAATTTTTCCTGATCCAGGCCCAGGCTGCCCAGGATTTGTTCCGTCGGATCATCCTCAAGCTGTCCCGGGATATTCAGAAGTTTTACCGCCGCGTCATCGCCGGGAATGCATATGGCGGCGCAGCGCGCCATTAAAGGTTTGGATATGGCCGGAGCGGACGCCGCGTAAGAACCGGCAGAAAGCGAGACCGGGGGCAGGATTTCCGCCGCCTGCAATGCCGCGCCGCCGCCGTTGGCCCGCAAACGCGCGCAATATGTTCCGGAATGACTGAAATGAACGGCCAGAAGGTCCTGTGGATTTCTGGCGCCAGAATGGAGAATTTGCTTGATGGATATCATGCCGGTGGTGCGGCTGTTTGCGTGAAAATACCGTCAAAGCCATTC
>CAYXEK010000161.1:0-7685 GCA_964463985.1 uncultured Verrucomicrobiota bacterium
TTCAGCGTCACCGGCCCCATGCTCCCCGCGCGCGGCGGAATTATTTCGCGGCTGAACGCGGTCTTGCGCGCTCCGAACAATGGGGCAAACGTGCTGGCGACCCGAATTTCCAATAGATTTTCGCCCGCGCGGATGGCGGCCCGCCGGCAGCGGCAAAAGCCTTTAATTGATCCACCATGGTTTCGGTCATGGCAAACGCCGCGGGGATAATCATGACCTTCACCCCCCGCGCAAATACATCAGATTGCGCCAATTCTTCTTCGAACAGCAATTCCCAGTCCTGGTGCGCGCGGGTCAGCGCTTCCGCCGTTTCCCGCAAAATCAGATTCATCCGCTCCAGGCGGACATCATCCGCATCCGGCGCGGCAGGATCAGACGCGGCGCGCAACAGGCAGCGCGCCGACAATGCCGGATACAGCACGGCGATGCCGGCACGGAGTTTACCCAGTGTTGACATCAGACAGCAGCGGCCGGCAAACTTTGCGAATGCGCCATAAAAAGGCCACCACGGCATGTGAAAAGAACGGGCGCTGCAGCGAAAACTTTCCGAAGAAAGCGCCAGCAGGTTGTCATTGATCAGGTTGACGCCCAGGGCGGTCTGCCAATGAGTGTTGGCGGTCAAATCCACCGGCGCCACGCTGAACGGCATGACGCCGAAGGACTCTGACAGGATGCGCGAACTGCCCGTTGCCCGCGCGGCCGCCGCCGCAAGTTTCACCGTCAAAAGATAACCGGCGCCCGGTTTGCGCCGGGCCAACCCGGCGCGTGAAGGCGTGTTTGCATAATTGGATTCGCAGCATAACAGGTCCATGCCCGGCAGCGACATGGACGTGCGCGCGATGTATTCGTCGCCATCCCGGCGCGCGCCCTGCGCCGGCGATTCCTCACCCTCGAAATGGCCGGTGGTGTCCAACCCGCGCGCATCGCACCAGCTTTTAATGTATTTTAAAAACCGCCCGAGCCGTTCGCCGGCCAGCGTATAATAATCGTGCCGCACCTGGAAACGGTCGGCCTGTTCGTCCGTGAACAGCCGGTCCAGCTTCTCCGGCAAGGCATAACCGTAGCGCGCCTGGAATTCCCGCTGCAATTCCGCGGACATCCGGATGTCATTGATTTGCGGTTCGTCCTGGAAGAACCCTTTCAGCGTCTGGCCAAAGTGATGCCGGAACCGCCGTTCATATTGCGCGTGCGTGCGCCGCACGAATTCCGGACCCATCTCCGCCAAGGTCAAATCCACATAATCCGCGGGCGGTATCTTCTCCGTCCAGGGCGCGCCGGTATTGGCGGCATATTTCCGGCGGAAGACGCCTTGCACAATGTGCACAATGCTGACCGGCGCCGCCTGACCGTTGCGCCAGGTCCAGCGCTTTGCTCCAGCGCGCATTTCCATCCTGGTTTCAATCCGGTGTGAATGGCCCGCGCCATCCGTTGCCGCCGAAAAGAGATATTCCTGCCCGGCGGCCGGCGTGAAAACAACGGTTGCTCCCGGCGCCGCGGATTCCGGCGGGGCGTCCGGGCGCACCCGGCGCACTTCTAAGTCCGGCCGGTCAACCGGAATGCGGCCGGCGCAACTGCCGCAGGGCCAGTTGTAATCATCGTATATCCAAACGGTCATTTGCTTGCCTGCCGCATAATCCAGGGCGAATCCGACCGCATCGAACCAGGCCTCAGAAAGATATTCGAGCGCCAGCCCGTAAATCGGGAACAGGATGAATGAGCGAATGCCCTGCGCATGCATCCGGCCAACGGCAAAGGCGATTTCCGCCCGATCGCATCGCCCGTTGAAACACAGCCAGGGCACGGGCCGGAACTCATCCGGCGGATTAATGAAACAACGCTTCAGTTCGGCATAATCCGGCGGAAGGGCGGCCGCCCATTGTGCCGACCAGCGAAGTTTGCTGCGATCATACATATCTGGTTCCGCCATGCCGCAGGTATGCGGGAACGAATTGAAGGCAACAAGACGCGGCCCGCCCAGACGGACTGGCTGAAGCGCAATCCTGACCATCTGCGTCAAATATATCCGATGACCTGCCCGCATGCCAGACCTGAAACGTAGCAGAAATGTTAAAAAAAGAAGCAAAATTCAACAAGTGCGCGGCGGACAAAAAAGCGGCTGGCCGTCGAAGCGACTTTAGTTTATAATGTTTAATTAAAAACCGGATCAAATTGCTGATTGAATGCCCTGGAACTATTGATTGACCGCTTGGCGCCGCACCGGCCGGATTTCTCGGATTTCACCGTGGTGGCGATGAGCGGACGCGGACGCGACCTGCTGCATGACGCTCTGCACCGGCGCCTGGGCGGCTTGATGCCCAATGTCCTGAACTTCGACGATTACAAGGCGCGCCTGCTCGGCGAACGCCATCCCGGAACAAGTGTGCCGCGGGAGGAAGCCCTGGTCCGCTTCCATGCCCGGTTGAAACGGGAGCGGGGCGTTGCGCCGCCGCCGGAAGACGCGGAACGCCTGCTGAATTTCCTGGCGTTGATCGCCAAATATTCGGTCGGCATGGATGACTTTTCCCGCGCCGAACGTCTGCCGGATGAGCAAATGGGACGTATTGCCGGCTTTTTCGCGCTTTCACAGGAGTTCCGGCAGGAACTGGCAGCGGACGGCCGGTTTTATGCCCCGCTGGAAGAAGACGTTTTGGCCGATGCCCAGCCCCGCAAAAACGATCTGTTCGTCGGGCTGCCGCTCATGACGCCGGTCAACGAGCGGTTTTTCGCGCGCATTCCCCGGGACAACCTTTTTACCGACGCGCCTCTGTTCGGCCCGCATCTGCTGGACGCCCGGCCGGATTACGAATCGGCGCTGACATTGGTACGCCGGCTGCATCTGCCGGAACGCAGCGCCAATCAGCCGGCCATTTCCTTTGTGGAATTGGCGGATCAATCCGCGCTGACGGCGCTGGCCGGCGGAACAATCGCCGAATTCCTGGCATCCCGCGCCGGACCGGCCGAACAATTGCTGATCGTCCTGCTGGATGAAACTTTGTCGTTTTACCTCTGGGAGATGGTTTTCCGGCCCCTGGGCGATCTGGTGAATTTCGCCCTGTGGCTGCCGTTCCGGCATTTCGGCGCCGCGCATCGCCTGCTGGAAGCCATCGGCCGGGACGCCCCGCTGACAGACCTGCGCCGCGAAATCGCGCGGGAACTGGCCGAACGCTGGCATGCGCTCGACGCAGCCAACCGCGCGGCGGGCGAGAAAGCCATAGCGCTGATTGATATGTTGACGGAGCTCCGACCGCTGATGGGCGGCGACTGGCCAACCCTCGCACCGCACCTGGTGGTTAACAGCAAACTTTACCTTACGGGCCGGCGCGCCGCGCCGGTGCAGGTGGCGCCGCTGGGCGAGGCGACCGGCATGCCTTACCGCCGCACCCTGATGCTGCCGATGGATCGCGATGTATTCCCGACCAAGCCGTTTGACGGCCCGTTCCTCAACCTGATCCACGTGCCGCGGATTCACCAGGCGATGTTCGAGGCGGATGACCTGGCGCTCCGCCAGTTCCTGGCCTTCGGCGCCGAAGCACAGATCGCCGCCCGCTATGACACCGTCGCGGGCATGGCGCCCTCCCCGCATTTCGCCTTTCTTGCGGCCGAGTTCGACTGCCCGCGCGCCCGGCGCCGCCTGGCGGCAGCGCCATTGATCCCGCCAGGCAATCCGCCGGCCATTGAAAATGACGCCGGCCTGCGCGAGTGGCTCGGCCATTACCAGTGGTCCTTCTCCGCTCTGTCCGTTTTCTTCACCTGCCCCTACCGCTTTCTGCTGGAAGAACGCTTCCAGGTCGCGCCGCCGGCCGCGCTGGAGCCGGAGGAATCGGCCAACCTGGTCATCGGTAATTTTATCCACAATTTCTTTGCCGGCCTTAAGCCTTGCCCCGCGCCGCTGGCCCGCTGGCAGGCCGCATTTGAAGAACAATGGGAAGCCGATCCGGAAGTGCGGGCTAAAATCCCCGACCGGGCCGTGCGCAAGGCAATCCTGTTGAGTTACCTTGAGGAAATCGCGGCGCGCGAACATGAGACAGATGAACCACTGCTCTTCTCCGGCAAAGTGCGGGAAGCGGAATTGAAACTCAATGCCGCATTCGGCGCGGGACAATACCGGCTGACCGGCCGGATTGACCGCCTGCAGCAACATGCCGGGCGCTGGCTGGTCGCGGACTTGAAATACAAGGACAAAATCGCACTGCCGCCGCGTGACGGCCTGGCCGCGAGCATTGCCGGCGCCGAAGCGCTCAACAAGTTCAATGATTCCTTCCAATTGGTGTTCTACATCCACCTGCTGGTTTCGGCCGGCCGGGCGGCCGCCGGGGAATTGGACGCCGCGTTTCTGCTGCTGCGCGCCGGCAGCGCCGAGGGCTTCCGGGCCGACTTGCCTGAGGCGGAAATCGCCGGCCTTGGAGCAAACATGGACGCCGTGGCGCGGCGCCTTGACGGCCTGCTGGCGCAGCCGGCGTTCCAGCCGAATTTCCGCGCCGCCATCTGCGCCTGGTGCCCTTTCAAGGCGCTCTGCCTGCGCCCCGACCTTTACCGGGGAGGAAATTGGTGATGGCAAAGAGTTATTTGGTGAACGCCTCCGCCGGATCGGGCAAGACCTATCGCCTGACCCAAGCGGTGCGGGCGCATATAAATTCCAGCTCCGAACTGGTGGTGGCCATAACTTTCACCCGGGCCGCCGCCGCCGAGATGCAAAAACGCATCCTGGACGTCATCGCCGGGGACCAGCTTGCGCCGCCGGAAAAATTGCGCCTGCTGATGCGCGCCGCCAGGGCGCGATTCTCCACCATTGACGCATTGTTCCGCCAACTGCTGGCCACCGAGGAAACCAGTCCCCGGATCGCCGATGACCAGGACGCGCAAAGCATCCAACTGGCGGTGGATGAGCTTTTCTTCGCGCAGCCGGCGGTGATTGGCGATACGGAACGCATCCTGATCGCGGCCCGCGTGCTGCAAATCGGCCCGGAACAGTTGTTGGAAAAATTAAAGGAAATTGACCCGGCATTCGCGCAATGGACGCCGGCGGCCGGCCAGGTTGACGCCTGGCGCGCCCGCCAGGCGCGGCTCGCCGCTGAATATAAACAGTTGCAGACCGCCGTACGGGCAATCGCCGGCGCCGCCGCCGGCAACCTGCGCCGGAGCGTGGTTAATCCCCTGTTGCAGCCGCTGGACCAGGCGGATGCCGGTTGCGCCCTTTTCCAGAAATCTTCCCTGGATGAAATCAAAAACATCGCCGCCGGCGACCGGCACACGCCGGCCTATGCCAAACTGGACAAAATATACCCGGCCATGCGCCGGCTACTGGCGGAACATATCATCAATTCCGCGCGCCTGGCGAGCGCGTTGCTGAAACATTTCCACGGCATCTACCAGCGGCTGGTCAACGGGGAGAAACAGCAGCGCGGCGTATGTTTTTTCGAGGATGTAACCCGCGCCCTCCTGGAACTGGACGGCCCGGATGCCGCGGAGCGACCTGCCCTGGTGACCAGAATCTACGAAAGGGGCTACGACCGGACCGCGCATTTGCTGCTGGATGAATTCCAGGACACTTCCGGGGAACAATTAAAACTATTGCAGCCGCTCATGGAAGACATCCTCGGCAGCGTGGCAGCGGATGGAACGGGTGAGCGGTCGCTCTTCATCGTCGGCGACTGGAAACAGTCCGTTTACCGCTGGCGCGGCGCCGAGCCCGACCGGCTGGCCGGCTGGCTGGCGCCATTGGCAAAACGCGGGCAATTACACGAGGAAAACCTGCCGTTCAACTGGCGTTCCACTCCCTTGCTGATTGAGTATTTCAACCATTTGACGGCTGAACTGTTCAAGGGCCAACCTTATGCCGCCCACCGCCAGACACCGCCCGATGGCTCCCGGAAAAAAGATTATTCCGGCATATCGCGCGTCATGGCCGTGCCGGTGATTTGCGGACGTTCCGAGGATGCCTTGTACGCGGAATTGCATAATCAAATCAAACAACTCCAAACCAGCGCCGGCTGCGCCTGGGGCGATGTTGCCGTATTGTGCCGGACCAACGCGCATATGCATAAAATTGCCGGCGTTTTGGCGGAGAATGGCATCGCCACTTCCGGCGTGCGCGGCCGCGAACTGCTGAGCCTGCGCGAGGGCACAGCCTTGTACCTGGCGCTCGCGGCATTATTCATGCCGCATGACGGCAAATTCATCCCGCAAGCTTTGGAAAATTTGGGCTATGACGCCGCTTTCCGGCAGGAACTCGCGCGGATCAGGGAAGCCGCCGCCGCCTGCATGGAACCATTCCGCTTTGCCGCCGCCGCGCGGGCATTGCGTGAATTAAGCCGGCATTTCCCGGGAGTTTTGATTGAAGCCGTCTGGCATGACGCCGAACGCTACTTCGACCGGCCCGCGCCGGGCGCCCCGGCCGACTGGCTCAAACACCTGCGCACGATGTCGCCCTGGGTCGCCGTGCCGGAAGGCGAACACGCCGACCGGGTGAAGCTGGCCACCATCCACAGCACGAAGGGGCTGGAATTCCCCCACGTCTTCGTGCTCTGGAAAGAAGAACGCGATCGCCCTGATGTCGTGTTGCACCCCGATGATGGCGCGCCGCTGCAATTATCCAAAAAGGAACGTGCATTCCTGGCCGCCATGCCGGAATCCGGCCTGCAATCGCTTTTAGCCAAGGCTGACAACCGGGAGCAGGCGGCCCTGGAAGGTGAGACCGCCAACCTGCTGTATGTCGCCGCCACCCGCGCCATATCAAGCCTGACCTGGGTGCTCAAGGCCGGGCAGGATGGCAAGCTTGAAGGTTTCAGCCGGAAAATCAGCCAGGCGGCGTCAAAACCCATCGCCGGCGCCGCGCCGGCGCCAGGCGGTTACCAGCACGATTACGGACCCGGCGCGCCCGGCCAAGCGGATTATGCCGAGTTGCCGCCATATAATCTGCCGGAATCGGAACCGTCGCCCGACCCGGACGAAATGGACCCCACGCTGAAGTCGGCGGAAATCGAAGCGGGCATCGCCCGCGGTCTGCGTTTACATGCGGCCCTGGCGCGCCTGACGCCCGAGGGCGCCCTGCCGGATAATCTTGACCTGACGCCGCCGGAACGGCATTGTCTGGAACGGTTCCTTTCCCGCCCGGAAGTGGCGGATATTCTGCGCCGGCCGGGCAAGATATTATGCGAACAGCATGTCTCGGACACGAAAATTTTCGGCTTGGTGGACCGCCTGGTGATCGCCGGCGACCTGATCACCATCATTGATTACAAGACCGGCGCGCGCCGCGGCGGCCTGCTGGAAAAATACCAGGCGCAAATGCTCCGCTACCGGCAGATATTAACCGCGCTCTATGGCGCCAGCCGCCGGATCGAATGCTATCTCCTGTTTGTGGACGACTCCGGTGTGATTCAACTCTAACGCTACAGACTGGCCCTACCGGATGCGGCCCCGCCCGCTCACTTGATGCGCAACATCAACCCCCCGGCACATATTCGTAGCAACCCATGTCCGCCCGGCAGGCGAACCGGTCCAGCCGCGGCCGGCCATCCAGGTCCGCGGCGCCAGCCATCCATCTCTGATTGGTCCCCGCGTTAATCCCGGCTGACCCGGCGGCCAACCGGAAGCATAGTAGGGTCATGTCTGAATAAGTAACAAATATCTGGCAAGAATTACGGATTATGTTGGCATCCAAACATGGTCAAAGCCCTCCGATT
>CAYXEK010000162.1:0-7579 GCA_964463985.1 uncultured Verrucomicrobiota bacterium
CAAACGCCTGGGGCCAGACCTAAAGATAAAAGTTAACTGTTTTACTGGCCGGACAAATCACACGGGATTGGCGTTTCAGATTGCCGGATTACACTGTCAACCGCGACGCGGACAAGGCGTCCAAAGGCCATTCGGCATGGTTCAGGGCGGGCCCTTTGGCATGGCTCAGGTCAAGCCTGGCCGCCTGATTTGGATACGTAAAAAATGCTTGACCCAGGCAATGGAGCAAATTTAAAAACTCGCATTTTATATGAATTCAGACATCTGAGTCAGGAGTCAGCATTCAGAATAATTTTAAGCAGCACAAGATCAACATGTTACATTTTCGAAAAAATTCCGGATGCCGAACCCCGAACACTTGCGTCAAGCAGTTCCAGGTTCGGCATTGATCCAGGCGCGCACGGCATCGCTTAAGCCGGTCACGGCTGCCAGGGTGGCGCCGCGCATCTGCCCGTCAGCGTCCGGTACTTCCACCCGTTCCCCCGGACGCCTGCCTTGCAGAATTTCCGCCAGGCGGGAGCGGTTGGGGATGATGGCCAGTTGGTCGTCATGATCCCATTCGCCCAGGATGTTAAATTTTTCCTCGCCTCCCGCTTCATAGCGCAAAGTGACGCAGGTGCCGGGGCCGGCGCGGTCGGTCGGGAAGTTGGCGAAATCCGTGGGGCGCACTTCCGCCAGCATTTTTTCCCATTCCATCCGCCTGCGCATCAGCAATCCCTGTGTGTCCTTGGCTGATTTGTATTCGAAATTTTCCCGCAAGTCGCCGTAACTGCGGGCTATGCCGATTTCACGGCTGTTGGCTGGAATTTCTTCCGTAATTAATTTATGCAACTGGGCCTGGCGCGCATGGTAAGAACGGCGGGATGTCAAACGCGCAGGGGGCGGCGGGGGCGCGGACACCTGCAGCGCCTGCTCCAGTTCCGGCCGCAACTTGACGGCCAGCAGCAGCAGTGCGGCGTTATTGATATCGGCGCCCAGGTTGGCGGTTTGTAGACGCAAAGTAAAATCGCGTCTTTGCTGCGGGTCCATTGCCTGCAGCGCGGCGGCCAGCCAGTCCGGGTCGGACAGGGAGTCGCGCAGTTGGTTGCGGGCGCGGGTGCGGCCCACGCCTTCCATGGCCGGGTTTTCCAGCAGGTTCAAGACCATGAAGGCCAGCCGGTCCGGCGCGGCCAGGTTGAAGCGTTCGCGAATGGGCGCATTGCGGCAGAGCCATGCGACCAGTTCCAGGGAGGGTTCCGGCGCCTGCAATAATTCGCGCAGCAGTTCTGCCGCGCGCCCCTGTTCGTCGGAGCCTTCCAGGGCGCGCCAGATTTCATGCAAGGCGCCGGCGTCCGCCGCGCGCAGAATTTCCGGCAGGACCTGCCGGAACAAGTCCGGCTGCCGGCGGAGCAGGCAGCGGCAGAAGGGCGCCTGCCCGCGGACAGGCAGTGCGTCCATGACTGCTTCAAAACATTCGGGCGCAAGCATTTCCGACGCGGCCGCCGCCAGGTCTACCCCAGGCGGGACGGTCTCCATCTCCTCCAGCGCCAGCAAGGCGCGCGCGCGCTGCGCCTGCTCGCGCTTGCCGGCGGCGCGCATGATGAAGCCCAGTCGTTCCGTAAGCAGGTTTTGCATATCCGGCGGCAGTGGGCCCGGCCGCGCGCGGATTTCATCCGCCGCCTGCAGGATTTTATCAAGACTGTTTTCCTGGCGGAGAGCTTCTTGCCATTGCGGGTCGGCAGTCTGTTCCCGGTCGCGGATGACAATCGGGTCGTTCCGGCGCGCGGGCAGGGTGACCAGCGGATCTTCCTTGAGCTTTTTGCGGGCGGCGTCCCAGAATTTTTTCCAGGCAGCTTCCGGCAGCAGGTTCGCGGTCATCCATTCCTGCAGGCGGACGGGGGTGAAGGGACCGAAAGTCAGCAGCACCTCCCGGACCGTTTCCGCCGGCGTTTCCGCCAGACGCCGGTCGGCTTCATCCGGGTTGACCATGCGGCAGGCCAGAATGTTGTCCGGGGGCAACAGCATGAGATTGGCCCCGGCATGCGCCAGCGCCAGGCGGTGTCCCGGCTTGCGGACGAAATCAATCTCGACCTGCTGGTGGTATTCGCTGATTTCCCGGATGCGGCCCGCCCCCCACGTCTTGTCATAGCATGCCGCTCCGGGTTGCATGCTTCGTAGCGCATCCAGCCGCCGGAGCGCTTCCCCGGCGCTCACGCCGGGTTCGTTCCAACCGGCGTTGCGCGCCAGCGTCTGCTGCCGGGCATCGGCGCGGAAATAATCCTCCAAGCATGCGGCGGCGGCGCGCTTGAAATCTGCGTCCGCGCGCAATGACGCCCGCATATGCAGCAATGCCAGCAGATCATCCGTTTGCCGGCGGGTGATTAATTCTTCCTGCCATAATTCGGCGCAGGCATCGGCCTTGGCCGGACCGGCGGAGCCGGCCAGGGCGCGCAAAGTATCCAGCAGTTCCGCGGCGGGCGCCGCTGGGTCGGCCAGAAGGTTGAGAAATTGTTCTTCCATGCCGGCGCTGGAGGGGGTGGGGGCGGGGTCATTGGTCATGGTGAGAATCCGATTATTCCGCTCAGCGCAAAAATTGTTGAGTTAGAGTTGAGAATTAAATACTATATTTCAACGGCATGCAATAATTTTAACGCCCGCGGAGGATTTTATGCGGCTGAACCAACAGGCTGAGCAATTAAATGCGGCTATCTCGGCGTCCGGCACCGCGGTCAAGGAAATGCTATCCCGGCGCGGCCGGGCGATTTATTTCCCCCGGCAGGGCATCCTGGCCCAGTCGGCTGAGGCCCATGGGCGCCGGATTAACGCCACGATCGGCACGGCGCTGGAGGAGGATGGCTCGCCCATGTCACTGCGGTGCATTGCCGAACAGGTGCGGCTGGAGGTGGCCAGCATGGTCTCCTATGCGCCATCCTTCGGTCAACCGGCCTTGCGCCAGACCTGGCGGACGATGCTGGAGCGTAAGAATCCTTCGCTGGCCGGACAATCATTCAGCCTGCCGGTGGTTACCAGCGCGCTCACACACGGGTTGAGCGTCTGCGGTTACCTTTTTTGCGACCCGGGCGAAACGGTTATTTTGCCGGACCTGTACTGGGAAAACTACGAACTGGTGTTCGGATTGACCTGGGATGCCCGTTTGGAAACTTACCCGACATTCGCGGGCGGCGGCTTTAATGTGGCGGGGCTCGCCGAAAAATTGCAGGGTATCTCCGCGGGCCGGGCGCTGGTGCTGTTGAATTTCCCCAACAATCCATCCGGTTATACTCCGACTGCCGCGGAAGCGCTCCAACTCCGCGACGTATTGCTGGAGGCGGCGCGGCGCGGGTTGAAACTGGTGGTGCTGGTGGATGACGCCTATTTCGGCCTGGTGTTCGAACAAGGCGTCATGCGCGAGTCGCTGTTTGCCCTGCTTTGCGGGCTGCATCCCAACCTGCTGGCGGTAAAGTTGGACGGCCCCACCAAGGAGGATTATGTATGGGGATTCCGGGTGGGTTTTCTGACCTATGGCATTGCCCGGTCCACCCCTGAACTTTACCAGGCGCTGGAAGCTAAAACCGCCGGCGTCATCCGCGGCTCAATCTCCAACTGCTCGCAACTGGCGCAGAGTCTGCTGGCCAAGGCCTATGCCGCGCCGGATTACGCCGCCGCCAAGCAGGCTAAATACGAATTGCTGCGCGATCGCTACCTGGAAGTGCGGCGGATTCTGGCGGCGCACCCCGAGTATGCGGGGCATTTTACGCCGCTGCCGTTCAATTCGGGGTATTTCATGTGCTTGAAAATGCTCCAGGTTGACCCGGAAAAACTCCGGCAAAAATTGATTGCCGACTATTCCACCGGCGTAATTGTCATGAATGGCGTGGTGCGCCTGGCGTTTTCCGCCGCGCCCCGCGCCCGGCTGGAGGAATTGTTCGACAACATCTATCGCGCCGCCATGGAACTGGCGCGCGGGGGAGCCGATGCATGAAAAGCATGACCGGCTATGGCAAGGGGCAGGCGTCGGCCGGCGCCCTGGCCATCAGCGCAGAAATTTCTTCGGTCAATCACCGCCAGACCGATATTCGCGTGGATCTGCCGCCCGGGATGGGGTTCATGGAGCATGAGTTGCGACGACTCCTCCGCACGCGCGTCTGCCGGGGCGCGGTGATTTGCCGGGTGTTCAGCGCCGCCGGCCGCGGCCAGCCGCATCCGGCCGCGGGCTTGAACGAACCGGCGGCCGCCGCCATGATCGCCCAAACCCGCCGGCTGGCCAGGCGCTTGCGTCTGCCGGACGACTTGCGGGCATCGCACTTACTGTCCATGCCGGGGCTCTGGTCTTCCGGACCGGAACAACTCCGGCCGGATTTGCTGCAGGCGGCCATCCGCCGAGCCGCGCGCAAGGCTTTGGCCGACCTGGACCGCATGCGGCAGACCGAGGGGCGCGCGCTGGCGGCGGATTTGGCGGCCCGGCTGCGCAAGATTGCCCAGGTGGTCCGGCGGATGGAACAACTGGCGCCGCGAGCGGCAGTCCGGATGAAACGGCAATTGCGCGGCAAAATCCGGTCCTGGGAGCCGGACGGATTGTCGGTTTCCGCCGGCCGGCTGGAAAGGGAAATTGCCGCCGCGGTCATGCGGACCGATATTGCCGAGGAATTGACCCGGATGCGCAGCCACCTGCAGCAGGCGGAGCGTTGCCTGCAAGCCCGCAAACCGGTGGGGCGCACCCTGGATTTTCTGCTGCAGGAAATGTTCCGTGAAATCAACACCGCCGGCGCCAAGGCCGGTGATGCCGCCAGCGCCCGCCTGGCGGTGCAGGCCAAAACCGAGTTGGAGCGGATGCGCGAGCAGGCGCAAAACCTGGAATGAAGACGACCGCCACACCTGTCTGCCGGCCGCTGCTGCTGGTGATTTCAGCGCCATCCGGCGCCGGGAAGACCACGCTCTGCCGTCTTCTGCTCCGGGAGTTTTCTTCCATGGATTACTCCATTTCCTGCACTACCCGCCCGCCCCGCGCCGGTGAAGCGGATGGAAGCGATTATTATTTCCTGTCGCCGGAGGAATTCCAGCGGCGGGTTGCCCGGGGCGAATTGCTGGAAGAAGCCGAAGTGCATGGTTACGCCTACGGCACGCCGCGCCGCCCGGTGGAGGAAGCCCTTCGGGCCGGGCGCGACATCCTGATGGACATTGATGTACAGGGCGCCGCCCGTATCCGCCGTTTGGTCCGCCGCGAAGCCGGTTCCCTGCTGGCGCGTTCGTATGTGGATATCTTCATTCTTCCGCCCGACATGGCGGCATTGCGCCGCCGCCTGGAAGCGCGCGGACAGGATGCTCCGGCGGTGATCGCGCGCCGCCTGGCCGATGCCGGGAAAGAAATGCAGGCGCGGGACGAATATCAATACGCGGTGGTTAACGACGACTTGGAACGCGCCTATGGCGAACTGCGCGCCATTGTGCTGGCGGAGAGGCAGCGGCCGGCGGCGGCCACGCCGCCAGGCCGTGGAGTTTGAAGGTATTCATCTCCGGAGAGGACAATTATGGCCAAGCAAAAAAAGGCAGTGATTCTGGGTGTTACCGGTTCGATTGCCGCCTACAAGGCCGCGGAACTGGCGCGGCTGGTAGTCAAGGCAGGCTATGCCTTGCGGGTGGTGATGACCGCGGCCGCCGGAAGGTTTGTCGGCGAACTTACTTTCCGCACCATTTCCAGCCACCCGGTTTTAACCGATATGTTCCAGGCGCCTGCCGACTGGGCGCCGGCGCACATCGCCTGGGCG
The DNA here is from genome assembly GCA_964463985.1 of uncultured Verrucomicrobiota bacterium. Lineage (GTDB taxonomy): Bacteria > Verrucomicrobiota > Kiritimatiellia > JAAZAB01 > JAAZAB01 > JAXGPF01. The sequence goes on from CAYXEK010000162.1 coordinate 5,745, forward strand.
GACCAGGCTGCCGCCATGGCGATCGCCCCATGCACCGCCAATGTCATGGCCAAGCTGGCGCATGGCTTGGCGGACGATGCCCTGACGGCTGTGGCGCTGGCCTGCCGGGCGCCGCTGCTGGTGGCGCCGGCCATGAACTCCGCCATGTGGCAGCATCCGGCCACGGCGGCCAACGCGCAAATTTTGAAAACACGCGGCGCCGTCATCGTCGGCCCCGCGGCCGGCGGCCTGGCCTGCGGCGTTGACGGCCAGGGCCGCATGGCCGAGCCGGCGGAGATATTCGACGCGCTGCAGCGGTTGATGGCTTGAACTGCGGAGGATGGCGCGTGAAAATCGCAAGCCGACATTTGAAACGCCTGCCCCGCTTGAAGTTTCTTGTGACCGCGGGACCGACCCGCGAACCGGTGGATCCGGTGCGCTACCTGAGCAACCGTTCCAGCGGCAGGATGGGCTATGCCATTGCCCGCGCGGCGGCGCGCCGCGGCCATGATGTGATCCTGGTTTCCGGCCCCGTGGCTCTGCACCCGCCGCCGGAAGTGCGCCTGGCAGGTGTGAATACGGCCCGGGAAATGCTGGACGCGGTGGAGCGCCGCGTGGCATGGTGCGACGTGCTGGTCATGGCCGCCGCGGTGGCCGATTGGCGGCCGGCGCGGCCGGCGCGCCGCAAAATCAAAAAACACCGCGGAGCGATGACCCTGGTTTTGCTTCCCACCGCTGATATCCTGCAGCGCGTCCGCCGGCGTAAAGGCCGCCGTCTGTTTGTCGGGTTTGCCGCGGAAACGGAAAACCTGCTGGCCGGCGCACGGGACAAACTCAGGCGCAAGGGACTGGATTTGATCCTGGCCAACGATGTATCGCGCCCCGGCATCGGGTTTGACGCTCAGGATAATCAGGTGGCGCTGCTGGCGGCGGATGGGCGGCGCGCGGATTGGCCGCGTATGCGGAAAACCGTCCTGGCGTTCCGCCTGGTCCGGGCGATTGAACGCGCCGCAGCGTCGCGCACCGCCGCCGGGACGCTGGAGTTTTTTTGAATTCGAGTTTTTTGTATTTTTTTTATTGACAAATTTACGCATGGCTGGTAACCTGACAAGCCGGTTGAAAGAGAAGCAAATTGCTTTTTTCAAGCGGTTTTAGCCGGTCGAAAATTCAAAAATATTTTTTAAATTTTTTTTAAAAATATTTTTTAAAAAACTGTTGACTTCGCCGGCGATTCTGATAACTTACACCACGCTTTTCAATAAGCAATTGATTCGGGCGTTTCAGGCGCCGGCCGCTGCGGCGGGAAGCCGCGGCGGAATGATCTTTGAAAACGGAATCATGCAAGACAATCACTTTCGAATCGGAAGTGGTGTGACTTGTGCGAAAACCTGTAAAAACGGCCAGAAACAGACAATAGTTGGCGTGGCGCCGCAAGGCGTGACGCCGATGGTAATTATAATTACGGAGAGTTTGATTCTGGCTCAGAACGAACGCTGGCAGCGTGGATTAGGCATGCAAGTCGAACGAGAATCGCGATATTCAAGTCTTCGGATAAGAAAATTGCGAGGAAAGTGGCGGAAGGGTGAGTAACGCGTGGGCAATTTGCCTTCAGGTCGAGGATAACTTGCCGAAAGGCGAGATAATACTGGATGTGATCGCCCCGGACATCCGGGGTTGTTTAAAGATGGGGATTCTTCGGAACCTGTCGCCTGTTGAGAAGCCCGCGTCCTATCAGCTAGTTGGTGAGGTAACGGCCCACCAAGGCTTTGACGGGTAGCTGGTCTGAGAGGATGGTCAGCCACACTGGGACTGAGACACTGCCCAGACTCCTACGGGAGGCTGCAGTCGAGGATCAT
>CAYXEK010000163.1:0-7413 GCA_964463985.1 uncultured Verrucomicrobiota bacterium
AGGGGCTAAACAGCTCTTTCTTTTCGAGTAACAAAAAAACAGGGGAATGTCCTGGAAGTAAGAGATTGAAACGAAACCAATGGCTATGGTAGGATCGACACATTATGAGCACATTAACAAAAGCAAATGTATTGAGCCTGAGCGTTCCGGAACGCATTCAACTCGTCGAGGACATTTGGGACACGGTGGCGGAGGTGCCAGAAGAGGTCGTGCTGACCGATGAGCAGAAGGCGGAAATTGACCGCCGACTGGATGCGTACCATCAGAATCCAGACGAAGGATCCCCATGGGGGATGGTGCGGGAACGGATCAGGAGCAGACGATGATCCGACGCCTCATCGTCCGCCCCGAAGCCGAAGCGGAGATGACAGACGCGTTCGACTGGTACGAGGATCGTGTCCCTGGTCTTGGCTCAGAGTTTCTTATGTGCGTGGATGCCGTTTTCAGTGCTATTCAGCGCACACCACAACACTATCCTTGTGTGCACAAGACTGCGCGGCGTGCTCTGTCGCGCCGTTTTCCCTACGAGATCATCTTTGTTGAGGACGATGAGCGTGTCGTTGTCCTCTCGGTGTTCCATGCCAAACGGAACCCGAAGCAGTGGCTGGAAAGAATCTGAGGAACTTCGAACAAAACGCATCTCACATATTTTCAAAACCGCGGCGGTTTTGAAAAATGGAGAGCGTTGACGTTCGCCGGTCAAAAAATATATAAAAAGCGACTTGCCTTCTCATCGTGGTATGATGTATAGTCATACCATATCACTAGACATACCACTAGAACTTGAAGGAAGGAGCCCGACATGGCTGTTGCAAAAATTGCTATAACACTCGATCAAGGAGTCCTCGGGGAAGTCGATCGACTTGTGCGTCGACATGTATTTCCGAATCGAAGTCGCGCGATTCAGGAGGCGGTGCGAGAAAAAGTGACACAGCTTTCTGCCAATCGCCTCGCACGTGAATGTGCGAAGCTCGACCCAAAAGCTGAGCAGGCGATAGCAGAAGAAGGTATGTCTGGGGAGGTCGGCTTATGGCCAGAATATTGAGGAGCGACATCCTGTGGGCAGACCTGAACCCAGTCAAAGGTCATGAGCAAGCCGGCCAGAGGCCGGTGCTCATACTCAGTCCAGAAGTCTTTAATGATCGGTCCGGCACGGTCATCGCCATGGCACTCACGAGCCAGCCGCAAAGAGCCGGGTTCCCGTTGACCATGCAAATTACCAGTATTAACTTGCCCAAACCAACTTGGGTAAAGATCAGTCAAATCCGCACTCTGTCCGTAGAACGCCTCGGCAAACGGATCGGGCACGTTTCAGATGACGAGATGACTCAAATCATTGAAGGATTCAACGAAATTATCGGCGAACAACGCGTCGGAGGCTATCGGCGCGTCTAACGCGCCTCAGCCTCAACGCTGACGTTCGGCGGTAACGGCAGAAGGGAGAAAGGATGTCCCTGTGGTAGAACTTGTCGATAAATCGTTTTTCTGGGTGCGGGGCTTTGGGTATCAGCCAAGCTATGCCGCCACCGGAGTCGAAATCTGGTGTCAGTTTGATGAGCGGCTGTTCGCCATCGAGCTTGGGCGAGCGAAAGAGTACTTTCCACGCATGACCGCCGTCCGGCTGTGGCTCTCGTTCGACGCCTACCTTCGGGATCGCAATCGATTTGTCGCTTACTTCGGGAGGGCCATCGACATAGTCGGCCACCTGGAGCTACGGGCCATGCCGTGTCTCTTCAACAACTGGCACAGTATTCCAGATTTCGGTGGCGTCGCGGCCGAGATGGTCTCCTATTGGGACTCCCCCAAGAGGGAGGTGAACTACTTCCTCCGATATGTGGACGACCTCGTGTCGCCACACAGGAACGACGAGCGAATTCTCGCATGGGATCTGTGCAATGAGCCGTTCAACGGCGGCAGAGAGGATGTTTTCTTCCCCTGGCTAACGCATGTGCGCGACCGAACGAAGGACAGGAGCCCCGCGACGCCCATCACCATCGGCATCCCCCCGAACTTGGCTCAGATGGAGAAGGTTGAACCGTTGTGTGATGTCCTCACGCCGCACCTTTACCGCGGCAGTGCAGCGAACGATGCGTTTGTGGTGTTCGCTAATGGTGCCCGGAAGCCCATGTTCGCCGGGGAGACTGGTTGGGGCAGTCTTGACGAGGAGATACGGCTGCAGACGCTACATGGGGAACTTTCCAGCTTGGTTGAGCGCAACGTCGGCTTCCTGATCCATGTTCTGCACCATAGTTTGGTTGCTGATTGCCACCGTCCCGACTTTGGGCCGGTTAGCGAAGTCGGCTTCATGGGCTGTATCGAAGCCGACGGCACCATGCGGAAAGGGTACGAGTCCATCCGGCAATACTTCAAGCAAGGGGTCACAAGCAAGGGGTCAGAGCAAGGGGGGGTCAGTCCTATAAATTAATAATAGTTGTTGACAATTAGATTGTGCTTGTTAGGATGAGGTCATGCCCAGAAAACCCAGAATTGAATATGCCGGGGCGGTTTACCACGTAATGTGCCGGGGGGACCGACGGGAGGCGGTGTTTTGCGATGATCTTGATAACCAGATGTTTGGCGAGACATTGTCCGAGGCGTGCGAACGATGCGGCTGGGTGGTGCACGCCTATGTTCTGATGAAGAATCATTACCACATGCTGCTGGAGACGCCGGAGGCGAATCTGGTGGTCGGGATGCAGTGGCTGCAGGGGACATACACAACGCGATTTAATGTCCGGCATGGGGAATGCGGTCATTTGTTTCAGGGACGATACAAGGCATTGCCTGTTTCCGGAGCAGGGGATTATTTTGCCGCGGTGGCCGGATATATCCATTTGAATCCCGCGCGGATCAAGGGGTACGATTTCAAGCGGGACCGTGTTGAACGATATAAATGGAGCAGTTTGCCGGCGTATCTGGGGCGGGAGAAGCGGCCGGTATGGATGAGAGTGGAGCGGGTATTGGGGAATATGGGGTTGAAGGATACGCCGGCCGGGCGGCGTGGCTACGGGAGGTATATCAGGCAGAGAGAGCTGGAGATGAGCGCCAGTGAAGAGCCGTGGCAGGCGGATGAGGTTTGGGGGCGGATCCGGCGCGGCTGGTGTGTGGGGGAGGAGACGTTTCGCGGGGAACTGGAGGGGCGGCTGGCTGGAGCAATGAAAGGGAGGCGGCGGGAGTCATACAGCGGGGAAATTGCGCGCCAGCATGATGAAGCGGAGGCGGAACGGTTGACGGGGATGGGGTTGGAAGCGCTTGGGATGGGAGCGGACGATTTGGGTGGACAGATAAAGGGAAGCGCGGCGAAATACGCGATGGCATGGCTGGTGCGCCGTCACACCAGCGTGAGAAACGGTTGGATCAAGGAGCGGTTGGGGATGGGGACGGCGACGAATTTTGCGACCATGCTGAAAAAACTGGCGGCGGCCCGCCCGGGAGACTGGGGATACGCGGAACGGCGCAAAATGGAAATTATTAAAATATAGGACTGACCCCTAATGCCCTAATGCTAATGCAACGCTACGTGCGGAAAATATGGGATAGGGCGCCCCACAATGCCTTTACCGATCTCGTGCGCTTTCAGGATCGCTGGTTCTGTGTGTTTCGCGAGGGCAAGGCGCATGTCTCCGATGACGGAGCCTTCCGCGTGATCACGTCAGCCGACGCCGTAAACTGGGAATCGGCGGCGCTGATTGCCTCGGCGGACTCCGACCTGCGCGATCCAAAGATCACGGTTGCCCCGGACGGCCAGCTAATGTTGAACGGATTTGCGGCGCTCCACGACAAATCGCGGCACACGCACCAATCCTTGGCCTGGTTTTCGAAGGATGGCCGCGCCTGGAGCGACAGGATCGAAATCGGCGACCCGGATTTCTGGCTCTGGCGTGTCACATGGCACAAGTCCGAGGCATACGGCATTGGCTACAGTACCGGCAATGATCGGTTGGTCCGCCTCTACTCCAGCAGTGATGGAAGGCATTATGACACGCGTGTCGCAAGCCTGTCTGACGCAGGGCGTCCGAACGAAACGTCGCTGGTGTTTGAAGGGGATGCGGCCTTCTGCCTGCTGCGGCGTGATGGGAATCCGAATACCGGATTGTTCGGCATTTCGCAGCCGGGGTATACAAAATGGGGTTGGAAGGACGTCGGGACACGGATTGGCGGTCCGCACATGCTCCGGCTTGCCGACGGGCGTTTATTGGCCGCCGTGCGTCTTTACGACGGCGGCACACGTACCGCGCTATGCTGGATTGATCGGCAGACCGGAAAGCTCTCGGAAGCCATGAAACTGCCTTCCGGGGGCGACACAAGCTATGCCGGGCTTGCCCTGCATGATGATGCCATCTGGGTCAGTTACCACTCGTCCCACGAAGGCAAGACATCTATCTATCTGGCCAAGATCAAGCTTGAAAAATAGAGCGGCAACCCGATAATCCGTTGCAAGGAGGCCGAAATAAATCAGGTGATTGAAACATTGATGAACCGGCGGTTTGTCCGATGCCTTGACCCGCGCCCAATTCCCCGGGAGACGCTTGAAATTATGATCGCGGCCGGCAATGGCGCCGTCCAGCTCCAAGTTAAGCGCGGCTGAGATACATGAAACACGGAACTGACTTGGTGGATACGGAGGGCAATGCGCTGCTCCGGCTGCTTCCAGCCGACGACATCGGCAAATACGGGATCGCGGTCAGGCCCAGATGGCCTTACAAGGAAGTGCTCGTCACGCCGGAGGCTCTGGCGGCATTGCGGAAGGCCAGCGCGGCCGCTGCCGGGCAACTCCCGGGCCTCAAACTGGCATTAATCCGGGGTTACGAGACCCCCGTCCAGACTTTCCGGCGCAACCTGCTCCGACTCCTGGGATTAAGCGTTTTCTTTGTGTGCTATCCGTGGCGTTACCGGGAGATTCCCGGCATCTTTTCCCCAAACGGCCATGACCGCTCCGGTAACCATGTTGATGTCCGTTTCTCTCTGGGCGGGCAGAACGTCAAACTGCTCAGGTACGGCCCGCTGACTTCTCTCCCTGCTATCCGGTGCACCATGGAGCGTTTCGACAAGGAACTCAAGATCGTCCGGGGCGCTCTCGAAGCATGCGGCTTCTGCATCCATCCCAATATCAGCGAAGCGCTTCAAATCCATTGCGATTTGAAAAACCCCGTGGACTGAAATAAATACAAAGCCGTTACCAAAATTCCACAAAAAGGTCGGGGTGTAACCCGACCCTCCAGAAAAGGGATGGCGGTCCGGTTCAGTATGGACTGCTTGGGGAGTTTGTGCTGTGCCTGATCCGCCGGCGCATGCCGTTCAGAGGCCGGCGGCAGGAGGGACCACGCCCCGCGCCGCCAGGGCGGCGCGCACGGCTTCCAGGTAGCCCGTGCCGTGCCGGGTGTCCGGCTCAAGGTAGCTGCCTTCGGTCCATTCGTTCCAACTGTTGACGGTGACCAGGCGCGGCGTCAGCCCGCCCTGGTCCGCGAACTCCAGCGCCCGGCCCAGGCAGGCTTGGAAAAGGGCTGGTGTGCCGCCGGTGACGATGCTTTCCTGCAGCGCCCGGTACCGCGGGTTAGTGTCCCAGCCGACGGAGACATGCGGGAAGAACGGTATAGAAAATTCCCTGGCCACCTGCGGCCAGGCGGCCATGGCGGCGGCCGACCAGGCGCGGTAATCGCCGCGCGCGCGGACGTAATGCGCCCACTGGTAATGGGTCAGGCTGTCGAATCCAAGCTGCTGAAGCGTGGCGTTTTGTGTCGGCACGCTCCCGCCGCCCGCCGGATCCGGTGCGGTGGGCACGCTGCGCCAGAGGATTGCCTGGAGGTGCAGGTCTGGAAATCCCGCGGCGCGCACGCGCTGGCGCAGGCCGTCGAGCGCGGCGCGTGTGTTGTCAATGCCGCCAAGTCCCGCAATCAGGGTGCCGACATCATAAATGGAAAGCACCGGTTGGCCGTCAATTTTGTAATAGGCCGGCTGGCGGAAAAAATTATCCAGCAGGCGTTGCGTGGCGGCTTCAAACGCCGGCGCGTCCACCGCACCGGGCCAGATCACCCGGCGTTCATGGGAATGGGGGAGATCCCAGAGCGTGGTGGCGTCATGGTTGGCCCACATGATGTAAAATTGCATCTGCCGGCTGTTCCGCGCGCCCAGGAATCCGCGCGCGAGGGCTTCTTCCAGGAATGGTTGGTTTTCGTACCAGTACCAGTCGAAAATGAAGATGTTGACGCCATGCCGGACGGCGGCGTCTATTTTCTGCCGCATGACCTTGGGGTCGGCTTCGTCCTGGCAGCCCCAGGCGGGAATCCGGGGTTGCCAGTGGCCGGGGAATTTCGGCCGGGCCTGGCGGACGGTTTCCCATTCGCCTTCGCCGGCCGGCATGAACCGCCGCCAGCGCGGCTCGTCGTGGTAGGCCGGCCAGTAATAGGCCGCGATGTCGTATGGATTATTCCGGCTTGATTTCATATTCCAGGGTCACGATCGCCTTGACGGTTTTGTCAATGGTGGATTCGTCATACACTCCGTAGCCCGAAGTCTCGGTGGAGTTGCGGGTGGTGATCTGGAATACACCCTGGCTGGCGGCGGTCAGTTTGCCCACCCGTCCGCCGCTGTTTTCCGCCAGCGCTGCCGCGCGCCGGCAGCCGTCGGCCGTGGCCTCGGCCAGGAGCTTGAGCTTGGTTTCCTGCAAATCGGAAACATAAAAAGACGGTGCGAAAACCGCCATGTCAATATTGTCCTTGACCAGCTCGCCGAGCGCGACGGCGGTATCGCGGACCAGGCAGACATTGGTGGATTCGATCGTAAGGGTTTGGGAAAGATCGTGGAATTCTACCGTGTTCATCTCCTTGCCGTGCGCATCCCGGTGCGGGACCTTGGCCGTATCAACGGTGCCGAAGGCAAGTTCGGCGCCGGTAAAGCCGCTGGAGAGCAGCTTGGCGGTCACCGCCTTCCGCGCCCGCGCCAGGCCGGCATAAGCGTCCGGCAGGCTGCTGCCGCGCGCGCTGTACCGGCAGACGAACCGGCCGAAGTCCGAAATCACGTCCTGTTCGGCGTAGCCCTTGACGGCCAGGGACTGCTCATGCCGGATTTTGAGAAACAGTCTGGAGATGATACCGGCGGACAACGCCATGCCTATTGCGAGGACCAGCGCCGCGGTTAAAACTTTGCCATGATTCATGTTTGCTCCATCCTGTGCGATCGGTTCGGTGCGGATTACCGGTCCGCCATCATCTGCGCGGGGATGCGCGCGGGCAATCCAGTGATTCCTAACACCGGTGGTTCTGCAAGTCAAGGGGAATTGAAGTCCGCTGGATGGCGGGGCACGGCTGCGTCATGCTTGCGGCTCACCAGGGACGGTTCGTCCCACCTCAGGCAGATAAGGCCAAAATGGTAGATGCTATGAGTGATGCTCAATCTGTGCTACAATCGTTTTTT
>CAYXEK010000164.1:0-2036 GCA_964463985.1 uncultured Verrucomicrobiota bacterium
GGGGCAACGGAACTGCTGACGCCCAGGAACAACCCGGTTTGCGGACCATGTGCGACCAGCCATTGCATTTCTTTTTTGACGTCATCGGGCTTGCCCATTGGCAGCGTGCGGGTCACGGACACGCCGGCAATAATGAAGAGGTTGTCGCCGTCGCGCGTTTTCATCCGGCAGATTTTCTCATAGTCCATGCCGTCTTCGTATTGGAATCCCTGGAACCCGCGCAAGCCGCACTCCAGCAAACGCGGCACCATCTGCATCAGGTTGCCGTCGCAATGCCAGATCAGCTTGACATCGGTTTTGAGCATTGGCTCAATCGCGCGGGCAAAGTGGGGGAACCAGAGTTTATCGAGCGACTTGATGTCCACCAGCGTGCCGCGCGAATCGGCCATGTCGAAATCCATGCGGTTCAATGGCGGCAAATTACCCGCCACGAAGGCATGCGCCATCGCGCGGTTGACGATCACCGCTATGTCGGCATCCAACGCAAACCCTTTTTCCATAGCTTCCGGATAGAGTGCGTAAGCCATGAAATAATTTTCATATCCGTATTGATTATAACCCAACCGCGGGAATGACACTGCGTTATATGGCGCCTTGAGGATATCGCCGCCGAATTCCTCTTGAATTCTGCCCTCTTTGTCCTGCATGATTTTCAAGGTTTTGGGCACATAATCGGGATCGGTTTTGATTTTCTCCAGACTTGCCTGTTTTTTGGGGAATACAATTTTCTCCATGTGCTCAATCACGGCTTCAGGAGAATCAATGGTTATCCCATCCAAAACAATTTGCTCCAAGCCGGTGGTCGCGGTGCGGGGCTTGTCTGAATCATAGCCGGAGCTGCCAATCGTCAATGGATTTGTAGGAATATACTGATCAATCATGCAGATTCCGGCACGACGCTGCATTGCCAGGTATGTTGTTTCCGGCGCGGCGGCGTAGGAACCGGGCGGCGCGTCAGCCAACCGCTCAATCATGCCGTGTTCCATTAAAAAAAGGCACCAGGATGGAATGCCCTGAACAGGTTTGCCCTGGATTGTGTCCAGCGCCAATTGCGCATTCGCTTTTAATTCCATATCCACTTCCATGCGGGAGTCGGGATGCCCCATCCCGCCATTTTTTATTCATGGGAGACGGGACGCCCTCGTCCCGCTCCGCTGCTGCCGGGGTAAGGGCGCCCCGGCTCCATCCCGGCCCACCGGCGCCATGTTAATCTTTCAACTTGTATTTGCGGACGGCCGCGGCCGGCTTGACATTGCGTTTAACCACATCGCACAAGGCGCGCTGGAAGGCGGCCGGATCGGGCACCTGCACGGCATTGCGTCCGAACACCACGCCGCCGGCGCCGTCGCGCACCTCGTCCGCCGCCAGTTGCAAGGCCTCAAGCTGGGTCGGACAGCGCGCCGCGCCCAGCCCCAGCACCGGCACCGGACAGCTCCGGGTGACGGCCTTGAAATCGCAGGTGTAAAAAGTCTTGATCAGGTCGGCGCCCAGTTCAGCGATAATCCGCGCGCAGGCATGCACCTTGGCGTGCAACTCCTCCGCCGATAGATTGTCCGGGTCGGCCGGGTAATATTCGCCGATCACCGGCATGCCGAGTTCCTTGGCCTCGGCGCACAATTTGCGGAACACTTCAACATTGCGGGCGTCATTCGCCTCGCTGCCGGTTTCCAGGGTCAGTGAAATCAGCGCCACATCGGCGCCCAGCCGCAACGCTTCCGCCGGACTGAACGCCGGCACGGTGACGGCGTCCTTGTATTCCCACTGGTAGCAGTAAACCGTGCTCCAATTCAGCCGGACGACCGCCATGGGCGCGCCCTTGTAATTGAATGCCTTCCGGCAATGCGGCAGCATGGCCGGCGACATCAGGATGCCGTCCACCACCGGATCAACCTTGGCCGCCGTCTCCGCCAGTTTGATCATGCCCGGAATCGGCCCGTCGAACTCGCAATGGTCCATGGCCACAATCACCGCCCGCTCCCCGCGATTAAACAAACGCTCGAATTTAATGTTCTGCATTTTTTACTCCTGTTGTTGAT
>CAYXEK010000164.1:2136-7358 GCA_964463985.1 uncultured Verrucomicrobiota bacterium
ACATAGGCACGATAAGAAGGGGCAAAGGGGCATAGGCACATAGGCACAAAGTCTGAAATTTTGATTTGACGCATACCTTCTGCCCCTCTCTTCCTCTGCCCCTCTGCCACTATGCTACCGGCACCACGGCGCTTTCGGCCTGCGATTGCAGGGCGGCGGTGAACAATTGGTGGCTCAACGCCGTTTCTGCCGGTGTCACGCATCCGGCGAATTTATGTTTGGGCTTATGGTTTGCCAGTTCAAACATGAATGCCGCCCACATCTGCTGGATGGCGTCGGTAAATCCGAATTCAAAGATGCCGCCGGTAACCGTCGGGAAGGCCGACTCATATCCCATGTCAATATGCCGCCAGACCTGTTCTCCGCCCTTGTATTCCAGCAACTCGAGCAGTTTGGGGTTCTTGGTGGAAAACCGGGCGCAGGCTTTGACCCCCAGGATTTCGAACCGCCAGGTGTTTTTTTCCCCCGGCGCGATGCGCTGGGTTTTGAGCGTCATGGGAAATTTTTTGCCGTCCGCGGCGGCCGTCTCGCACAACATGATGGCATTATCCCAAGTCCGGCAGGGAACGCGTCCGCCCTTGCCGTCGGGCCGCTCGGGGATAATGTCGGATAAAACGGCCCGCACATTGAGCGGGCGCCAGCCGGCGCGGAACGGCACGTGGCAGACATGCATTCCCAGATCGCCCATTACGCCGTATTCGCCGTTGATTTCCACCATGCGTTTCCAGTTGATCGGCTTTTCCGGGTCCAGGTCGCTGGAATGCATGAAGGCGGCGTTGACTTCGATAATGCGGCCGAACGCGCCGGAATCAATCATCGCGCAGATACGCTGCATGGCCGGGAAAAAGGGGAATTCCGAAGCGCAGCGCGCCGTCACGTTTGGATTGCCGCGCAGGCACTCCATGATGGTTTGGTTGGCAGCCAGGTCCATGCCAAACGGCTTTTCGCCCATGAGATGTTTTCCGGCCGAAATTACAGCGCAGTAAATTTCGCCGTGCAGATTGTGCGGCACCGCCACGTAGACCGCGTCAATATCCGGCCGCGCCAGCAATTCCCGGTAATCGGCGGTAAAAAGTCCGATGCCGGGGAAATTGGCGCGGTACCACTCGAAAATCGCGGGATTCCGGTCGCAGACGGCCGTTATTTCAGGGCGCGGCAGTTGATCCGTCAAATGCGCCCAGCGCGCCGCAGCGCTGGCGAATTCACGCCCCATCAATCCCGCGCCGATGATCCCGAATTTGATTGTTTGCATTTTGAAATTTTCTCAAATATATTAGCCACAAAAAGCACATAATTCACAAAATTATTTTCTTTATTTGCAGATGCGGTGCACCAAAATTTATTATCAAGCCATGCCGTAATTTTGCCGCACGTAAATACCCCATGAGTTGCGCTATATGTTCATCCGCTAAGTTTTTACATGCTTTCACTTCGACAATCAAACATTGAGCCACAAAAAGATCGGCAAAGAAATCGCCCAGAGTTGTTCCGTCTGCATCATATACCGTTAATGGGAATTGCGATGCCACGCATATATTTTGCTTTTTCAAACGATGTTCCAGAGCTCTTTCGTATATTTTTTCCAAATGGCCATGCCTTAAATAGGTATGTATTGCAAAAGCAGTTTCACGAATAAGATTACATAATTCCAATATTTTCTCATCCGTCAGCATGGTTCTTCTCACGTTTTGTGATTTTTGTGCTTTTTGTGGCTATTTTCCGTATCCCATCTCCCGCTCCGTCTCCCCGATGGCCTCGTCAATCATGTCCATGCACTTGGCGGCGGTATCCACGTCCATGACGATCGGCGGGCTCATGCGCAGGATGTGCCCGGCCGGAATCCACGCCAGGCCCTTGCGGAAAGCGCGCTGGTAAACCTGTTTGCCGGCTTCGTCAAACGGCGCCTTGGTGCCGCGGTCCTTGACCAGTTCGATGCCCATCAGGCATCCCTTGCACCGGACATCGCCGATGATTTTATGCTCGCTTTTCATTTTTTCCAGGCGCGGCACAAAATAATCTTCAAGCCGTTTGGCGTTCTCCAGCAAGCCTTCCTCCTCCATCGCCACGATGGATGCCAGCGCGGCGGCGCAGGCCATGGGATTGCCCCCGTAACTGGTGGAGGCGCTGATGGATTCCACCGCCTCGGCGTAAGGCTTGCGCACCACCATGGCCGTCACGGGGAAGCCGTTGCCGAACCCCTTGCCGATGGTGACCACATCCGGCAGGGTGTTCCAATGTTCAATCGCCAGGTATTTGCCGGTGCGCCCCATGGAAGTCAGCACTTCATCCGCAAACAGCAGTATCTTGCGTTCGTCGCACCACTTGCGCAGTTTGGGGAAGAAATCATCGGGCGGGAAAATTGAACCGGCCCACCCCTGGATCGGCTCCAGGACTATGGCCGCCACCTGGCCGGTGGTGGCTTCCTTGATGAATTCATCGTAAAAAGACAGATAGGCATCGGTATCTATCGTCCCATCGGCCTTTTTGAAAATCGGACGGTAGGGATTCGGGCGCGGCATCATGTAAAAACCGGGCGAACGCGTCGGCCCATTGGCCTTGTTCATGCGGGCCAGGCTGACCGCATGCCCGCTTTTGCCGTGAAAATCGCTGAAGCACGAAAGGAATTCATGCCGGCCCGTGGCCATGCGGCAGACGCGCAACCCGGCCTCCACCGCCGTGGTGCCGCTATCGTACAACTGCACGCCGGACAAGTCGCCCGGCAGGATTTCCGACAGTTTTTCAAGCAATTCCAGCTTGATCGGCGTGGTAAAATCGTGGCAATTCATCAATTGGCCCGCGTATTTTTGAATGGCTTCCGTGACCTTGGGATGGCAATGGCCAAGCGTGGTGACATAGATGCCGGACGAAAAATCCAGGTAAACGTTGCCGTCCACGTCGGTGAGGGTTACGCCGTGGCCCTTTTCAAACACCACCGGAAAAAGTTTTACCTGGCCGGAATAGCCCTTCATGATTTTCGCCGCGCGCCGGTGCATTTCCACCGAACGCGGTCCGGGAATTTCCTCCGTCGTCAGCCGCGGATACTGGTTTAAATCAACCTTCGCCCAGTCAATTTTAATCTGTCTGTTCATTCTTCTCTCCCTTGCAGCGGGATCATCCCCGCGATTGCACAGCGATCGCCGGCGGAATCATTGGCAATCCCGTCCGGCTCGATGGCGGACCTATCGGCTAAAAACTTCAAACAGACGGCGCGCCGGCGGCCGCCACCGCCAGAACGCGCGTCATTTTTTTCAATTGCCGCATGGTTTGCGATGCGGCGCCGGCCGAGGTGATCCACAAGTCAAAATCACGCAGCAAGCCGTAGGCTACCCCGCCGCGGTTTTGAATCTTGGTATGATCGGCCAGAAGTATTTTGCGCCGGGCATGGCGCAGCATCAGGCGCGCCACATTGGCGGTCTCCTGATCCAGCGTCATGCATTGTCCCCGGCCGTCAATCGCGTCCGCGCCGACAAACACGGCGTCCGCCGCCAAATTTTCCAGCGCGTTTTGCAGCAGAGCGCCGGCCATGAACGACAGGCGCGCATTGTATTCGCCGCCAAGGATATACAGCCGCACATTCTCGAACCGGCGCAATTCGCCGATCATGGCGACGGAATTGGTGTAGACCGACAACGGCCCGCAAGCGCCCAGGCAGGAAGCCAGGTGATACGCGGTGGATCCGTCGTTGATCAGGAGGACGTCCCCGGGACGGACTTCCCGGGCCGCGGCGCGGCCGATTGCCTGTTTTAATTCGAAATTATGCGCCACCCGCCGCTGATAATCCGCATGATGCAACCGCCAGACGGCCAGGCAGCCGCCGATGGTGCGGACAATTGCCCCGTTTTTTTCCAAAACTTCCAAATCGCGCCGGATGGTCAACTGCGAAACCCGCATGGTCCGCGCCAAGTCGGCCACGTGCCATTCCTGCGGCACAGCCCGCAGGCGCTCCATGATTTGCTGCTGGCGCTGCTCCGGCTTCATATTATAAATGCACAATTATTTCAAAAACTATGAACATAATATTCATACACCCGCAAAAAAACAAGGATTATTTTCCGGCAGAACGCGATCAAAAAGGCCGGTTAAGCCAGATCCGCGAAAAGGGGCGACGACAGGTATCTTTCGCCGAAACTGGGCAGGATGGCGACGATTATTTTGTCCTTGTTTTCGGGGCGGCGGGCGATTTTCTCCGCGGCGGACAATGCCGCGCCGCTGGAAATGCCGACAAACAAGCCTTCTTCGCGGGCCGCGCGCCGCGCGAATTCAATCGCCTCGTCCTGGTCAACCTTGACCACTTCATCTATAATTTTCAGATTCAGCGTCCCGGGAATGAAGCCCGCCCCGATGCCCTGGATTTTGTGGGGAGCCGGCGTCAAGACCTCGCCGGCCAAGGCCTGGCTGATCACCGGACTTTGCGCCGGCTCGACGGCAACCGCCCTGAACCCGGGCTTGCGCGCCTTGATCGCCTCGGCCACGCCGGTAATCGTGCCGCCGGTGCCCACCCCGCTGACCAAAATATCCGCCCGGCCGTCCGTATCGGCCCAGATTTCCGCAGCCGTGGTGCGCCGATGAATATCCGGATTGGCGGGATTTTCAAATTGCTGCGGCATGAACGCGTTTTTTTCGGCCGCCATCAACTCGTTGGCGCGGGCGATGGCGCCGGGCATGCCCTGGGCGGCCGGCGTCAAAATCACTTCCGCCCCCAAGGCTTTCAGCACCTTCCGGCGCTCGATGCTCATGGATTCGGGCATGGTTAAAAGCAGGCGATAGCCGCGCACGGCGCAGACAAACGCCAGGGCAATGCCGGTATTGCCGCTGGTCGGCTCGACAATCATGGTGCGCTGGTTGATTTTGCCGGCCTTTTCCGCCGCCTCGATCATCGCCACGCCGACACGATCCTTGACCGAAGCCAGTGGATTGCGGCTTTCAAGCTTCGCCAGCACCGCCGCCCCGCCGGAAATCAACTTCCGGATGCGCACCAACGGCGTATGTCCGACGCTTTGCGTGATATCCTGCAAAATCAACGACATGTTGCACCTTCCCGCCTGGAATGAACGCCTGCATGCGTACGGCTTTTTTCCCAGGCAAACTACGCCCGCAAGCGGCCCGGCTTGGAATACAGGCCAGCCCGCATGGCTCCTGGCCGGCCGCATTGCCCGCCAATCCCTTCTTACTTGCCGACGGCGCGGTAGCCGTAGCCGCCAAGCTGCATGTCCCAGGCGAGG
>CAYXEK010000165.1:0-7348 GCA_964463985.1 uncultured Verrucomicrobiota bacterium
GGAAGTGACGTTGACGGCCATCCCCTCCAATATCGTCGTGGATGGCGTGACTTACAGGAGTTACCTGTTTGATTGGACCGGCCGGCGCTGGAACGGCTCGACCTGGATTAACAACGAACTGGGCAGTTACACTTCGCCCACCCGGGTTAATCCCATAACCTTGAAGATGGACAATGACCGGATTGTCACGGTTCTGTTCAGCCGCGAGAAATACCCGTGGGACGATGCCGGCGATCTGGACGGCGACAGCCTGCCCGATTCCTGGGAAGTCGCCTGGGGCTTGAATCCCAAAGATAGCGCCACGGTCAATGGATCTTACGGCAACGCCGATGGCGACTGGATTCCCTCCACGGCAACCAACCCGCCGGCCATGGTCGCCGTCCGGGATGATTCGCAATCTCCGGACGGTGATATGGCCGGCGGAGTATATTGGGTTTCCTACGATGGAATTGCCGGCGCAATTCCCGGCTACCCGCTGATGCGCACGCGCATGCTTACCCCGCAAACGCTGGGAGTGGGGGCTAAAACCGGTTACGCCGGCGGGCCGTCTTTTCATAATCTCCTGGAATGCCGCGGCTTCGACGGGTTTATTTCCACAAACGGCGGCCGCTGGACTTCCGCCACCACTTTCGATGTTTTCTGGACGCCGGATGACGATCCGGGCACCGATCCCCTGGTGGCCGATACCGACGACGACACGATGACCGATGGCTGGGAATATTATTTCTGGTACTGGCGCTCGGCGGAGGCTTCTGCCCGCGGCTTGACCGCCAGCGCCAATCTTGGCTGGGTGACGCTTAATCCCATCATCGCCAACGCCGGCAACTGGGATACCGACGGCGACGAGTTGACGGACGAAGCGGAGTACCTGCTCGGCGCCGACCCGACGCATGCCGATACGGACGGCGACAGCATGGATGACTGGTGGGAAGACCATTACGAGTTGAACCCGCTGGATTACAGCGATGCGCTGGCCAATACCGACGCCGATTACATGGCCGTGCGCCGCGACCTGCACGTGCTGGAGATGACCAACGGCATCACCAACGTGGTTTCGGGCACATTGTTTGCCGACAATGTACTGACCGGCCCGGATGGACAAGTATGGGTGGATGTTGACGGCGACAACGCCTTTACCCTGTATACCGATACCGTCCTGATCGGCGACAGCGCATTATCCAACGGCTTGCCGGGCACGGTGCTCAGCGATGTTTATTACGGCATGGTGTCCGGCTTGCCGCGTTACCTGCCGGGCTACCCGGTTTGGGTGGACATGGACGCCGACGGGATTTACACCCCGGGCATGGATATCCCCATGATCAACCCGGCCATCAAAAATGAACTGGTTTACATGGCCCCGCCGCCGCTGTTCCCCGATGGCTCGCCCGGGGAATCGTCGTTTTCGCCGGTGACGGCCTGGTTCGAGGGATCGCTGACTGCCGGCTATACCCTTACCAATATCTCGATTTCCATTACCTGGACCGGCCCGTGGATGACGGAGCGTTACAATGCTTACCAGGAATACCTGGGCGGCGATTACCTGGGCCGCGTGTCATGGAATGCCGGCGGCCGCGTGATCGCGGAAAATGACGATTTCCTGTTTCCGAACCGCACAGCTTTCACGCAGCCGGTCAACCAGGATAGCGACAACGACGGCATTCCCGATGGCTGGGAATTGTATGTCGGACTGAATCCCAATTACGCGGCGGATGCCGGTTGGAACCACGATGAACCAAGTCCCTTCTCCAACTTGCGGAACCTGGACGAATGGGCCAACCTTTCGCATCCGCTCAGCCGCGACCTGGCCTGGGACACCAAGATCTGGCCGACGGATCCGGGCGCCATCATTGCTCCCGCGCCGAACGACCCGCATCCGGCGGATACCGACTGGGATGGGCTGGATGACGGCCAGGAGCGCGACGCTATGACTTGTCCGACCCTGGTGGACGCCGACCGGGACGGGATGCCGGACGGCTGGGAGAGATATGCCGGGATAGATCCGCGCTATAACAACTCCGATGACGATGACGATCAGGACGGCTTGCTTAACTGGCAGGAATACTGGACCGGCACGGTGCCCGAGTGGCAATACAGCGATCCGGGCTGGTATTTGTATTTCCTGTCGCGCCAGATGTCATGGTGGGATTGGACCTGGGGCAAGGTCAATGTATTCCTCCCGCCGGATTTCTTCACCTGTCCGTCATTCCTTTACTACAACGGCCTTATCACCGATTTGGCGTTGTTGCGGGATGAATTCCCCGCGGCGGGCGCCTTGGGCATGGAGGATTATAAAACCACTTATGCCGGATATGATTTTCCGCAGCCGGCAGAGGATGCCGTGGTGGACCCGGTTAATCCACTCGACAGCGACCGGGACGGCATGGATGATTTCTGGGAAGTGTTCCATTGCCTCAATCCGCTGGTGGGCTTTATCTCCAAGATTGACAGCGGCCGTCCCGCACAGGAAATCTGGATGCCGCTGGTGGGCGTGGTGGATGCCCACCCCGGCAGGGCGGGTTACCAGGTCGGCCTGCCGGGCGATCCGTTTGATTATCCCATGGATTTGATTGATTACTTCCGCAACAATGTCCGCATATTTAAGAAACACGATCCGGTGCGATTCGCCATGGTGCGCGAGATCGTCGGCCCGCATTGTTTCGGCTGCGTGAACAACGACCCGGACAACGACGGCCTGCCGAACTTCCAGGAATACACTTATTACCGCAATGCCCACCTGCACACCTGTCCCGCGCCTTTGTGGCGGACGGATCCCTACGCCGGCGGCGTTTACAGTTTCATCCGGCGCAATTACCGGGCGGAACTTACCAACGGCTGGAGTTCCTATGAGTTCGGCGGCATCTTGTACAGCGATACCCGCGGTTCCGTGCCGTTCCGCTGGGCGGCGATGACGGAAGGGTTCGACACCGACAATGACATGATCGGCGATTACCAGGAAACCACCGGGTATCGCACCAACGGGACGATCGCGGCCAGCGATCCGCTGGACGACCAGAACCCGGTGCGCAACCGGGTGCTGAAACTGGACGGCACGAACTCCTGGGGCCGTTCGTACGCCTGGTCGCACTACGGCGATTTCTCCAAGTTCACCGTGGAAGCCTGGGTGCTGCCGGCGCGTCTGGCTTCGCCGAACGACCAGGTCGCCGTCGAAAAATCGTCGGGATACACCGTGGACACGCCGACCGGCACGCAAACCGTATCGTTGGCCAATTTCCAGTTGGGCATCGGCGCCGACGGCGTGCCGTATATCCTGTTCCACGGCGTCAGCGGCTATACGACACAGCGGGCGTCGGCCTCCTCGCTGGCGGGCCAATTGCGCCCGAACGAGTGGATGCACCTGGCAGGCGTGTTTGACGGCTCGAAACTTACCCTGTACGTCAACGGCACCGCGGCGGTGACGCATCATACTACCGATGTGCCGGCGCGGGGCATTGAAGGCAACTACGGCATCTGGCATCCGAATTGCAATTTGAGCGTCGGCGCCCGCGAGCTGGTTTGCGGATGGCATTTTCCCAAAGTCGGCGAAAAATTCTTCGCCGGCTGTATTGATGAAGTGCGCGTCTGGGATCGCGCGCTGCCGCAGTCGGAAATCATCCTGCGCAAGGATCGTGAATTGACGCCCGACGAGGTAGGCGTCGTTTTGCCCGGCAACGGCCCCTATACGGAATCGGTCAACAAACTTTTTGCCTATTATACCTTCAACAGCCTGCCGGATCCGGAGATTGACGGTATTGTGCCCAGCGAATTCCCGCTGGCCCAGCGTCCTCCCTTGACGATCAATTATTCGCAAATATACAACAGCAAGTTCCTGGTGATAGCCGCCGACCGCGTCAAACGCATCCCGCGCATGCCGCCGCTGGACACGCGCGTCATCGGCACTAATCCCGTCGCCACTGCCGCCAGCCCGGATGCATACGGCATCAGCGCATCCAATTACCTGGCCATAACTTTGCCGGACGATTTCCGCAATCCCGCCAATCCGTATAATTTCACGCATAGCGCTTACAATATTGACATGGGGCGCGGGTTGTGGATGTGCGGGCGCGCGTCCGGCAAAAGGCCGGATGTCACCTGGATGCAGACGCTTGATCCGGATGACCCGGATTCCACCGATGCCGATGGCGACGGCTTGCCGGACTGGTGGGAAATCCTGTACGGGCTGGACCCTTACGACGCCGCCGGCATCAACGGCCGCTGGGGCGACCCGGACGGCGATGGCCTGTCCAACTGGGCCGAGTACATGGCCGGCACCAACCCGACGAACTGGGATACCGACGGCGACGGCCTGAGCGATTACGACAGCCGCAGCACAACCGATCCCTACGCCCTGACCTGGGGCGAACTCTATGACGACGGCGACGGCATGCCCGATACCTGGGAAACCGAATATGGATTGGATCCCAAGCGGGATGACTCGTACCTGGATAATGACAATGACGGATGGAGCAATTACGCCGAGTTCATCGCCGGCACCGATCCCTCGCGTTCCGGGAGCCATCCCAGTCCGCGCGTTACCGGGCGGATCATCTACACCGGCCAGAAAACCGGCCAATACCGCGTCTGGGGCTACCAGACAAATTCCATGGACGGCTCCGAGCAAGCCTCGCAGATCGGACTGGACAACACCGTCTCCGAAGTCATCGGTTACGCCAATGGCACCCGCACCTATAACGGACGCCTGCCTTACGCGCCCGTGCGGGCGGGCACGGCGGTCAGAATCTCGGCCATCATGTATTGGTGGGACGGTCAGCAGGTGACTTACAGTTACGCGACGTTTACCTTTACCGGCCCGGAGACTTTCACGTATGAAGGCGAAGGCGAAGGCGAAGGCGTCGCCGGCCGGCTGGATTACAATACCGGCGAGTTCTCCCTCACATGGGCGAATGACGAGGTGCCGTACGAAGGCAACGAAATCAGCGTTTCCTATCCGTACCTTGATCCGGAAAACCCCATGTTCGGTTTCTCCGGCTTCAAGGAAGGCCCGGTATACCTGGCGGGTATCCTGGATGTTAACGGCAATAACCGCTGGGATGAGGGCGAGCCGTTCGGCGTGGCCCATCGCCAGCCGTATAACCTGGGCGTTTCAGATCTGCGGGATATCCGAATTTACCTGCACGAAAATCTGCCGGGATATCATCGCTTCAAGTGGAGCCTGCCCAGCGTGACCAATATATCCGAAACCAACGCCCTGACGCATGTGATTCTCAATCACACCAGCATCGAAGGTTCGCCGAACCACTTCGACCTGTACATCCGCGCCCCGCGCGATTTCTTCCATGAATGGGATTGCCAGCGCTACGGCTACTATGGCATGCCGGCCGGGTCCTACCGCTGGTGGGCGGGAACTCAAAACGGCACGTTCTATATCAATTGGAGCCTGCCGGAACGGACTTACGCCGTCGCGCCCCGCGGCGCCACGCTGTATGCCGCCCGCAACCAGTTTGAGTGGACCATGGGCACCAACGCCACCATGTACCGCCTGCAAGTGGCGCGCAAGGAATCCGACGGCCGCCTGACGCTGGTCGAGGATCGCTATTTTCCCGCGCCGGGCCGCGACCGCGACGGCATCTGCCGCGATTATCCCGACGCTTACGCCTCCGACTGGGGCAATGGCACCTATTTCTGGCGCGTGGCCGCCTGGAATCCGGCCGGCCTGGGACCGTGGTCCGGCGACGATTTGAACTCGGTCCAGACCTTCAACATTAATCTCAACAGCAGTTACACCCGCACCATCCGGGGCAATATTTATTACTTCGGCAAAACCTCCGCGACTAAAATCGTGGTGGAAGCCTTTGACAATATCGGCTTCAGCGGCGTGCCGGAGGCCCGGGTGCATGTTGACATACCCCGCACTTCCGATCCCAACAAGATCATTCCCTTCACCATCCAGGGATTGCCCGAGGGCGCGTATTACGTGCGGGCCTATATTGACACTGCGCCGTTCGGCGGGGCGCCATCCGGGGTCTGGGAGGCATGGAAAACGCAGGGCTTCGTGCAGGACAACAACAACATGTACAAGCCCGGGATGCTCGCGCTGGTGAACACCATGCAGTTGAACGGACGCAAGCTGGTCCTGCGCGACCATGATGTGGACAACGACATGCTGCCCGACGCCTGGGAAATGGAATACTTCGGCAGCCTGAATCAAACCGGCGACACGGATTTCGACGGCGACGGCGAGACCAACTACCAGGAATACCGTTATGCCGGCGGCGTGTTGAATCCCCGCCTGCTGGACAGCGACACCGACGGCCTGACGGACGCCTTTGAAGTCCATTACAACGGCGTGTTTTACGGGTACCAGCCGCGCGCCGGCGGTCCGGTTTTGAATCCCACCGTCTGGGACAGCGACGGCGACGGCTATTCGGACGGCGCGGAGCTCCGGCGGTATAACACCGATCCGCTGGACCGCGACAGTTATCCGTATTACCGGCCGCCCTGCTATGGTCCTTCCTCCAGCCCGGCCGACTTCGACGGCGACGGCCGCACCGACGCCGTACTGTACGATCCCGCCGCCGGGAATTGGCATGTCTATACCATGGCGGGCATGGCCGACCGGACGCAATTCGGCGATGCCTCGATGACGCCGCTGACGGGAGACTTTGACGGCGACGGGCTCAGCGACCTGGCGCTGTACCAGGCGTCTTCCGGCCTGTGGCAGGTGTTTGCCATGAACGGTCAACGTTATGACCTGCCCTTCGGCATGGCCAACATGGATCCCGTGCCGGGCGATTACGATGGCGACATGTTTACGGAACTGGCGCTGTATGACCGCGTTACCGGCGTCTGGCATATTTATCCGTACCACAATCAGCAACTGCTGAGCATCAGCCACGGCGGGCCGACCCATATTCCCGTGCCGGGGGATTACGACGGGGATGGCCGGACCGACCTGGCGGTTTACGATCCGGCCTCCGGCGTCTGGTCCATCCGCACCTGGTTCGGGCAGAACTCCAACCTGCAATGGGGCGGACCGAATGAAATTCCCGTGCCGGGAGATTACGATGGCGATGGCCGGACCGACCTGGCGGTGTTCAACTCCAACACCGGCTGGTGGCGCGTTTACCCCATGAACGGGCAGCCAGCCGCAGAAGGACAGTTCGGCTGGTATGGCGTCATTCCCGTGCCCGGCGATTACAATGGCGACGGACGCACGGATGCGGCTTATTATTACCCGCCGACCTCCGCCTGGGGCGTGCTGATGAACGGACGTGAAATGCGCGGTGAATTCGGCCCGGCCGGCGCCGCGCCGGTGCTGGGGAAACGGTGATACCAGAGTTGCTTTCAAAAGCCAGCTTTTGAAAGCAGTATTCAGGAGACAGAAGTCAGT
>CAYXEK010000166.1:0-7211 GCA_964463985.1 uncultured Verrucomicrobiota bacterium
TTTGGAACATGGGGGGGGAGAGGGGGTTGCCCTCGGCGGGTTGTGGTACACCACTGCATTCGCGGCGGTGGCCGTGTCCGACTGCCGGGATGTCACGCTGCGCCATCTCTGTTTCCAACGCGCGGATAACGGCGTCAGTTGCCGTCTGGCGCTGCTGCGCCGGACCAGCCAGGCGCTGATTGAAGACTGCCTGTTCCTGGGCGGCTTTGACAATCTTTTTATGGACGGTTGTGATGAAGTCACCATTGCGCATAACACTTTTCATTGGAGCGGCGTCAACTCCATCACGCTCTGGGGCGCGCCCGATGCCCGCTACCGCATCGTCAGCAATATCCTGGTGGATGGCGTGCCGGACTACAAAGCCAATCCGGCCATCTGGCTGGTGCCGGATAAATTGACCGGGCTGGTATGCGACTGGAATCTTCATTGGCGCAACAAATCCAAGCAGATGGCCCTGTTGGGATTGGCGCCCAAGGGCGGATACTCAAAATTATCCGTGCGCTGCGATACATTTGCGCAAATCCAGGAGTTGGGATACGAGCGGCATGGAGTTTACGCCGATCCGATGTTTGTGGATTTGGAACAGGGCGATTTCCGCCTAGCGTCCGGGTCGCCAGCCGCAGGCTTGAGCGCGGACGGCGCCGATGCTGGAGTCCGGTTTGTGCGTTATCGGCAGGCTGACGGCAGTAAACCAACCAGCACAAAATAAAATTTGGAGCTGAGCCCAGCGCCGTAGTTGTGCACGGATGCTGGTCAGCGCCTGATGCATCAGGTGCTGCGGTGAAAAACGAAATGGTTGGGGGGGTGTCATGCGGCGCAAAATAATCGCTGCAGTGGGATGGTTGGGCATTATGTTGCAGGGGTATGGCGGAGAATTCGACATTGCCGAACCATGGAATTCTCCGGCGCTGAGTCCGGTGGCCATCACCAAACATGCCGGCCTGCCGCCGCTCCGGATCGCTTCCCAAGGCCAGGCGCTCACCCCGATTGTATGCGCGGACCCGGTCTACTACCGCCAGATTGCCAGCCTGCTCAAAAAGTATCTGGATCAGGCATGCGGCGCCGATTTCATCATCACCAACCGTCCGCCGGCGGAGGGGCGGGCGATTTTTGCCGGTCCCTGCGGCTTGCCGGCGGTGCAAGCCGTGTTTGAACGGGCGCAAATCCTGCCCGCGGAAAGCCTGGCGGTGGCAAGCTTGGCGGAGGGGCTGGTCCTGGCGGGCAAGGATGCGGAATGTGAAAACCGGCTGATTGCCAAAGCCGGATTGGATATCAACGACCGCAATCAGAGCCGCGGCACGTTCTTTTCCGCGTTGGATTTTCTGGAACGGCTCGTCGGCGTCCGGTTTTATTTTCCGGGAATCGGTCTGCATGTGCCCGATTATGCCCGGACTGACCTGGCAATCCCGCCGGTGTCGTATGCGGATACGCCGGTGTTTGACATGCGCGCGCTGGGTTACGGCGGGGGGTTGGACATGCGGTTGATCAAAACCACCGGCCCGGACGCGCTTTTCTGGAACACCCTGATGCGGCTGGGCGATGTGAAATTGCGGATGGGGTGGCATAACGATGCGCACTGGCATCTGGTTTATGGCGAATCTCACCCCGAGTATTTTGCGTTGCGGGCGGATGGCACGCGGGCAGTGGGCGACCGCGGCAAGTATTCCGCCTACCGGTGCTACACCAGCAAAGACGGTTTTAACGCGCATATTGACGCGATTGGCCGATGGTATGGCGGTGGATTCCGAACCAAACAAGACTGCGAACTTTTCCTGGCGTGTAACAGGGAGTTCGGCCCGAACCGGCGGTATATCAACTGGGGGATTGCCGATGCTTTCCGCGGCTGCCATTGTGAAGAATGCCTGAAACTGACCGATCCCAATATGCCGGGCGGGCTTTATTCGAAATTCATTTGGCGGTATTTTATTGATCTGGCCAAAGCCTGCAAGGAGCGCTGGCCGGACAAGGCGTTGTTGACCATGACTTACGGGCAATACAAATACATCCCGGATTTTGTCGCCCGCGAAAACCCGGGCAATATGATTATATTTCCAGCCAGCCATGGCGTCATGGGGCATTCCGCTGCCTTTCTGAAGGAATCCAACGTATGGGCGGCGTGCATGCGGCATTTGAAACAATTGAGCGCGCTTTCGTGCGAACGCCCGCATATCTGGGAACATTATCCGCATGCCCCGCGCAGCGCCGGCTTCACCATCCCCTATATGGCGCCGCATTATTACCAGAAATATTTCACGGCCATGAAAGACACCATTTCCGGAAGCCTGTTCAATGGCGATCGCCGCTATTCTTACGCGCTGGACGCGTTGATGCTTTACATGATGTATAAGATCAACTGGAATCCGGATTTCAATGTGGATGCCTGTGTGGATGAGTATTGCGCCATAATGTTCGGGCCGGCGGCCTCGAAAATGCTCAATTATTACCGCGCTGTCATAGACCGCTGGGAAAATGTTAAATGGCAAAATTTACCCGACCCGGAAAAGGTTTGTTACAACAGCGGGTTGCCGAAAACCGTCTATTGGGCGGAAACTTACCCGCGGAACATCCGGGATGAACTGGAAGGCATCTTGCGCCAGGCACTGGCCAAGACGGAGGCCGGGACGATTTATTACGACCGGGCGAAATTCATGGTGGATGGCACAGCGCCGTTTTTCCAGCAAGGCCGTTTTTTCGACCTGGGCAAGGTTTACCAGTATAACTGCCTGCCATATACACCCGATCGCGAAAAAGGGCTGCGCGCCGACCAGTGGCGTCCGGCCGGCATCCGGCCGCTGGTTCTGGCGCGCAACGACACGGGCGAGCCGGACGATATCATCAAATCCCAGATATTCATGAGTTATGATAAAACCAACCTCTATATCAGCGGAAAAATTGGGCAGCCGGATGCCTTCATCACCAAAGGCGGGGGCAACAAGCTTGCGCGTGACAGCGATGTCTGGAGCAAAGACTCGCTGGAGATATTCCTTTGCACGGAACAGCCCGGGCTGGCGGAAGCCGGGCTGGACCAGCTTGGCCAGTATCATCAGATCATCATTGACCCGGATGGCTCGATTTTCGATGGCGTCAAATCAATTGACGGCGGTTTTGACATCGGCGCCAACCTGGATTTTAAATGCAAGACCATCGCCTGCCGGGAGCCGCCCCGGTTTTATTTCGATCTGGTCATTCCCTTCGGCGAGTTGGGCTGCGTTCTGCCAAAGCCCGGGTCCCAATGGCATGTGAACTTCTATTGGAACCGCAATCGCGACGAAAAACATTTGAGTTATACCTGGGCAGGTACGGGCGCGCACCATGATTCATCGCGGTTCGGGTTGTTGGAATTCCAACCCGGCCGCCCTGACGTCCAACCGGCATCCCGGCCATAAGCACGGCGGTGGAGAGGACGGCAAAACTATGCACTGGATGCAAAATTGTTATGCCCGGCTGTTGATTGACAATCATATTTCCGACCTTAAGCCGGAATACATGGCGCGCTTCGGTCCCGGCGAATATGTGCGGATGGTCCAAACCGCCGGTGTGGACTCGGCCATGGTCTACGCCTGCGATCATAACGGCAACTGCTATTATCCCACCGCCGCCGGCCATATGCACGGCGGGTTGCACGGCCGCGACATTTTTGGCGCGGTGGTGTCCGGGCTGCGCGCGGCGGGCATCGTGCCGATTGCTTATTACACCGTGATCTATCATAACGACGCCGCCAAAAAGCATCCGGCATGGCGGCAGCAGGACGCCAACGGCAAGGATCATGACGGCCGGTATTACTATGCCTGCCCCAACCACCCCGAATATGCGGCTTTCGCCCGGGCACAGTTGGCGGAACTTACCGCGTATGGCGTCAGCGGCGTATTCGTTGATATGACCTTCTGGCCGTTGGTATGCGAATGCGCGCAATGCCGGCAAAAATATACCGCCGAAACGGGCGCGGGAATTCCGCGCGCCATCAACTGGAACGATCCGGCCTGGGTGCGGTTCCAACGCGCGCGCGAGCGCTGGCTGGCCGAATTCGCGGCCAGCCTGACTGCGCACGTCAAGGCGTTGCGCCCGGATTGGAGCGTAACCCACCAGTTCTCGCCCATTTTGCACGGGTGGATGCTGGGCCAAAGCTCCGGCATCGCGGATGCCTCCGATTATGCGTCCGGGGATTTCTACGGCGGAAAATATCAGCACCGGCCGGGCGCCAAAATCTTTGCCGCCTACTCGCAACACCAGCCTTACGAGTTCATGACCTCGCGCTGCGTGAATTTGCGCGACCACACTTCTTCTAAATCGGAAGAGGAACTTTTGCTGCACGCCGCCACCACCCTGGCGAATGGCGGCGCCTATTTCTTTATTGACGCCATCAATCCCGACGGCACCTTGAACGCATCCGTCTACCAGCGGCTGGGCCGGGTCGGCGCGCGGCTGCGCCCGTTCAAGGAATGCATCCAGCGCCATGTCCCGGTATTGCAGGCCGCCTGCGGAATATATTTTTCCAGCAACTCCAGCGTCAACACGGCCTTGAACGGCACCCCGCTCAATGCGCTCACCGCAACCCGGTCTAACATGGATATCCGCGGCAATGCGGTCACGGATGAAATCATCGGCGCCGCCGCGGCGCTGGGGCAAATGCACATTCCATACCGCATGATTATTGACCGGACGCCGGACTGGGCCGGACTCCAGACATTGATCGTCAACAATGCCGCCTACCTGAGCGCCGGCGAAACTGCGCGCATCCGGCAGTTCGTCCGCGCCGGCGGCACGCTGATCGCCACCGGCCTGACTTCCCGCTATGACGAGCATGGGCGCGACGCGGGCGATTTCCAATTGGCCGATGTGCTGGGCATCACATATACCGGCCGGATGACCGACACGGTCCATTATCTGGATATCGCCGGCGAATTGGTTTCCTGCACGCAACTGGCGGCGCCCCTGGTCCGACCGGTGACGGCGCAGGTACTGTGGAAAGTCGCGCTGCCGGATTTCCCGGTGAACGACCCCGAACGCTATGCTTCGATCCATTCCAACCCGCCCGGCATGCTGACGGAATACGCCGGCCTGACGGTCAACCGGCATGGCCGCGGCACGGCGGTGTATCTCTATTCTTCGCTATTGAAACACCGTCAGCACGCGCAACAGGAATTCGCCCGGACACTGTTCCGGCAATACATTCCCCCATTCATCACGGCCGCGGAAAACCTGCCGGCTGCCGTGGAGGTAACGTTATTGCGCAGCAGCTCGGCGAACGCATTGATTCTGGGCCTGGTTAATTATCCCGAGGAACTGCCCGCGCCGCCTGCCTTGAATCTAAGTTTGCGTTTGCGGTTGCCTGCCGGCTTTTACCCGCGCCGCGTCCGACGCGTGGCGACGGGCGCGGCGCATGAATTTTCCGCGGCCGATGGTCTGCTGGAATTGCGGCTGGCGCGCCTGGAACACCTTGAAATATTTGAAATTTACGCCGAATGAAGCGCTTTGAATGATTTTGACAGGGGGGATTTCATGCGCTATGGTATAAAAATAATAACAATAATCGTATCGTCAGGTAAACCGGAATGCCGAACCTTGGAAAGGCTGACGGCGACAAACCATGCCAAACACGGCGGCTGGATTCAAAACAATGCAATCGGAGGAGTAAAATTATGCGCAAAAACTTGATGCTTACGGTTACTCTGGCCTGGCAGGCCGCGGCCGGCTCGCAGGTCATTGCCGCCACTCACTACGTTGTACCGCCCGGGACATCGGGCACAATCCCCATGGACCCCTACACCAACTGGGCGACGGCCGGCACCAACCTCATTGAGGTCGTCAATGCCGCCATGACCAATACCGCCGCAAGACTGGTTTTGGTGGCGGCAGGGACGTATTATCCCACCAATACCATCCAATTTTCGGCCGGGCTGAGGATCGAAAGCGTTGACGGTCGTGACGCGACCATCCTGGACGGAACATACGCCGGGGGAAACCGCGGGATTTTTTTTGAAACGGACGCATATTACGCAAATCCCGGGCTAAAACAGGAGATTGTGGGGCTTACTATCCGGAATTACACGATAACGGACAAGAATGGCGCCGGTATTATCGGGATTGGCGCCCGTCGTTTTGATGTCTTAATCGAAGATTGTGCATTTTTAAACAACCGCGCTCTAGCAACACCCGGCATCAGTGTGTATGGCGGAGGTGTATTTTTGCATTTGAGCCGCCCGGTGGTCACCGATGTTAAAGCAAGGATCACCAATTGCGTGTTTATAGCCAATGAAGCATTTACCGCGGGCAGCGCCTTGCGGGTTTATGCCACATATGGACAAGTGGAGGTTACGGATTCGATTTTTGAAAACAACACGAATTCAGTTGGTGGCGGTGCGCTGAGTTTCAGGACGATCGCTGATACCAACCACCTCCCGGCCGCCATTACCCGGTGTCAATTCCGGAATAATCTCAGCGGACATCAGGGTGGCGGCCTTGCTTACTCGGCCTATGCGTCCAATATGGTGATTTCAAGCTGTCAGTTTGAGAACAACAATGCGCGTTATTATGCTTCATGGTCCGGCGCGCGACAGGGTGGAGGAATATTTTCCGACGCGCGTGATGTCACCATCCGCGATTGCCAATTCACCGGCAACCAGGGCAACCAGGGGGCCGGGATATACGCTCTGCGCGCCACCATCATCAACTGCATGGTGACCAGCAACAGCGCGGTGACCAATGCCGGCGGAGTTTACACCGAAACCGGCACAATCCTCAATTCTACCATCGCCGGTAACTCTGCCGGTGTTGCCGCCGGCGGCCTGTTCATCAATGGCGCGGGCGCGGCGACCAATACCATCATCTACTACAACACGGCGCCGGACGATCCGAATTACCGGCATGCTTCCGGCGATACCGGCCTGACCTATTGTGACGTCTCCCCGCCTGTCACAGGCGACGGAAATATTGACGCCGACCCGTTGTTTGTGGATTTGTCCGGCGGCGATCTGCGCTTGCGGCCGCAATCACCATGCATCAATGCCGGCATCAATCAGGATTGGATGACCGGCGCGCTGGACTTGGACGGCAATCCGCGCGTGCGGCAACGCATTGTGGATATGGGCGCATTTGAAATCCTGCGCGGCGGAACTATATTTGTGGTAAGATGAATATGCCAGGAATAAAAAAATGAAAACAGAAACGATTGCCGCGCAGGCTTTGGAGCAGGGCCGGGGAATTTTACGGCT